>JANQOT010000031.1 GCA_028285655.1 Gammaproteobacteria bacterium
ATCACATCGACATCAACACCGTGACGGGAAAGATGATGCCGTAAGTCGTCGCACACAATCATGCTACGTCTTTCTTCTTTTTCATTTTTGGAAACGGCCACCACCTGAATTTTTTCAGCGGTTTCCAGCAGGGGCAAGGCATCGTGTACTGCGCGCGTCGCCTCGCGACTCTCATTCCAGGCAATCACCACGTTTTTTGGCAGGCTAAACACTTTTTTCAAGTCCGGAATTACCAGCAGGGGTCTGCCCAGGTGAGTGGTAAAGTAATCGTTAATGCGCTGCGGCTCGTACTCGCCGTAGCGAGAGTAGCCTTGCGGCGTAATTACAATATCGGCGTAGCGTGCATTATCGATTACGTAATCGACATCGATACCTTCCAGCGTTTTCCAGTGATAGGAAACATCGAGTTTGTTGGCAATATTTTCGAAACTTTCTTTTAGACGCTGGTTCAGTTCTTCGGTTTTATCGATCTGCACTGCGGCCGAAAAGTCGGTGTAGGGAGGATAAATACCGCCGTAGACCGGAATCAGCGGATACGGAATCAAATGCACACCCGTGACATGAGCGTCAAATACTTTTGCCAGCGACATCGCCGTTTCAACCCGGTAATCGTTGGCATCACCGGCATCGCATAACACCAGAATGTCTTTTATCGGCATGATGGCTCCCGAATTTGCTAAAGAGGCTCTTCCTCAAAGCGACCGGCACTTCGAGGAAGCAGCATCATTACTGAACGTCCACGGTTATTTTTTTCGGTTTGGCCACTTCTGTTTTGCCCACCTTGATTTGCAACACTCCTTTTTTGGAACTCGCGGATACATTTTCCGCGTCAGCGGTTTCCGGCAGGTTGAAACGACGATAAAAACTTCCGTATGAGCGCTCGATTCTGGAATATCCTTCCTTTTCTTCCTTGGATTCGTTTTTACGTTCGCCTTTTACGGTCAGATAACCGTTTTCCATGCTGACTTCGATCTCTTGCGGGTCGACTCCGGGAATATCGGCTTCAATCAGAAAGTGATCGTCTTTTTCGGCGATATCCACTGCCGGCGTCCAGTGACTGGTTGCGATAGAGCTGTCGTCGTCATCAAGTTCTATATTAAAGAACCGGGATAAATCCCTCATTTGAGGAATAATATTCACTAACGGATCTCTCGGTACAAGTTTCATTGGTTTACCTCCATTCGTAAGCACAACAATAATGTTCAACGAATATTGTTTAGCAGAGGTAGAAAAAAGGTATTGATCGAAATCAATAATTTTTATTAAAAATTGCGTTGCAATTCATCCAGCTTGAGTGTGCGGCGATGTTTTGACTTTTTATGAATAAAGTCTTTGCAGTGCCCGATTTGCGTTGCCGCTGCAAATTCTTTTTCGATAATATCTTCGGCGATATACGAGTCGTTAATAATACCTAGCAGATCCTGCAGTTCTTTTAGAATTTTTTGCTGGCGTTTTCGGTGTTTAATCGAAATTCCCAGAATATCCATCACGTAGCGAAGCTTTTTGACTTCCATGCGTAGCTTGTGCAGTTGTTTGCGGTCGTATTTTTTTGCCGCTGAAATATTGTCGCGCAGTATTGCAGCGCGCTGGTTGAGATTTTTTTCAATTAACTTGCGAAACGCGTTGCCGGTAAGCTTGTCACTGTCGGATGCAGTGGATTGCCATTTTCGGTTCTGTACCCAGCTTTCAAGTTCTTTTAAGTGGCGTAAATAAGTAAAAGAGGTTAATTCTTCGACCAATGCCCGGTATAGACGTAACAGCTTTCCGTGCGATTGATTGAGTAAGTTTCGAAATTCAAACGACGTATCATATGTGCTATAGGCAGGTACGATGTAGTCGGCGTTGACCACTTCGAAATCGCGAATTTTTGAGGTGGGCTTGAACAAAGCGTTGAGCAGCTTGCGCACGGATTTCCATTCCTGTTTCGGCAATTCGTGTTGGAAAAAATCCAGTAGCGAAAGCATGCGGCGTAATGTAACCCGCATCTGGTGCAGGGTTTCGGCATCATAATGATCTATCACCAGGCCATGATTTCGCGATATTTCCTTTACGCAAGTGGAAAGTTCGGATTCCAGCAGAGAATCCAGGCTGTAAATCCGGTCGATTTTCTTCTTGATCGCGAAATTGCTTATTACTTTTTCCTGCACAGTTTGAACTCAGTTTTCCAATACTAGAGTAGCACGCTTAAATCGGTCTGGTTTGACCTGTATCAATTTTATTATTGAGCCGAGGGCTATAGTGAACAGGTCATTGCAAACAGTTTCTATTATTTTTATTCAGGCAGGTAACGTAAGATGAATAAAAACATTTATTACACAACACAGGCCGTATGCGTTGCACATAAACTTACCGAAGAAATGATTGCAGAAATGGTGTTCTGGGGAATTGCGGACCCCAAAGCGGTACAGCCGAATAAATGGATATTTTCACAGAATGACTTCGAACGAATAGAGTGTGCGACTCGCTTCAGCGAAGAATTCGACATCAATATTCCCGGTGCCGCGCTGGCACTGGAGCTGCTGGACGAGCTGGACAAGGTTCGCCGGCAACTCCAGCATTAAACGTATTATTCTTCCTGAATCGACATAATATAAACGACCAGCTCGAGAATCAGTCCACGCGTATAAATGTATTCGTCTGCGCTGTAATCTTCGGCTTCCTGACGATAACGATCACCCCATACCGGCATTTCGCGTGTCCCGTGCACACCCACGCGTGGCGAGCCTTCGATCACCCGGTACACGCGTGTAAAGGGGAAATGTCCGTTGTTTTCTTTGGAAAGCTTGGTCAGGTCGGTTGGTTTCTCTTTTAGCGAATCGGCCATTACGCCATTACCGCGGCCCTGAAATCCGTGGCATACCGAGCATGATCGTTCAAATTCTATACCGCCGTAAATCGGATCCTTTTCGTCACTGTCTTTGCCGAACGAAGCGGATGATGCCGCAATCATAAAAATTGCGATTATTATAGAAATAGTCTTTTTCATGTCGCCTCCTGTATACAATGCTAGTGTAGTTATGCGGCAATTTTTCGCAATGCATCCATGTCGGTAATCACGACTTTTTTACCATGCGCGTCGATGATTTTCAGTTCCTGCAATCGGGTGAACAATCTGCTCACGGTTTCGACCGCTGCCGACAAGTAATTGCCTATATCCCGTCGCGACATATGCAGATCCAGCTCGACGCCGGAAAAGCCGCGAGCGGCGTTGCGTTGGGACAGGCTCAATAGCAATGTAGCCAGTCGTTGCTCGGCACTTTTCGTCCCTAAAAGAAGCGCATGTTCCTCTTCCTCGACGATGCGACTGCTCATTGCGGTCAATAGCCGGGTATAGAGGGAGGGCACACTGGCCGCCAGTTCCAGGTAACGGTTGACCGGAATACTACACACATAACTGGTTTCCAGCGCCTGTACAGAGGTTGAGTGTTCTTTGTTGAATTCGGCATCCAGTGCAACGATGTCGCCCTGAATGGCAAAACGCAGTATTTGTTCGCGACCTTCTTCATCGTTAATAAAGGTTTTAAACGACCCGCTTCGAACGGTATAAATCGTGTCAAATCGATCGCCTGAACGATATAAATAGTCTCCTTTATTCAGTTTAACGGAATGTTTGACGATGGAATCAAATGCGGTTAAATCTTCTCCTTCTAACTGATGCGCCAGACACATACTTTGGCGACTGCATCCCAGACATGTTGCAGAAGACAATGGCCGCGTCGAAATTTGCGCATGAGGCTTTTGTACTTCGTTTGCGAGTTGCATAGCGGAACTCCTGGAAATTATTGTTGCATTATTACTTGGGGTTGCTGCAATTACGGTTAAATATCGCTTATATAAGTTCTATTTAAACGGAAAAATTAGTTGTAAAATATTCGTACCACTGCGTAGAGCAATTTCGGAAACTACGTATACACCGCCGGGGAAAATAATCGGTTATTTGCTTGATTTGTTAAGTACTTGAAATTACGCTAAAAATAATCCCGAATCGACGCCAGAATTTTGAATTTTTAAATGAAATAAGCAATGGAAGAGGGCGTAATTAATCGAACAAAAAATTCCCGCCTGTACGCAATTATCGAGACTGCGGTTGAAGGGATTATATCCATTGATAAAAACGGTATTATTCAAACCTTCAATCCGGCAGCCGAGAAAATTTTTCAATATTCCGCAAATGAAATTATCGGTAAAAATGTAAACTTGCTAATGCCGTTGCCCGACCGGCAAGAACACGACGGCTACATCAAGAATTACCTGGTAACCGGCAAACAGAAAGTGATCGGCAGCGGTCGAGAAACTACCGGATTACGCAAGGATGGCAGCGAGTTTCCCATGTGGCTGGCAATAGCGGAGTTCAACGAAGACGGTCAACAATGCTTTACCGGCTTCGTTCGCGATTTAAGTACGGAAAAATCCAATCTGCAAAAAGCGGCCAGTCTTGAATATATTCTTGAGCGTTCGTTAAACGAAATATATATATTCGATGCCGAGAATTTTCGTTTTATCCATGCAAATCAAGGCGCGCTAAGCAATCTCGGATATACTGAGGAAGAAATTCTGCATCTCACCCCGGTCGATCTGAAGCTTGAGTACACTTACGAAAGATTTGAAAATCTGATCGCACCCTTAAAAAGCGGGGAAGTAGAAAAAATCGAATTTACCACTACGCATCAACGCAAAGACGGCACACGGTATCCGGTCGAAGTGCATTTGGAACTGACCGAGTATTTAGCCAGACCTGCATATGTTGCCATCATTCTCGATATATCACAGCGCATGGAAGCGCAGGAAAAAGCACGAATTAATCAGGAGAAGCTGGCGCAAATGGACCGCGTAAGCATGTATGGAGAAATGTTAGCCGGAATTGCGCATGAGTTGAATCAACCGTTGGCTGCAATTAATTCATACGCCAGCGCGGGTACGCGCAGAATGGCGTCAGAGAACACAGAAAAAGAAAAGCTAAAAGAATTATTTAAAAAAATTTCTGCTTCGTCGGCACGTGCCGGCGATATCATAGAACATCTGCGGGTAATGTTTAAGCCGCATGTTAAAAAAACCGAATATGTTTCGGTTAACCGGCTGATAAAAGATGCTTTGAAACTGGTAAAAACGGATACCAAGTCGCAGGAATACCAGTTTAAAGTAGACCTTACCAAAAAGCTTCCGCAAATAACCGCAGACACTATTCAAATACAGCAAGTGATTCTGAACTTGATTCGTAACGCTATGGACGCCACTGCAAACGAAAGTAAAGATAACAAAACCATTACAGTAGAATCCTGCCTGGTGCCGCATGAGAATCGTATTCAGGTTTCGATCAGCGACAAAGGACCGGGAATCGAAGCGGAACATGCCGATCAAATTTTTAATCCGTTTTTTACTACCAAGGAATCGGGCATGGGTATAGGGCTTTCGATTTGCCAGACGATAATCCAGGATCACAGCGGGCAAATATGGTTTAGCAATCATGCCGATAAAGGCGTAACATTTTACTTTACTCTGCCGACGAAGCTGGATACTAATGAATAATACAAATCAGCAAGTTTTTATTGTCGATGACGAAGAAGATGTGCGCGACAGCCTTAAAGAACTGGTCGAATCGATCGGAATCGAAGCATGCACATTCAAAAATGCAAACGAGTTTCTGGATGCATTTAATCCGGATCAAAGCGGATGTGTACTAATCGATGTGCGCATGCCCGGTATGAGCGGCATCGATCTTCAACATAAACTAAAAGAGCTGGAAGCCGGCCTGCCGATTATTATTATCACCGGGCACGGAGATATTCCCATGGCAGTGCAGGCAATGAAAGAAGGTGCGTTTGAATTTCTGCAAAAACCATTTCGAGACCAGGACATACTGGATACGATTACAAAAGCATTGGAAAAAGACCGCTTAAATCGCGAAAAACACAAAAACGCAAAAAACTTGCAGAATCGTATCGACAGTCTTACCGCAAGAGAACGGCAGGTGGTCGATCTCGTTTTAGAAGGTAAAGCCAATAAAGTCATTGCCAGGGAACTGGATCTAAGCGATCGAACAATTGAGATACACCGCTCGCATGCAATGCGAAAACTGCAGGCACACTCGGTAGCAGAACTGGTCAAAATCATGCTGAGTTCGCAAACCAATTAGTTGAGTAATTTCCTAAGAATTGCGATTACTTAAAATTGATCAAGATCAGTACCCGGTACGTCGTTCTTGTGCCAGTATTTGATACCGGTGAAACAATTTTTCAGACTTTTTTTGTCTAGACGCAGGAATGCTTTTGAAATTAGCGCAAAAAAGACCGGTTCATCTCGTTTTAGATGATGCCGCATTACAAATTCAGCTTGTGGGCATTCTGGAAAAATTTACCAATAATATTAAATCATTTAACAATGTCGAAGAATTTTTATCCGAACCGCTGGCAAAAGCGCCGGTGTGTTTGATTACCGAACTTGCCATGCCGGAAACAGACGGCATAACGTTAATAAAACTTGTCAGAGAGCAGGGGCTGGCGACTCCGATTATTGTAATCGCAAATGAAGACGACGGAGTATACTCCGCCGTTCAAGCCATACAGGCAGGCGCCAACGATTTTATCGAACTACCTATCGTAGAAAGAGATTTTATCGAGCGCGTTAATAACGTTCTGATTAGAGAGTTTAAATACTAATCGCTCGATTATTCTTCCTGAATAGAATCCAGGTAAAGCAATACTTCAAAAATTTTGCCGGTAACCAGAGTCTCGGCATAATTCTGATTCACTGTATACCAGGTGGTTGATTTGAATCTGTCGCCCCAAATCGGCATTTGCCGGGGTCCATGCTGGGTAATAGGCTCTCTGCCGTCGACAATCAGGTAAACTTCGCGGTACGGAAAATTCCCTCCATTATTTCGACGCAACTGGGTCAGGTCCGGCGTTTCTATCGTTAGCATTTTTGAAAAAAGCCCGTCTCCCTTGGCTTTTTTACCATGACATAATGAACAACTTTCGAAAAATTCCAGTTTTCCATTTTCCACTGCCAGACTCATTTCCTCGGCTTGGGCGAACTGAAAAAGTACGGAAATAAACATTAGAAATAACGCGCTGTTCCACTTTACTAGTTTCATTTCAAATTTCCTCGTAGTTCATTAAAGCTGGAAACTATACAAACCAGGATAAAAGCAATTGACCTAGATCAGATTATTAATCGATTTAATAAATTTTATTAATACATGAAATTTTTCCCCGGTTTGATTTAAGTCAATTTCAACGTTCATGCCCGGCGATACCATGAATCAATGTGTAATTACAAGAAGGTCTGAACAATGCTTGGTGGAATCATATTATTACTATCGGGCGTACTGATTGCGATCTATCCGCCGTTGTTGTCCATAATAGTTGCATTTTTGCTAATTGTTACCGGAACGTTGGCGATAGTGGTTTCTTACCAGAACAAAAGATTACAGCGAGAGTACGGAAATCCGATTATTAACGTTTTCTTTAGAATTTAAGCGAGTATAAATAAATGAGTCTGGAAAAATTAAATAATAACGATATTCGAAGAATTTCGAACCAGCTGGATGCATTTTATACCGCATTTCGCAGCGATATCTATTACAACGAAGTTCATAATTCTGTCATTATTCAACAGTGCGACAGCGATTTCTGGAAATTTCAGAAGTACTTGCTGCTATATTCGCTAATCGTTAACTGGTGTGAAGTGTTTGGACCGAATGCAAAAAACAATCATTGGAAGGAAGTTACTCTTGAAAATCGTAATTTTACAAACCTGCTATACGAGGCTTCTAACTACGACTATGCCGGATGGAGTAACTACCGAAAATATATTAACAATGTAAAAAATTCCTATATCACCGAGCCTGATGTATATCATCACAAGGATGTCACACTTGATTTGTATGGCATCGACGTTTCATTGAACGTCACGCATCAATGGTTGAATCAAATGGTAGAAGGGAGTGAAGATTCCTTGTCTTCCAGTGTGATCAGTCGCTGGCCGATAAAGCAACGCAACTTTAGCCGTTATTGTCGTCTTGAGTTTCGCGCATTATTCGTGCAGGACGGACAGGCCACATTTGCACACGCGCTCTAATCAGTATGGGTCTGGAAATTGAACGAAAGTTTTTAGTCCGGTCTGACAAACTGGGGCCTTTACCAACCGGCACTTTTATTCGACAGAGTTACCTGACGATTGAAAGCACATACAGTGTTCGAGTACGCACTCGACAGGGGCACGCATTTTTGACAGTAAAAGAAAATTCTGACCACCTGTCCCGTGTTGAATTTGAATACTCGATTCCCGCAAGCGACGCCAACTACATGTTGACGCATTACTGCAAGGGCTCTCCAATTGAAAAAACTCGATATGAAATTGTTTATTCAAATCACAAGTGGGAAGTCGATATTTTTGAGGGTTCGAATAAAGGGCTAATGATTGCCGAAATCGAACTCAATTCCGAAAATGAAGCATTTGAACGACCACCTTGGCTGGCCGACGAAGTCACCGGAACCTCGAAATATTACAGTACCAACTTGGTGAATAGTCCCTATAAAGACTGGTCGGCGCAGGATAAATAGTATCTTTTATTCCTGAATATAATTTAAATATACTAACAGCTCGAATATGCGACCGCGCACGATAACATCGGCGTATTCGTTATAGCCTTTGCCCCAATTACGCAAGTCAAAGGCTTCTCCCCAGATGGGCATTTCGCTTGAGCCGTGTGCGCGCATTTTATCATCGCCATCGATAATTTCGTAAACTTCCATCCAAGGAAAAACACCGCCATTGTTTGCAGCCAGCGTCGTAAGATTCGGAGGGGTAACCACCAGGTTTTTTGTAAACGGTCCGTTGCCCTTTGCATTAGCCGCATGGCAAACGGAACAGAAGCGATCATAAGTGCGGTTGCCGCTACTAATGGTTTCTTCAGCGGAGGTCCAGTCAGCCGCAAGCAATTGCTGCGGTGCACCAAGCGCAAGACATACACACATCAACCACTTGGTCAGGACGAGCTTTTGTTTAGTCAGAGGATAAAAAAAATGTTTCATGCGCATACCGCTCCCATTTGTTTCATTTTACGTAACCATTTCAACCGGATACTATCATTCGCCGAATCGATTTGCCCGATAAAAGAATGCTGCACCGGGGCAATACCGGAAAAATTTAAAATATTGCGTTCCAGACTTTTTACACTATGTGCGTGGTAAAACCAACGGTATAGCCAGGCAGGCATGCCCATTGTGACGACAATATGTGCAGATTTACCCTGCAGTAGTTTTTTCGGCCATTTATTGTTTTCCGACTTTGCAAAAGCAAAATTCGGTCTGAATACCTGCTCGAAAAAATGTTTTAACACGGCCGGCATCGTACCCAGCCACAAGGGGTACACGATTAATAGATGATCGGCCCATCGAATCGCCGTCTGAATTGTTTCGATTTTCGGATCCAGATCTTGATTGTTGAATTCCAATTGATTTTGCAGAAATGGTACAGTAATTGAGGCGGCGTCAAGAAATTTTATAGCATGTCCTTTGGCCGTTGCACCTTCTGCATACGCGTTAGCCAAGGCATGACAATAATGCTTTTGATCCCGATCAGGATGTCCCTGAACGATGGCAATATTTTTCGTTTTCATACCAAAACATTCTCATATATATCGCTAGGCTCCGTTGATTTACGTCAATTTAGCCATTGTCTTTCGCCTCTATACTTGACAAGAGTATTTGCCTGCAGTCTGGAAATAGGAGAGTGCGACATGATTGACAATATAAAATCCAGAATCTGGAAAATCATCTTCTGGACGCTGGTTATCGTTTTGCTGCTAATGGTCGGTGTGGTTTCACAAATAGCAAACCAGACACCCGCTTAATGTCGTCGACAAGAAATTTCAATTAGTCATTTAATGAATGTACGAAGTCTGGCACTTTTTAGCGGGTCTGGGACTATTTCTTTACGGTATTTCCAGAATTGAAAGATCATTGCGTCGTCTGGGTGGGCGCAGGTTCGTACATACACTGCGTCATCATACAAAAAATCCAATCGAATCCATTGCCAGCGGGACTGCATTAACCGCGCTGCTGCAGAGTAGTTCTTTAGTATCTTTAATGGTACTCGCTTTTGTCGGTTCTCAATTCATACCGATGCCGAATGCGCTTGGAATAATTATGGGCGCCAATCTTGGTACGACATTTACCGGCTGGATTGTTGCCATATTCGGCTTCAAGCTGGACATAGAACATTACTCACTTCCCATTATTGCCCTCGGCGCTCTGGGACTTACTTTTATTAGTGACGAAAAACGCATGCGTTCGGTATCCCAGTTTGTATTTGGCTTCGGCCTGTTGCTGTTTGGTCTGGGATTTATGAAAAGCGGTATGGAAAATATTACAGAAATGGTAGATATCTCGGTTTACCAGCAATATGGAATCGTCTACTTTTTCTTATTAGGAATTATCGTCACCGCTATCATTCAATCAAGCTCTGCCATGATGGCAATCACTTTAAGTGCGTTAAGTGTCGAAACTATTTCATTGCAACAGGCGGCTGCCACTGTAATAGGCGCGGATCTGGGCACTACGGTCACTGTGATTCTTGGTTCGCTTTCGGGCGCGCCGGCTAAAAAGCAGGTCGCGTACTTTCATGTATTGTTTAATTTAATCATTGATTTACTTTCGCTGCTTTGTCTGCCTTTGATTCTTTATCTGATTGTGGAAATCATCGGGGTAACCGACGCTTTGTTTTCGTTGGTTCTATTTCACAACACATTTAACGCGATCGGCATACTTCTGTTTTTACCGTTTCTTACTTTCATAGCTGCACACATTCAGTCGGTTTTTAAGGAAAAAAGCGATTCAGGAGCGCTTTTTCTCAAAACTGCCGACCGGCAACTGCCTTCGATACCGCTGGATGCTATTAAAAGTGAAATTGAGCATATGACTGTGCAAGTTATTAAATTTAATATGCAGATATTAAAATTACCAGATAGCGTTCAAACATCGATAGTAAAGAATTTTTCTCATTATCTTTCTACCGCTATGCCGAAAGATGAACGCTATGAATTTATCAAGCGCCTGGAATCAGAGATCACGGCATTTTCGGTTAATTTGAAGCGCGCCGAGTTAACCAAAGAAGAAATTAATAGCCTTGCTTTATGGACTGCTTCTGTACGCAATCTGGTCCATAGTGCACGATCTCTTAAAAGCGTTCGTTACGACCTTGCGAATATTGTGCGAATAGACGATGAAAAAAGCTATGAAAACAGGAACGAGTTAATAATGCGAACCCAGGAGCTGTATCAATTTGCGATTGAACTGTTATCTCAAAAAAACCAGGATACTGTGTTTGAAGAATTGACCCGGCTTGAGCGTATTAATGAAAACACGCATGATCAACTGGTAATTTATATCTACAAAAAATATACGAACGATGTTTCCACGCCATTAAACGTGATGCGTGAAGTTTATTCCTCCAATAAAGCACTTATCAATGCATTAAAGGAATATAAACTGAACTATGAAAATCTTACGACATTTGAAAATTTGCCGATGCTAACGAGATAAAAATGAAACGGTCGGAGCAATTCATTCTGGCTGCCGGCAGTCTATTGTTAGCTGGATTTGCCGCTGCGCTGTCAGCCGGCATTCTGAATGTTTTTTAGTCTGCAATTTGATCTAGATCAATAGTATTTCACAGCCAGACCGATACAGTTGCTTCCAGAGAAATTACTACATTAAGCGTATGAACACTGCTGGACAAATCGATATGTTTTCGCACTATGAAAAAATGGAAGATTTACAGGCTAAAAAACAAGAGCTTGAAAAACGAATAAAAGCGATTGAAAAAGACCTTAAGTCAGGACTGGACCCTGATAGCGAAGAACAGGCTGTTCAACTGGAAAACTATGAAGTTTTACTGGAAATTTTGCGAAATTCAGAAGATGAGCTCAATACGATCAACAAGAAAATTTATGAACTGGAGAATGCCAGCTATTAAATAATTGACCTAAATCAGTGCTCCCTTCGTTGCCGGCGCTAGTATTTACATAATTTCCGGACACGGAAAAAGGAGGGAATATGGAATTCGGTACCCTGGAAATACTGGCGCTTATTCTCATTGTTCTGGTTGCAATAAAAGTTGCAGTGGTTTCCATAAATCAGAATGCGTGGTTCGGGTTCGTTGAAAAAATTTATGTGCTTCCTCAGTTGATGTCGGTAATCGGCCTGATACTGGCAGCATTGGTTTTATATTTTATAATTAATTCCGGCATTTCGATTATTGAAATTCTGGCTGTTTGCCTGTTCATTGCCTTGCTTATATTGACCGGGATGGCTAACTACGCGGAAGAGATAATTGCTTGGGCGCGGCAGCAGGATCTTGTAGTATTAATGAAAAGATTATGGCTATACACCGTAGCCTGGATATTACTGATTGCCTGGGGTATTCAAGCGTTGTTTTTTGACAAGTAATGGTACATGAACGAAAAAGTCGCCAAAAATCTGCGAGAAATCGCCGAGCTGCTGGAAGTGCAAAAAGCGAATGTATTCCGCGTAAATGCATTTCGACGTGCCGCAAACACAATTGAAAATCTAGACAAGCCTGTACAACAGATAGTAACGAAAGAGGGTATTGCCGGCTTAACTGTTCTTCCGGGGATCGGTGAAGGTATTGCCAGAATCATTTATGAATACGCCGTTACCGGAAGAATGACGCGTCTCGAAACCTTGCGTGGTGAGAACGATCCGCTAACCATGTTGATGCGTATTCCGGGAATCGGCGCTCATCTGGCCAAGATTATTTTTGAAAACTTTCATATTGATTCACTGGAAGCGCTGGAAATAGCTGCATACGACGGAAAACTGGAAGGACTTCCGGAGATCGGTACAAAACGGCTGGAATCGATTCGAGCCTGGGTGGATAAAGTGATGGGGCAGCGAAAACTCCATCCCTTTGTGCGCGTTCTCGATATGAAACCGTCAGTATCGATCCTGCTGAAAATTGACCAGGTTTATGCGGATGCTGTCAAAAAAGACAGTCTGCCCAAAATCGCACCCAAGCGTTTCAACCCAAAACATGAGGCCTGGTTGCCGATTCTGCATACTTCGCAGCACGACTGGCATTTCACTGCAATGTTTTCCAACTCTTATCGTGCACATGAGCTGGACCGGCATCAGGACTGGGTGATTATTTATTTTTACGATGAAAATCATCGAGGAGGGCAATGTACGGTTGTTACTGAAATCTACGGCGCCCTTGCCGGAAAACGAGTAGTTCGTGGCCGCGAAGCCGAGTGCCGGGAATACTACTCTCATGAAGTCGCTGTGTAAGTCGACAATCAGTTAGTACAGCAGAATAATCCGCTAAAGTTTTTACTTCTCTTATTACCTGTTTGCGCGTAATACTCCCTTACCGTCAAATTAATTGACTTACGTCATGAGTGCTGCCATTTGCTGCTATAAAATTGAGGCAAGCGTATAAACATTTTGGCTTCTTATAAAGTTAATTTATAGAAGAAAGGTAATGCAACAAACTGAACTACAATTCTGGAATGAACTGGTCCGTTTGACCAAAGAATATTGGGTTGAGGTATTTTTATTTTTTGTATTTGTGACCGCACTGTTTGCGGTCGGAATTTATATTTTTTAAACCCAGACATTTCACGTGATGGCAGAATTACAATTATTTTGTGGACAGTAAAAAATGAGCAATCTAGACCACTTGGTTGAACAACAGGTAAAAGAATACGAATCCAGGCTAAAGCATATCGATGAAATGCTGGATCATGCTCATGTTCAGCTCAGCACCAAGAATGTGGTTGCAGAAGAGCAGACCGAATTTGAACGAATCCAGCGTGCGCGTCACCAGTTGAACGAAGATTTACAGCGAATGAAGTTAATATCCAAACAACACTGGGAAACCGATACGATTGAAAACGCCGGTCCCATGGGCGTTTGGGATATTGTCGCGCAACGACTGGAAAAGTTTATCGAGCGAATAGACAAAACCTAAATATTTTAAGCCATAGCTGCTTTTAAACAGCAGATCTATTCCCGTTCAACAGGCGTCAGTTCGTGTAAACTGCGTCAGGTATGTCGAGCACTGGTTCTATATTTGTCGAACAATCCACCTGGCCGGAAATTCAGCAAGCCATAAACGACAAGCTTATCTGTGTGGTGCCCATTGGCGCGAGCTGCAAAGAACACGGGCCGCATTTGCCGTTAAATACCGATTATAAGCAGGCGCGTTGGCTGGCCGAGCAAATAGCAGCACGCTTCTCCTTAATAATATGGCCGGTGGTCAGCGCGGGGTATTATCCCGCGTTTGTGGAATATCCTGGTAGCTGGTCGATCTCCGAAGACACTTTTCAACAAAGCATGGTCGATATTATCGAAAGTATCGGCCGACACGGAGACAATCAAATCGTATTGTTAAACACCGGCATCAGCACTATCCAGCCGCTGCAGCAGGCAGTGGCGCAATCGCGATTTCAAGCCCGCGTCTGTGTACTGAATGTCTATTCCGGCAAGCGGGCGAAAGCGGTTGAAAAAGAGATTCAGCAACAGCAAAGAGGAGGGCATGCCGATGAGACCGAAACATCGATTATGCTGGCGATCGATCCTGAATGCGTGCAAATGGAAAGTGCTCAACCGGGACTGGAGAACATTCAGAAAGGCCCGCTTAATCGTTGGAATCCCGCCGATCCCAACTACTGCCCCAGCGGTGCCATGGGCGATCCGACCCTGGCGACGCCTGAAAAAGGTCAAAAAATGCTGGCAGCCATTTTGGACGATATTTGTACAAAAATTGCCGAAATTGATTAATTATCCACCGAATATGGCACTAATTTGGTAGTTTATTGGTTAATTTATGGTGAAATAATGGCAAATTATGGTTAAAGTTGGTACTATATGCGGTGTTAGGGTTACTCCATATACCGGGAAAATTTCTTTATGAGCGCAGCCGCCCCACATTTGTTTGACAACATTCCGGACCAGGATCCGTTGCATTTTATGCGCGGCAAGGACGAGGTCGACTATAAAAAAGTCGCGGAGTTTCTGGATTTCGGCAAACCCGAGATGTCCAAAATCGCCGGTATCAGCCAGAACTC
This sequence comes from Gammaproteobacteria bacterium, assembly GCA_028285655.1. Taxonomy (GTDB): domain Bacteria; phylum Pseudomonadota; class Gammaproteobacteria; order UBA4575; family UBA4575; genus JANQOT01. The sequence goes on from JANQOT010000031.1 coordinate 15,092, forward strand.
GGTACGCTACGAGCCGCAACGTATTCCGCCCAAACTGA
>JANQOT010000051.1 GCA_028285655.1 Gammaproteobacteria bacterium
GTATCGCGCCGGGCGTGTTTTTATATCAAACCGCCGCGGCAAAACCGGCTGACCAGCCGGTAACGGACGCCGTGCGTTGGGGCATGCTGGTCGATGTAAATCAATGCACCGAAGACTGCGATGCCTGTGTCACGGCCTGCAACGACGAACACGGTTTATGGCCGGCCGAAGGCTCCACCACGGACTCTCAGTGGATTCGCAAGTTAACCTTAAAAGATCCGTCCACCGGCCACACAAAATCATTTCCGGTGATGTGCCAGCACTGCGAACACCCTCCCTGCGTGGATGTATGCCCCACCGGCGCATCGTTTAAACGCGCGGACGGTATCGTGATGGTCAATATGCATACCTGCATTGGTTGCCGTTATTGCATGATGGCCTGCCCTTATAAAGCACGTTCGTTTGTGCATGAACCGCTTACCAACCAGTTGCCGCATACACCGCGCGGCAAGGGATGCGTCGACAGTTGTAATATGTGTGTACACAAAGTCGATGCCGGCGAAGAAACTACCGCCTGCGCGGACGCCTGCGAAAAATACGGGCACCAGGCCATTCTATTCGGCGACCTGAACGATCCGGACAGTGAAATATCACAGAAACTGCGCGTATACGGCGGCACGCAGATTCGAGCCGATCTCGGATTGAATACCGGCGTACGTTACCAGGGGCTTTTATAATGGATACTCTGCGCTACAGCACGATCGAGGCTCGCTCGGCCAAATTCTGGGTTTTACTGGGCGGTCTGGCGCTAGCCGTGCTGATCGGTTACCTGTCTGCGCACCATATGGAAGTCAAGGGACATGTCATTACCGGCATGAACAACCAGATTATCTGGGGACTGCCGCATGTGTTTGCGATCTTTTTAATCGTCGCCGCGTCCGGCGCGTTGAATGTGGCCTCGATTGCGTCTGTGTTCAGTAAAGTGGAATACAAACCGCTGGCGCGGTTGTCCGCATTATTGTCGCTGGCCTTGTTGGCAGGCGGTCTGGCAGTTCTGGTACTGGATCTGGGCCGTCCCGACCGGCTAATCGTCGCTATGACAACCTATAACTTCAAGTCCATCTTTGCCTGGAACATATTTTTATACACCGGGTTTTTTGTCATCGTCGGAATTTATTTATGGTGGATGATGGATTACGGACTGCAGAAATACAGTAAAGCGGCCGGACTCACCGCGTTTATCTGGCGCCTGATTCTCACCACCGGTACCGGATCGATTTTTGGTTTTCTGGTGGCACGCAGCGCCTACGATACTGCGATGCTGGCACCGATGTTTATCGTCATGTCGTTTTCGTTCGGTCTGGCGATTTATATTCTGGTATTGCTTGCATCGTACTCCTGGTGCAACCGTCCCCTGGGCGATTACATTCTTAACAAGCTGCGCAACCTGCTGGGTGTGTTTGTTGCCAGTGTTTTGTATTTTGTTGCGGTGTACCACCTTACCAATCTGTACGCGACCGAACACCATCAGGTGCAAAAGTTTTTATTGCTTGAAGGCGGCATTTACACGCAAATGTTTTGGCTGGGCCAGATTTTGGTTGGCAGTTTGATTCCGCTGGTACTTATCTTTATGCCGCAAACCCGCAACTGCCGCATCACACTCTCTATTGCGTCGGTGCTGGTCATTCTGGGTGGACTGGCGCAAGTGTATGTCATTGTAATCGGTGGTCAGGCGTTTCCGCTGGAATTATTCCCGGGCATGGAAATCAGCAGTTCCTTTTTTGATGGCATCGTTGTCGGCTACACTCCCAGTATCTGGGAGATTCTTCTGGGAATCGGGGGTATCGCTATTGCATTGGCGCTGGTAGTCGTCGCCATTGCGGTTCTGGATTTGTTACCGGAAAGCCTCGCCGACGAAATTGTCCAATCAAAGTCATAGCACCCGCAAAAACTGATAAATCTTTTTTTACCGCTGCAGCATCACCCGCAAACTGTGAACTGCATCACAATTCCGCGCGCTCCCCGCTTGCCTTTTTAGAAAGGGATTAATTTAAATAATAACTGATTCATTTAGCGGTGGTTAACGCAATTAGCCCTCCTTCACAAAAATCATAATTGGATTTTTCTTTATAAGTAGCTGCGAGTACAACAGTAGTCGACCACTAAAAATACTTGGTGCACAACCCGAAGGTAATAAGCGGGGATGCCTACCGACGAAGGAGAAACCAATGAAGCAGATACCGATTACGGGTCTGCGGATGTGTCCCGGTATATTAGTGCTGATAGCAATACTATTTATACCGCTGACGACATTCGCGGAACCCACCACTTTAGAAGAATTCAACAGTATTGACCGCGGCTTCAAACTGTTCACCGAAGAAACGTTTGAAGGCAACGGGCGTTCCTGTGGCACCTGCCACATTCCCGGACGGCAATACAATATCAACCCCATGGATATTAAGCGCGCGAGCTGGAAAGACAGAAAGCTGATTTTTGCCACCAGCACTCCCGGCCTGGAAAATCCCACGCTGGTAAAAAAACTGGCATTGTTTAATGTCGAGGGCGGCGATGCGCTCAATCCGGAAATCGGCGAAGAAGGGCATCACCCCGTATTTCGCGGATCGATGACGGTCGGCCCGCTGGCCTTGACCACCAATGGTCCGCCGGTAATCGCCGACGGGATTATCCAGCTCGGATTTCAAAATCCGAAAATCGGCTGGGCCGGTAACGGTTCACCCGGCGCGCCCGATGAGAGTCCTGCACCCGGCCTGCAGCAAAACCCGGCCCATCCCTTGTTCCAGTTCCATCACGGCAACAAGGACATAAACGCCGACAAATCCATTCGCGCGTTTGCCAACGGTGCAATCGCTCAGCACAACCCGAAAACGTTAGATCGAATCGCAAAAAGTTCAGTGTGCAATCCGGATATCAACCAACCCGATGCACCCTGCGACAAGCCGTACGACTTCCGCTTTGCCACCGATGCAGAACTGGATGATATGGCAGCCTTTCAGGAATGGCTGGGTCGACGCGACGAATTCAGAATCGAAACGATGAAGTTCAAAAACAAGCACGCCATCAAAGGCAAAGCCTTGTATATGAGTAACCAGGCATCGTGTAATGTCTGTCACGCGGATGGCGGTTCTGGTTTCAGAGCGGTAGCCGCAGCACCGGTTGGTGCAGTCAATATTCACCAGCATTCCGATATTAACGAAGAAGCGGCACGCATCACGGCGGAAACCGGCGTATTCATTCCGGAAGATCCCGGTATTTTAATTACGCCACCGCCACCTAACGATATCACGGAGCCGGGAGCATTCAATGGTCAACCGGTGATTGAAGCGGCGCGCAAGCAAACCTTTTTCCATAATCACGCCTTTACCGGCAATATCGAAAAAGCCTCGGAGTTTTACTTTACCGAAAACTTTAATAACTCCACCATTGGCGGTGCACTGCAAGGGTTGTTGACAGGTCCGGCACAAGGCGGCGACGGCACAGGCAATGCTCACCTGACGACAATCGAGGAGTTCCTGGCATTTGGCGGTAAAAATGCATTCAAGGAAATGGGTGCGTTTATGCGGGCATTATCCGCCTGGTACAGCCTCAAGGACTGCGAACGCCTGATTGACGAATCCATCACGCGCATCGGAGTCGGCGCCGATATCATCAATCCGATTCGACACTGCGCTTTTAATCTAAAAGATACACATGATGTACTTGCGAAAGCCAAAGTGCGATACCTGCATCGTGGCATTGCCAAGAAAATGCTGAGCACCAAGTACAAACTTTTCCATGCCGCGTATGGACATCACTACGGCAAGAATCCTGCCAAAACTATTCGCAAGCTGGAGAAAGTTAAAAAGCGCATTAAAAAACTACGCGACAAGATTGCTATCATCGAGGAACCACCCGTGATAGCAGCCGCAGACAGTTAAGAAGCTTCTCCCTTCTAATTATCTGCAATCGAGGGGTTCTTTTTATAAGGACCCCTCTTTTAGTTATCCGGTTAAATGTAAAATAAATTACAGGTTTAATTTATGTGAACTGTGTGCATTCCGGTAATGTATTATTCCTTTATATTGACTATTGGAGAGAAGAAACTACTTGTGAATAACAATGAAAGAGTATGTAGTGACATTTAACTTATTGGCGGAAAATAACGAGGAAGCCAAAAAACTGGGCGAGTCTATTTGCACTTATTTTCTTGCAGACAGTATGTGCACCATAGAATCCATTCGCCTCAAGCATCCGTTGCCGAAATCCACCAAGGCAAACAACAAGAATCGCACCGATAAATCCTGGCTTAAAAATTTCGGTTACTCTGAAACTTAATAGCATCATTAAGTTACAGCGCCGGCGTGCAGCCGCGCTATAATAATTCAACTGTGTTTATTACAGCCGCGCAATAATATTGTCGGCGTACTCCATCGTTTTGGCAGTTCCCCCCAGATCCGCGGTCAGTCCTTCCCCGCTGGTGAGTTGCGCGTCCAGCGCCTCCCGCAGGCGATCGGCCTTGTCCTGCTCGCCGACGTGATCCAGCATTAATGCCGACGCCAGCATAACCGCAGTGGGATTTGCAATTTGCTGGCCGGCGATATCCGGCGCCGATCCGTGAACGGCTTCAAAAATGGATGCGTCTTTGCCGATATTGGCGGACGGCGCCAAGCCGAGTCCGCCGACCAGGCCGGCGATTTCGTCCGAAAGTATATCGCCGAACATGTTGGTGGTGATCAACACATCGAATTGATGCGGGTTCAATACCAGTTGCATGGCGGTGTTATCGACAATACGATCTTCGACCTCGATCTGGCCTTCGTATTTCTTGCCAAGTTCAGTGGCGGTTTCCAGAAACAAACCCGTCAGTTTTTTCAGAATATTGGCTTTGTGAATAATAGTGACTTTCTTTCTTTTGTTTTGAATAGCCCAGTTAAACGCAAACTCTGCAAAACGGGTACAACCGAATCGAGTAATTATTC
>JANQOT010000055.1 GCA_028285655.1 Gammaproteobacteria bacterium
CAACAATTTGAAACTGCTGAAAACGTAATAGCCCGTTCCAGCTTCCACCGAAATGGGAGTTTCTGTAACGCAGGTCACCACGTCGCTCCAGCCGTTGAGTACTGGAAAGTCCCAGAGTGTCGCCGAGGTCTTCAAAGTATTCGTCATCGGAAGCATTGTTATATAAAAGATCGGTTCGCCAATGCTGATTGAATCGTTGCTCGTGTTGCAGTGCGACCAGGTAGCGATTTTCTCCGTCGGCTTCCTTGTCGTCTAAAAATTGCAGATTTACTCGGCCGTAATTGGTCGGGTTTAAATAACGTGCTTCACCATTTAATTGAATGCCGCGTTTTGAAAGCCAGCGCGGTGCAATAGTTGCGTCCCGATGAGGTGCGATATTCCAGTAAAACGGAGTTGCCAGGTCCAGGCCGGAGTTACTGCTCCGTCCAAACACCGGCGCCAATAAACCGGTTTTGCGTTCATTGTTAAGGGGAAAGTTTATCCACGGCGTATAAAAGAACGGAACCCCCTTGAACTTTGCGGTGACATTGCGCGCCGTACCGACTGACTTTTCCCGATCCAGGGTGACTTTCCCGGCTTTGAGTTCCCAGTCACGGTCTTCGAAGTCGCAGGTTGAATAGGTTGTGTTTTCCAGCTTGACCACTTCTTTTGAAACACGTTCTACGCTGTCGGCTGTGCCGCTGCCGTGCGACGGAAAATACCAGTAACGAACATCGCTGGCTTTTGCGGTTTCTGAATCCACCCAGTAATCGACGCGTTCGGAAGTAATTTCCAGATCGGGATCGCGTATCAGGACATTACCGGTCGCAATCGCCTTATGCTCTTTGGCTGAGTACTGTACCTGGTCTGCATGTACATCCTGATCCAGTCGAAATAAATGCACACGCTGACTATCATCAGGAACTTGTTCTTCAGATCTCGGATCGCCGTTGACCGATTTCTTTTGACCCTGCGAACTACAATGTTTCCACTGCGATTCTTCGGCAAATACATGGGTGCAACAGATGCACAGGCCAAGAAAAATAAGAACACGTACGTGCATGGAATGCATTATGTAATTTTGTAGTTAAGATCGAAGCTGACTTTTGTCAATGAGCCGTATCGTTATTATTGTTTTTTGAGTGTCGAAAGGTAATGCGTTACGCTCAAACAGGATTCTGAACACAATCCGATAAGACAGTACATTACGGAGAAGATTATAAAGCATTACACCCAGAAAGGCGCTGTTTCCAATTCCTTGCTGTTATCGGCGGCGATTGTCGCAATTACCGTAGTTATTGTCTGGTTGTTGTGGACGACAAAACCTCAACCGCAGGCAAATCTGGTTGCACCGGTTCCCGTGACCGTGGTGACTGCCGAAGTAGAGGCGCGTGCGATCCATCCATTTGAAAAAGTTACCGGCAGATTGCAACCAGTCAAAACTGCGCAAATTCGTTTCGAAGTTGCCGGACAGGTGGAAGCCAGACTGGTGGAACCCGGTGCCAAAGTCGCCGCCGACACGGTGTTGCTAAAGTTGCAGGAAGAAGATTACCGGGATCAATTATTACAGGCGGATGCGGATTTATTAATCGAACAAAAAGGAGCGACCCGCGATAAAGATTTACTCGCGTACGCTCGCACTAATCTGGAATTACAACAGCAGGAAGAAGCGCGACTGGAAAGCCTGGTCGCAAGAAACCTCATTGCACAATCGCAACTCGATACTACCCGTCAGCGTGTATTCGACCTACAGGCGGAAGTGGCGCGTCTGAAATTTTCCGTCAATACGGCGGATGCACGTATTCGAACCAAAAAGTCCCGGCGTGATATTGCAAAACGTAATCTGGATCGCACAATTTTACGGGCGCCGTTTGACGGTCTGGTAAATGAAGTCATGGTCAACAAGGGGGACTATGTCAATGTGAATCAAGCGGCGATCACTATTGTCGATACGCGCGAATATGATCTGCAACTGGATGTGCGAGGTGAACTGATTACAGGGTTGCAATTGAATCAGGAAATATAAGTGCAAGTGGGGGATCATTCTATCAATGGTAGTTTAGTCGCACTGCAGCCTGATCCGGATATCAATACCAATACCCACCAGATTCGCGTTCGAATTGCCGGTCAAATCTTACAGGCCGGAATGTTAGCGGTGGCAACATTGCCGCTTGCCAAGCAGGCCGATGCAGTAGTGGTTCCGGTGCCTGCAGTTTTAAATCTGCGTGGAAAAACGTTCGTGTACGTCGTGCAAAACAATCGCCTGAAAAAAACTGCGGTGCAGCTGGGCAGACGGTTTAAAAACGATTTCATTGTGTTGTCTGGTGTTACGCCCGGACAGAAAATAATCGCGCGTGATGTGACTTCGCTGGCCGACGGGCAAGCCGTTGTGCTTGAATAAATTATTGCCGCATGAATATTGTTCAGTTTTCAATACGCAATTCCCTGATTGTTAATTTATTTTTAATTATTATTGTGGTTGTCGGTGTGTTGTCGTGGAACAGTATGCCGCAGGAAATGTTTCCCAATATAGCGCTTGATCGCGTACGCGTTACTACCGAGTATCAGGGTGCGCCACCAGAAGAAATAGAAAAGCAAATTACTATTTTGGTTGAAGAGGAACTGGAGTCGCTGGCCGATATCGATATTGTGACTTCGGAAAGTGCCGAAGGGCTTTCCAAGGTAGAAATAAAACTTAAACCCGATTCAGATGTTGACGATTTCGTACGCGAGCTGCGCGCGGTAATCGATGCGATTGAAGATTTTCCGCAACAAGCCGATCCGCCGGTGATCAACCGCCTCAAGACACGCTTTCCGGTAATCAGTGTTACCTTGTTTGGAGATACCGAGCTTGGAACATTATTT
>JANQOT010000065.1 GCA_028285655.1 Gammaproteobacteria bacterium
TACATACAAAAAAGGACAACAGGCAAAAGAACCACAGTAATTAGATAATTAATTGAATGTTTAGCACAAACAGTAAGCGCATGAATTCGCGAATGAAAGTTGGCGCCAAGGATGGCACCCGCATAGCAAACGAACCAATGACCGCTAACGCCCTAAAACGGACACTAGTTTAGAGAATCTTCTGGCAGCGCATCGATAATTTTAAACATGACACCTTTAATAATCTTTTGAGACCTTTCCCAGTGTGCTAATCCAGTTGTATCTGGATAAGCTGTGGTAACGACCAATGTATTTGCGTGCGGAATAAGAAACAAAAATTGACCTCCATGCCCCCATGCAAATTGATATTTATAACCTTGATATTCTCCCAACCACCATAAATATCCATAATCAAACCCAGTTTCTCCATCATCAGTCTTTACAAATTCAGAAACATAGGGACTAAAAGATTTTTCCAACCAGGATGCAGAAACAATTTGACGGCCTTGATACTTACCGCCATCTAAAATCATTTGTCCGATGCGAGCCAAATCCCGCGGTCGAATAAAAATAGTGTGCCCTCCCACGTAGTTGTAATTAGAGTCGTGATGCCAATTGTAGTTTTTGATACCTAGAGGCCCAAAAAAATACATATCCGCAAATTCTTTGGTGTTCATATTTGCCGATTTTTTTAACACACTTGTAAGTAAATTACATGCAGGTGTATTGTATATCATCGCAATTTCATCATCCGTTTCCACTAAATCAACATTTAATGCTCGATCATAAAAATTGTCGGCGTACCAGTATGCTTTCCATGAGCCAGGCTCTTGCCAATGTCTTGTATTTTCGTAGGGACTATGGGCGGGACTATCAGCAAAATTGAGTCGAGAGGTCATTGTTAGAAGTTGTTCAATCGTTATACTTTGTTTACGCTCGTCATGTGACTTCGAAAAATATTCAGGAAAGTACGGTTTAATGACTTCTTTTTCAGATTTGATAACGCCTTTATCAATGGCAATGCCAATTAATAGAGAAGTAATAGATTTTGTAATCGATTGAACATGATGCGGTCTGGGGTCATTTTTGCGAGCGAAATACTCTTCAGCAACAAGCTTGCCATTTTTTACAACAAGAATACTTCTAAAACCGTGTATAGCTGAAGCGGTAGCTACTGCAGATTGGAGTTTAGCTTCATTCAATCCAACTTCATTGGGCGTTGACAATTGCCAGTAAGCATCTGGGAACGATAGCTGGTGTTTTAAAAGTCTTTCAAAATCAGGCTCTCGGTTCTCTTTGCAGGCAAAAGTAATGTCGTCACATGCAAAAATTTTAAATTCGTAATCGATATCTTTCGTGTCAAATTCATCGAAAGATAAATTCAATTGCCCGGTGTACCATTCATCCCATAACGCAAACAGCGCATCGAAGTTATTTGTTACACAACTTGTATAATTTAACCGGCATTCTTCTTCATTTGCAGAAGTGGTATTTATATATATTGACGTGCTTATAAGAAACACGAAACATAACTTAGCTAATTTATTAATCATAATTTTATTTTCCTTCAAATGTCAGCTTTGGAGCGAAAGCGGCCATTATGCGACGAAGCATATTAGCATACTCAAATATACTAATCTGTAATCATCTGAAAGCCCTCTTTCGATCCATAGTGATCATTTGATAGACTCAGTAATTACTAGCTGGGTTCTAATTAGTATTTCTTAATAATCAAAAAAACAAAGGGGAATTAAAATGCCTAAAAGCTTATCCTTTAAAGTATTGGCATCATTTTGTAGTTTATTTTTATTAGCTAGTACATTAAAAGCTGATGAAATAGTAAATCTTGACGAATTATCGCAAGAAGAGCTAGAAGACATTTTTCTAGTGCCTGCAGATTGCAAAGGTAAAGATAAATTTGGTGAAGTTAACTCGCATTTTGTATTAGAAGAAGTAAATAAAAAAGGAGCGGTTGGAAAATTTACAAATGCTCGTTGCCCGGGAGGATGGGGTAAAACTGAGTTAAAGTTTAAAGGGAAAAAGTATCACTATAAATCTTGGGGCGCCCCTCAACCATGCGTTCCAGTTCAGGGAACTTATTCAATCTACAAAAATGCAGACGGAAGTCATTATGCTAAAGGAAAATTTAGCTACAATTATCAAGGCGCAAGTATTTCAGGTACGGAAGAATGTGTAGTGTCGTCAGGTTGACGCACGTTAACGGCTGCACGTATTAATTAATAGATCAGACAGACATTATTAATTTAATGTCTGTCTCTGCCCGAAAGCAGGCATGTACAAGTAGCATTGTAAATTACTACCAGACTCAATCTATATTTGCTATTTGCTATGAGCTATTTTTTTCTGATAGGCAACAATCGCCCAAATCAATACAGCTAATCCCACAACAAGAATGTAAACAGTCCACCTAATAACGTCCATAAGCCCCCCTAAATGCTAAAGTACAATTTTAACAAATTGCGCAGTCAAATATTGATCGCGGAAGCTATATTCGAGTTAATTTATATTAATAGCCCTTAATAAATAATTTTATTGAAGGGCGGTATTGAGCGGTAATCGGACACTCTTACAACAAGCAATAACTTAGCTACGAAGACGCATTTGGGAAAAATAACTGCTGCCCTTTAACGGTGAATTCGCTGATCGTTTTCTGGCCCTCTTCGCTTAACAACCATTCCACGAATTTTTTCGACAGCTCATATTTAACATGCGGATGCTTGCTCGGGTTCACGATAATGACGCCATATTGGTTAAACAACAGGGAATGATTTTGCACCATAATTTTGAAATTCTCTTTGTTACCGAAGCTTATCCAGGTGGCTCGATCAGTTAGTGTATACGCCTGCATGGCCACTGCAGTATTTAAAGTCGCACCCATGCCGGCGCCGGTTTCGCGATACCAACTATCGCTTTTACTATCAATTTGAATATCGGATAAGGTCCAAAGACCCAGTTCTTTGGTATGCGTGCCGCTATTGTCTCCGCGCGATGCAAACAACGACTCGTTTTCGGCAATTCTGCTTAATGCCAAAGTCACATCATGCATGCCATGTATATCGGCAGGATCGTTGTCCGGGCCGATAATAACGAAATCGTTGTACATCAAATCGAAACGCTCGATACCGAATCCTTCGCGAATAAATTCTTCTTCTTTATTTTTCGCATGCACCAGCAATACATCTGCATCGCCGTTTCTGGCATTCTTAAGTGCCTGCCCGGTCCCCACGGCTACCACACGCACGTCAATTCCGGATTTGTCACTAAATACCGGCAGAAGATAGTCGTACAGGCCGGAATTTTTGGTAGAGGTTGTGGATTGCAGCAATATATATGGCGAATCTTCTGCCTGCACAACGCCGAACCAATGAAAGATAAAATAAATTGCAATTATCGATGCACGCATCACTCTCCTACCTCAAAATGTAAATAACAACTGACTGTACATATAATTTGGATCCCCTTCGCCGTTTGCATTGGGTGCATTATCGGCAAAACTTCCTTTAAATAAATATGCTCCACCCACTTCCAATCTAAGGGATTGCGGTACTACTTCCCAGCGAACACGAAATTCCAGTTGCTGACCAATGTAACTACCAGAGTCACCTTCCGGATCCCGCACGCCGGCCACCGTCCATGCATCTTTTTTCGACGCCAACCAGTAACCACGATGCGCTAAAAATGCCGATGTATGCGCCGAAGGTTTTATTTGCAATCTAATCCCCGGGGAAATCAGATTGGCGCGCGCGAAAGGTCCGTAAATACCCACGGGCCCGAAATCAAGACGGCGCGCACCGTATAATGTGTCGAAACGATTATTATCACCATCATCGGGATCATCGTCACCGCTGGCAAAGTCCAGTTGCGCGCTTAATCGTGGCGACCAGCGTGTAGCATATTGATAGCCTAACTCTACTCGGTGGAAATGCGCGAAGTGATCCAGATCTTCGTTATCATTCGCATCCGTCGTTGATCGCGATTCGCCGAATTGAATTACAGTTTCGAACTGAAAATCAAACCGATTGACCTGGGGCAACTTATACCATCGACCACCGACAGTATGCAGATCACGATTGCGAGTGGGTCGACTATTGGAATCATTTTCATTTAAGCCAAAATAATATAATTCTGCTTTGGCACGCGAGCCCGGAAAAATTTTATTTGAAAACCCGTAATACAATCCCCAGAACTTTACTTCGGTGTCCTGGTCATCACCTTGACTGCGATTATCGATTAAGCGCCGGCGCTCTCTCGGCAATCGATCAACCGGAAAAGTATAAAACGTTCGCAGGCGAGCACCACTTGTGCTTTGCCATTGCCAGTCGAATCCGGTAAATGCATTAAACGTATTGCGAAACAGAGTTCTCGCAATCAAACGACGACTGCCGACGTCAATGGTAAAGCGCCCAACTTTAAAACTGCTGATCGAATTTTCACTTATTAGGTGATCTACTCGCCATTGGGCAAAAAGCTGCAATACATCCAGCGGATTGACAATGTTGTTAGTGACAGGGGTGTCGTCCTTGGCATGCGCCTGACGTGCGTCCAGCACTTCCAAACCAAACGTCCAGTTTTGCAGCATTAGTTTTGCCAGAATATTGGTTCGAAATACCAGAATTTGATCATCGCCGCTGCGCCCGGCCCGGAATTGTTCGTCTACCGTCTCATATCGTGTGCGGTGCTGGCCCGAAATGGAAATGCTCTCGGGCAAACTCAGTGCCGAATTTATTCGCCAGGGATCCTCGGCGGCGGCCGTGCCGATCATCATCAGACCTAGCACTACCCATAAAAGCGGTTTCAGCCGAAATCCCCTGTTGACGAAATGTGCTGTACGGATAGAGCCCGGCCTCATAATATATGTAAAATTATGCTTATATAATCGATGAATTTTCGCGAAAAATGACTATATCAAGACATATAACCCGTTAAAATATGATCCTCAGCACCTATCTAAATATGTGGTTTTGTTCATATGAAAATATCTGTCACTCCCGCCTGGACTTTTACCAGCGAACCGCATGGCCGCATAGACCCACTGTTGTTTGCGCTATTGAATCAACTGCAAACCGATCACCGCCTCACCGAAGCCGCACGCCAGATCGATATCTCCTACCGGCATGCGTGGAATATCCTAAAAAAATGGAACCAGCACTTTGGCCAGCCGCTGGTCAGCCAACAAAAGGGGCGTGGCACGACTCTGACCGAACTGGGACGCAAACTTTTATGGGCGGAACAACTTATCGATGCTCATTTATCTCCGCAAATCGGCACACTAAGCTCGACAATCAACAAGGAACTGAACGAATTACTGGGAAAACAGATAAATATGCCCAGACTACACGCCAGTCACGGCTATGCAGTTGCAGTATTACCGGAACTGGTATCAGAACAGGGCATGTATTCTCTGGAAATCAAATACATGGGCAGTATAGAAGCGGTTAAGTCCTTAAATAACGACGAATGTGAAATCGCGGGATTCCATTTATGCAAACATCCCTCGCTAAAACCTTTATTAAGTAAAGAATATCAACCGTATTTAAACAATTCCGACTACATGGTTATTCGCCTTGTAGTCAGAAATCAGGGTTTGATTGTGCAAAAACACAATCCGAAAAATATTTTGTTCCTTTCGGATTTAATCGACCCAACGATTCAATTTATCAATCGCCAGCAATTTTCCGGTACTCGAATTTTACTGGATCAGCTATTGTCGCTATGCAATATCAATCCAAAAAATATCACCGGGTATACAAACGAAGAGTTTACGCACACTGCAATCGCCGCCCATGTCGCCAGCGGCGCTGCAGATGTCGGGTTTGGCATTCAGTATGCCGCACATAAGTTCGATCTGGATTTTATTCCGATCGTGGACGAACAATATGTGCTGGCCTGCAAAAAATCGGCTAGAAACTCCGCCGCAATTAATCATGTACTTGAATTGCTTAGCAGCAATATGTTTGCAGAAAAAGTATACCGACTGCCGGGATATCAACTTGATTCTCCCGGCAAATCGGGAACTGCAAAAGAATTTCTTAACGTTTAGTTGATACGGGTTTAATTTATTCGACTATGGTGTCAATTTTTAGAGAACGGCGGGCACAAAAAATAATTATTCAACTATTGTGTCAATATTGAGAGAACGGCGAGCACAAAAATAGTTATTCAACTATTGTATCAATTTTTAGAGAACGGCGGGCACAAAAAATAGTTATTCAACTATTGTGTCAATATTGAGGGAAACATTAGCGGTCAGAGACTTGGTGAAATCGACTAATACGCTTTGCGCAATAAAATCGCCCGGCTGGGTAATCGCCTGTCCGCTTTTAGAAATACGCGCTACCGCATGCACTTGATCGAAACTTCCCATGGTCATATTTTGTATCATCGCCATATCTTCGGTTAGTGTAACCGTCACCGGCAAGTCAGCCACCGTTAATCGTGATAAAGACAAGGGCATTTTTGGCCCTTCCGCCGCCCGCGCATAAACAAACAATGTATCCGCCGGATTCACTTTTTCTTTTAATTGTTCGCTAAGCCCTACACTTACGGTAATTAAGCGTTTGTCGCTTTTATCCTTATCATTGCTACTTGGTGTTGTTGATTCTGCCGCTGCAATCATTTCCTGACCGGATTTTTGCCGCGCGTCATTGAGGTATTTCAATAAAGTACTTTTAACGTCCGTACGATCTGCTGGAACCAGTTCCAGCAATGCTTCCCAATGTTTTGCGGCATCGGTGAAATTACTGTTTTTATAGGCTCCGTAACCGGCATACCAAAGCGCACGCTCATGTGTTGGATCAATTTTCAGCGCACTATCAAGCAAGGTTAATTCGTATTCGCCAAAATTCTCGCCGTTGGCAAATGCCGATGCTTCCGCCATCAACACCATTAGCGTTGGATCTTTATGCTCCGCCAGTTCTGACGCTTTGCTATAAGCGCCTATCGCTTTCTGGAATTTTTGCAGTACAAAATACGACTGCCCCAGCATTCTCCAGCCTTCAAGATTTTCGGGCTCATCAAGCAAACGCTGTTCTAGATTGGAGATAGATGCTTCCAGTGATTCAACTTGCGCAGCTTGTTGCGCCTGTTGCGGAGTAACCTGCGTCTCCTTGTCTGCTGTACTGAATTGCAGATACAATGAAATCGCCGCAACCGGCAACAGGACAATCACTGTTGCAGTCAAACCAAAATTTTTTCCACTGCGTAATTCCTGCTTTTCGCCAGTACCCACATCCGTTAATAATGCTCGCTGCAAATCTGCAACCGAATCATCATACTCTTCCTGGTCGAGCAATCCTTTCTCGAGATCGAATTGCAATTCTTCGACTTTACTGTGGTACAAAGCCCGGTTTGCTTCTGCACGCGACAAGACTTCGTCGTTTTTTCTGGACGACAATAACGGATAAACAACAAACGCCAATCCGGCAAAAGTAAGAACAGCAACGATAATCCAGAACATTTTTAATCGTCTTTATCAAGAATATTTTGTATGCGCTTTTTCTCGGTCTCATCGAATTCGCTGAATGATTCCGCAATTGCGCGCTTGCGAATAATTGTCAGCGCCGCAACGATTCCGCCGACAAAAAGCAAAAACGGTCCAAACCACAGCAATAGCGTACGCGGCTTCACCGGAGGTTTATATAAAACAAAATCTCCGTACCGATCGGACATGAACTTCAGAATTTCCTCGTCGCTTGCTCCCTGCTCCAGCATTTGCTTGACTTCAACTCTTAAATCATTGGCCAATCCTGAGCCCGAGTCGGCCAGCGATTGATTTTGACATACCAGACACCTTAGTTCTGCCAGAATATCTTGGTAGCGATCTTCATATTCCGGCGCCACGGTAATGATCTCGGCATGCAGCGCGCACGAGGTAAAAACAAAAATTAAAATAGCGGTTAGCAGTTTCATTGTTGCGCTACAGTGTTACCCAGTTGATTAATTATCGGCACAAATGTGGTTTGCCAAACCTGAGGAGTCATTATACCGACGAGTTTATGTCGAATGATCCCATGCTCGTCGATTAAAAATGTCTCCGGCGCTCCATATACTCCGAAATCGATTCCGATTCGACCGCTGTCGTCAAATACATTTAGCACATAGGGGTCGCCGAAATCATGCAACCACTGAATTGCAGCTTCCCGGTCATCTTTATAATTTAATCCATAAATCGGTATGCCTACCTGTTCGGCTAATTGCACTAAGGTACCGTGTTCCTCTTTGCAGGCCGGGCACCAGGTGGCCCACACATTAATTAACGCAAGCTGGCCTCGTAAATCGTTGTCGGTAACGGTTTTATTGGCATCTCGAAGCATCGTCGCGGCAAAGGTCGGAATGGGTTTACCGATTAAAGGCGATGGCACCAGAGACGGATCTTTATACAGGCCCACATACAGAAAACCAGCTATTAATATAAAAATGACAGCAGGCGCTAGTAATCTAATCATGAGAGGAAAATGTTTACCTGAATAATGCTAGTTTTCTGTCGCCGGAGTCGTGTATGCCTCGACAGTTTTTTTACTTGATTCTCGACGCGTACGATAGCGTTTATCCATGGCGCCCAACACGCCCCCCATCGCCATCAATGCGGTACCGATCCAGATCCACTGAACAAATGGACGATAAAATACACGCAAGCCCCATTCCTGGTTGCTTATCGGCTCGCCTAAAGCTACGTATAAATCGCGAAACAACCCGGATTGAATACCGGCCTCGGTCATCGGATTGCGTTGTACCGTATAAACTCGCTTCTCGGGTGTCAGCGTCGTCACGTCGCGGCCATCTTTTTGCACATCAACGATTCCGCGCATGGCTTGATAATTGGGCCCGGCCACCGGTATCACCTGTTGTAATGTAAATGAATAGCCCGCCAGTTCGACCGGCTCTCCCATTCGAACACCGATTTCTTTTTCATCGCTGAACGCGCTGGTAAACACCACTCCAAAAATAAAAATTCCGATTCCGAAATGAGCAAGCACCATGCCATACATCGCGCGAGGTATTTTTCTCATGGCTTTAAACAAAGAGGTATTACTTTCTCTTTTACTTAACAATCTACCGATTGCATATAAGGAGGTTAATATCGCCCACGCTCCGGCAGCAATTCCAATCGCCGTCATCACCGAGGATGTGCGATAAATCGCCAGCGGTAGTACAACACCGACGATAATACCGATGATCAGCATCACTTTTAAATTATTAAATAAATTTTTCAGATCCACTCGTCGCCACTTGGCGATAGGACCCATGCCCATTAAAAAAACCAGCGGCAGCATGAGTGGTACAAATACGGCTGAAAAATACGGAGGTCCGACGGAAGATTTTTGAACACCAAGCGCATCTTCAAACAAAGGATACAACGTACCGATTAAAATAGTCAGCATGGCAACTACCAGCAACACATTATTAATCAGCAGCATGGTTTCTTTTGACACGACATCGAATCTGCCGACCGACGAAAATTTCACTGCGCGCCACGCGTAGAGTGTCAGGGAACCACCTACTACCACTGCCAAAAATGCCAGAATATAAACGCCGCGGGCCGGATCGCTGGCGAAAGAATGCACCGACACCAGCACTCCAGATCGCACTAAAAATGTTCCCAGCAAACTCAAGGAAAATGCCAGAATGGACAACAACACTGTCCAGCTTTTAAAAGCAGCACGTTTTTCTGTAACCGCCAGTGAATGAATAAGTGCGGTGCCCACAAGCCAGGGCATAAACGACGCATTTTCGACCGGATCCCCAAACCACCAGCCACCCCAGCCCAGTTCGTGGTATGCCCACCAGCTGCCCAGCGCAATTCCGATGGTTAAAAACACCCTGGGCCAATATTGCCTGGGTGTTTTTAACA
>JANQOT010000066.1 GCA_028285655.1 Gammaproteobacteria bacterium
GCAATCATAAGCGATGATTACCTGGAAGTTGAAAAGCATATCGAAAACCTGCAGCCGGAATTAGTTTTAGGCACGCAAATGGAGCGGCATATTTCCAAGCGCCTGGGCATCCCTTGCGCTGTTATATCAACTCCGGCGCATGTTCAGGACTTTCCGGCGCGATATTCTCCGCAAATGGGATTCGAAGGTGCAAACGTAATTTTTGATACCTGGGTGCACCCGCTGATGATGGGGCTGGAAGAACATTTGTTGTCAATGTTCAGAGAAGATTTTGAATTTAACGACAAAGCGGTTCCTTCTCACCTGGCGGCGGAAGGAGAATTTTCAAGTCCCGCGCATTCCGAGTCCGGTGGCGGCGAATTGCAGCAAGGTGTTGTGTGGGAAACAGAAGCAGAAAAAGAGCTGCATAAAATTCCGTTTTTTGTACGCGGCAAGGCGCGACGTAATACTGAGCGATTCGCAGAAGATAATGGTCTCCATTCGATAAGTATCGAGACCTTATACGAAGCCAAAGCCCATTTTGCACGTTGAAGACCTAAATATGAAAGTTGTACTAATTACATTGGATAGTCATTTAAGAAGTGCGGCCGAACGCGTGCGAGCGCGACTTTGTAAAACGATCCCCGGGCTGAAATTAAGTTTGCATGCGGCTACCGAATGGGGCGATAACTCAGACTCACTGGCTGAATGTAAAAATGATATCAAGCAAGGCGATATTATTATCGTCACGATGTTGGTGATGGAAGACCATATAAATGCAATTTTGCCGGACCTCAAAAAACGCCAGGCAAAATGCGACGCGATGATTTGCTGCATGTCGGCCGCCGAAGTAATGAAGTTGACGAAGATGGGCCGCTTTCAAATGGGGCGTCCGCAAAGTGGACCGGTTGCTTTACTTAAACGGTTGCGCGGCAGCGGCAAAACCAACCGCAAGACTCCAGGTGCACAACAACTGGCTGTGTTGCGCCGATTACCACGTATCCTGCGATTCATTCCGGGAACCGCTCAGGATTTACGAGCCTATTTTTTAACACTGCAATATTGGTTGGCGGGTTCCGAAGAAAATATCGAACATATGGTTCGATACCTGGTTAACCGTTACGCCGATGGTGATCGTATTGCATTGCGTGGAGAAGTTACTTCACAGGATCCTATCGAGTATCCCGAGGTTGGTGTTTACCATCCAAAAATCAGAAAACGCATAACTGAGGATCTTTCCAAGTTACCTTCGGCAAAAAAAAGAACGAATACGGTTGGATTGTTAATCATGCGTTCGTATGTGCTTGCCGGAAATACAGCGCATTATGATCATGTCATAGAAGCATTCGAAGCCAGCGGAATGAAAGTTATCCCGGCATTTGCCAGTGGACTGGATGCGCGACCGGCCGTGGAGAAATATTTTCTGAAAAACGGCCGTCCCAAGGTTGATGCTGTCGTATCGTTAACTGGATTCTCGTTGGTCGGTGGCCCGGCCTATAACGATGCGCAAGCTGCCGTAGAGATGCTGCAGAAACTGGACGTACCGTACCTGGCTTGCCAACCGCTGGAATTTCAGACACTAGGTCAATGGGAAGAGTCGGTGCAGGGTCTGACGCCGCTGGAAGCGACCATGATGGTTGCAATTCCCGAGCTGGATGGTTCAACCGGGCCATTGGTATTTGCGGGTCGAAAGGAGCAAGCGGATAAACAGGCACTGGATACCTATGCGAGTTTCGATACTTATGCCCACAGCGAGCGCGTGCAAATGCTAACTGCGCGTGTGAAAAAACTGGTTTCCCTGCGCACTAGCGCGCAAAAGAAGAAAAAAATTGCCATCGTGCTATTCAATTTTCCACCTAATAGTGGAAACGCAGGAACTGCAGCGCATCTTTCGGTCTTTTCATCCTTGTTTAATACCTTGTCGTCATTGAAAGACGATGGCTATGATGTGGAATTACCAAAAGATGTCGATGAGCTGCGCAAGCAAATTATTGAAGGCAATGCTGCGCGCTACGGTGTCGATGCCAATGTGCATGCAACCATAAGCGCAGACGACCATGTTAAACGGGAAACATGGTTGTCCGAGATCGAAGCACAATGGGGCGCTGCGCCCGGTAAACAATTAAGCAATGGAGAATCGATTTTTATACTGGGCGCCCAGTTCGGAAAAGTGTTCGTGGGTTTACAGCCAAGTTTTGGTTACGAAGGCGATCCCATGCGGCTGCTGTTTGAAAAAGGATTTGCACCGACCCATGCGTTCTCTGCTTTTTATCGCTATCTAAAAGAAGACTTTGGAGCGGATGCGGTGTTGCATTTTGGTACGCATGGCGCCTTGGAGTTTATGCCGGGTAAGCAGGTCGGATTATCTCCGTCATGCTGGCCGGATCGACTTATCGGGGACTTGCCGAATTTTTATTTATACGCGGCGAATAATCCGTCTGAAGGCACGATTGCAAAACGACGCGCTGCTGCAACACTGATTAGTTATCTTACACCGCCGATTGCCAAAGCCGATTTATACAAAGGCCTGCTGGATTTAAAAAGTTCGCTCGATCGGTGGCGATTGCAAACCGTCGAAGACGGCGAGAACGAATCACGCGCGAATCTGGCAAAACTTATTCAAACTCAGGCTGGCGAGCTGGATTTGGTGGATTCGAGTGAGACCTGGAATGAAAGTTCCCATGACCAGATCGAGGAATTGCGAAAACGGCTGATTGAATACGAAGAAACACTTATTCCTTTTGGGCTGCATGTTATCGGTGAAACGTTGACGGTCGAGGAACGCAGTGATGTTTTGCATGCACTGGCAACTTCAAAGGCTGGTAACAAATTATCCAGACCCGTAATTGAAAAACTTGTTGCGGGTGAAAAAATCAGCAAAGTACTATCGGCTGCAGCAATTGATGCGGATGATGAAACCGTAAAAGCGTGCGAAGAAATTGTCACCTGTTCTGATTTGCTGGCCGAGGATCACGAATTGCCGGCAATTGTGCATGCCTTGAATGGTCATTATATCTGTCCCGCTCCCGGAGGGGACTTGATTAAAAATACGGAAGCAATGCCTACCGGCAGAAATATTCATGGATTTGATCCGTTTCGCATTCCAAGTGCGTATGCAACTTTAGAAGGTGCGCGCCAGGCCAAACTTTTACTGCAACGCCATGTAGACGAAGGTTACTGCTTTCCGGAGTCGATCGCGCTGGTGTTGTGGGGCACGGATAATTTGAAAACCGAAGGGTTTGCCATATCGCAGGCGTTGGCGCTGTTGGGTGCGCAGCCGCGGTTAGACAGTTATGGCAGGGTGGTTGGTGCAAAACTGATCCCGCTGGAGGAACTGGGTCGTCCGCGAGTGGATGTCATTATGACATTGTCTGGAATTTTTCGTGATCTGTTGCCTTATCAAACCAAGCTACTGGCAGATGCAGCATATTTGGCTGCATGCGCGGACGAACCTTTAGAAAAAAACTTTGTTCGCAAACATACACTGGCTTACCAGCAACAACATGATTGCGATATTGAAACCGCAGCTTTACGCGTATTCAGCAATGTTGAAGGGGCTTACGGCTCCAATGTAAACATGTTGATCGACAATGGTCGCTGGGATGAGCAAGACGAACTGGCAGAAACCTATTCGCGCCGCAAATGCTATGCCTATAGCCGCTCCGGCAGCTCCACTCGCAATGCAGAATTACTTGAGCACATGCTGGCCGATGTACAGCTGGCTTATCAAAATCTGGATTCTGTAGATCTTGGTGTTACCACGATCGATCAGTACTACGATACGTTGGGGGGAATAAGCAGTGCGGCTAAACGCTCCAGCGGAAACGACATACCCGTTTATATCAGCGATCAAACCAATGAAGAGGGTAAGGTGCGAACCTTGTCCGAACAGGTCGAACTGGAAACGCGAACGCGAACGCTTAATCCTAAATGGTATGACAGTATTCTAAAACACGGATACGAGGGTGTGAGCCAAATTGAAAATCATGTCACCAATACCATGGCATGGTCAGCCACTACCGGCAAGGTAGAACCGTGGGTATATAAGCAGTTAACTCAAACCTACATTCTTAACGAAGAAATGCGTAATCGATTAGCCAGCCTGAATCCTTCCGCTTCTGTAAAAGTGGCAAATCGATTACTTGAAGCTTATGAACGCCAATACTGGCAACCAGACGATGCGACTTTAAATGCTCTTCGCCAGGCAGGAGAGGATTTGGAAGATCGCCTTGAAGGAGTCGTAAATGAAGGGGTCGCCGCATGAATTCAGTTAGCAGTATTCCAGTAAGTATAGAACCTGCGCATACACCGCCGCCGGATGGTGCTGGAAGTGTCCAGTATCATTCGAACGAAGTTGTGAGTATCGGCAAAGCAAAAGTTTTTGCGGTATATGGCAAGGGTGGGATTGGTAAAAGCACTACGTCATCCAATTTGTCGGTGGCATTTTCGAAACTTGGCAAACGAGTTATTCAGATTGGGTGTGATCCGAAACATGATTCAACTTTTACGCTTACAAAATCGCT
>JANQOT010000069.1 GCA_028285655.1 Gammaproteobacteria bacterium
AAGTTCGTTATCGCATCGACGGTGTTTTAAAAGAAGTGGAATCGCCGCCGCGTCAGTTTGCCGCTGCGATTATTTCGCGCATCAAGATTATGGCGAAGCTAAATATCGCCGAGCGCCGTTTGCCGCAAGACGGTCGCATTCGCAGTCGTCTGCAAGGCAAAGAATTCGATATGCGTATTTCCACAATTCCGACCATGCATGGTGAAAGCGTCGTAATTCGTTTACTGAATCAGGAAAGCGTTGTGCTGGATTTCGAAGCACTGGGATTCAGTGGTAAAACGCGCGAACAATTAATTGATGCGCTACGCATGCCGCACGGTATGATTTTAATTACTGGGCCGACCGGAAGCGGTAAAACCACGACGTTGTATACAGCGCTTAGTATGCTGAATGAACCCAATCGCAAAATTATTACGGTCGAAGATCCGATTGAGTATCAACTGGAAGGCATTAACCAGATTCAGGCTAAATCCGCAATCGGCCTTACTTTTGCAAGTGCTCTGCGGTCCATTGTTCGCCAGGACCCGGATGTCATTATGGTGGGCGAGATGCGTGACCTGGAAACGGCGGAAATTTGTATCAAGTCTGCATTAACCGGGCACCTGGTGCTTTCGACCTTGCACACCAATGACGCGGCTTCATCGATAACGCGCTTAATCGAAATGCGAGTGGAAGACTACTTGCTTACATCCACATTAAATGCAGTAGTAGCGCAACGCCTGGTGCGAGTATTATGCGAACATTGCAAAGTGCCTCAAACGGCGCCGCAAAAATTTGTAACCGATTGTCGCAGCAATAATGTACATATCCACCCCAATGCCAAAGTATATACTGCGAAAGGATGCAGTGAATGCGGTGATACCGGTTATCAAGGGCGTACCTGCATTATCGAATTGTTGCGCCTGGATGAAGGCATGAAACAAAAAATATTGCAGCATGCAGATGCCAATGAACTTATGAATTACGCGATTCAGCACGGCATGCAAACAATGTATCAGGACGGCCTGGCAAAAGTATTGGCAGGTATCACCACGATTGAAGAAATCACTCGTGTAACCAAGGAATGATTTTGTTGTGCCTACATTCGAATATAAAGCGACCACAGTAGAGGGCAAGATTCTCACTGGTCAGCGCGAGGGCAATGACAAAGACGCAGTTATCGTTTGGTTGCAGGAATCGGGTTATATTCCGATTTATGCCGAAGAGATATCAGAAGCCGGTAAAGCCGCAGCCTCTTCATTCAGTTTTTTAAGTTCCAGGCAACTTTCAAACAATCAAATTCTGGAAATCACCGAGCAACTTAGTACGCTGGTTCGCTCCAAGCTTCCGCTGGATCATGCGCTAAAAATTCTGCAACAAATTGCCGAGCATAAAAAAGTAAAGTTGCTGATTGGTAATTTGCTGGAAAGTGTGGAAGCGGGTAACGAGTTTTCCACAGCGCTGGAGGCGCAAAAGGAATTTAGTCCTTTTTATATCAATATGATTCGCGCGTCGGAAGCCAGCGGCAATCTCGACAGCGGTCTGGAGCAATTGTACCAGTACATGGACGGTGTAAAACAAATGCGGGACAAAATACTGTCGGCATTATTGTATCCGATGATTTTGCTCGGCGTCGCGGGAATATCAATATTACTGATTCTTACGTT
This sequence comes from Gammaproteobacteria bacterium, assembly GCA_028285655.1. Lineage (GTDB taxonomy): Bacteria > Pseudomonadota > Gammaproteobacteria > UBA4575 > UBA4575 > JANQOT01. The sequence goes on from JANQOT010000069.1 coordinate 1,647, forward strand.
CGTGGTACCCAAAATTACTGAACTGTTTGTTGGCACAGACCGTGCGCTGCCGATTCCGACACAAGTTGTCATCAGCCTGTCAAATGCGGTTATTGATTTCTGGTGGTTGATTCCAATCGCAATTGTACTGCTTATATATTACTTGCGTTATTTGAATGCTGACAATCAGCGCAAACGCCGCTGGCATCGCCTGTTTCTTAGGTTGCCGGTATTGCGGGATCTGGTGGTAAAAATTGAAACCGCCAAGTTTACCAAAAGTCTTGGTACGCTGGTGTCCAATGGCGTCAATATGCAAACCGCTTTGCCGATTGCAAACGCAACCCTTACAAATGTCGAATTTTCGCAAAATATTCAGCGTGCCGTAGAGGAATTCAAGGAAGGCAAAAGTTTGTTTGCCATTATGAAAAAAGTAAAACATTTTCCAACGCTCGCGTTGCAAATGATAAATGTCGGCGAAGAAACCGGCGAGCTTGAATCAATGTTAACCCGTGTCGCCGATGTGTATCAGCGAGAGACTTCTGCCGCCATGCAGCGTTTTCTGTCTTTGCTGGAACCAATAATGATAATTTCGCTGGGACTTATGATCGGTGGAATTATAGTTTCAATTTTGATGGCAATCATTAGTGTGAATGATCTGCCGTTGTAAAAATTTTAGGATTTAAAGGTGTCTACCATGAAGAAGTATAAACATTCACGAGGGTTTACGTTAATAGAACTGTTGGTTGTTCTGGTGATTCTGGGTTTGCTGTCCGGTCTGGTCGGCCCGCGCGTGATGAAACATTTCGGTGAATCCAAAGTAAAAGCCGCAAAACTGCAAATTGAGGAGCTATCGGCGGCGTTGGATATGTATAAACTGGATACCGATACGTATCCTAGTTCCCAGCAAGGACTGCAGGCACTGGTGCAGCAGCCTTCCAACGTTCCCGGCTGGAACGGACCGTATTTGCGCAAAAATTTTGTGCCGCAAGATCCCTGGAATCGCGATTACCACTATAAATTTCCCGGTGAGTACGGGGATTTCGATATCTACAGTTATGGTGCCGATAATGCGCAAGGCGGAGAAAAAGACAACCGGGATATCGTAAGCTGGAATTGATTGTTACCGGTTAAAGATGTGGCTAGCAAACTAAACAAGTCGAGGAATTTACGCCATGCCGGGTTCAGTCTGGTAGAACTGCTGGTTGTACTGGTTATTGCGGTTACCGTGATCAGCGTTACAACAGTCGCATACAATAAACTTTCCACCAACGCTTATCTTAAAAACTCTGCGCGGCATGTGGCGGCGAGTTTGCGTTATGCGCGCAACTATGCAGTGGCAAAAGGTGTCGATGCGCAGATGCAAATTGATTTGAATCGCCGAACGTATCGTTACTCAGGTAATACTGGATCATTTGCGTTTCGGCCGGGTATCGATCTGCAAGTCTACTCGGCGGAATTCCCCAATCAGGCACCGGGAACTGCATCGATTTTTTTTGCTCCTGACGGAAGTTCTTCCGGCGGGCGGGTGACCTTGTCGAGCCGCAATAAAAGTTATGTTGTACATGTGGATTGGCTAACCGGTCGGGTGGGAATCGATGGCTAACACAAGCAAATTCAAACAAAACGGCTTCACACTGCTGGAAACATTGGTAGCACTGGCGGTATTGGCGGTTGCGTTGGGTGTCATTTATCAAATATTCGGAACCAGTCTGCGTAATATGCAGTATTCACGCGATTACTCTTATGCGCAGATGCTGGCGGAATCAAAGTTATCGGAACTAAGCAAGGGTGTTCCGGTGAAAGCAGGAACCTGGGGCGGGGATTTTAATAATAAATATTCGTGGGTAATGGATATCGCGCAGCTTCCGGCCGTTAGCGAAGAAGAGGGCGATGCAGTTGATAAATATCGTGTGGATTTTGTCGTTAGCTGGAGCACCGGCAATAACCAGCGAACGATAAGTTTGCAAACTTACCGTCTTGCGGTGGAAGGATTGTAAGTGCGAATGCCGAAATTACAAATTGGCTTTACGCTAATCGAATTGATTATAGCGTTATTGATTCTAAGCATGGTGATCGTGCTTTGCGCCAGCGGGTTTAAGTTCGGTACACGGGTCTGGAATACTATTGACATGCAGGCAGAGCATGTCGATACCATGCAAGCTGTGCAGGGCTTTGTCCGTAACAGCATATCGAATGCGCAGGTACATGATCAGTTTGTGGAAGACGATGTAGAGAAAGAACTGGAAAGTTTATTTATCGGCGATGCAGATTATGTGCGCTACGTGTCCAACTCCCCCAGATACGGAGTTGACGATTATCTTTATCAATATGATTTTTACCTGGATCGGGATACTAATAAATTACTTCTACGCTACCAGCCGTACAACGTGCCGTCGCAGTCAGATGCAAAAGAATCTGTATCGACATTGCTGGAAAACGTAGAAGACATCCAGATACAGTATTTCAGTGGTTTCGTTGATGAAGTCGATGACGATAACCCCTGGTCGTCCCGGTGGCGTGGAGAGTTTACGTTGCCGTTACTGGTAAAAATCAATGTGACCTTAAAGAATAACAAACACGCGTGGCCTGAACTGGTAATTCAAACACGCAACGGACCGTATGTAATTCGATGAACATGCAATTTAAAACCAGGCAACACGGGATTGCATTAATCGCCGTACTATGGGTGACTGCATTTTTAACGATAATCGCCAGCACGGTTGCCTTTCAGTCGCGTAGCAGTTTGCAGATGACAAAAAACCGTATCGATACCTTAAAAGTAAAACAGGCGGCAGAAGGTGCAATATTGCTGACAGTGGCCGATCTGGTAAACGCGTCTGAAAGTCTGGGAGGGTTTACGCGTGGAACGTATGGGCAACACGTGGTAGACGAGATAGCGGTGGAAATAAGTTTGTTTGATGAGTCGGGTAAAATTGATCTGAATACTGCACCGGCACCCATACTGCGAGCATTAATGCTGGAAATCGGTGCGGATGAAGAAGCGAGTGAGCGGGTTGCCGATGCCATCATCGATTGGCGGGATGCGGATGAAGATGCTCGTATAAATGGTGCCGAAGATTCGCAATATTATGCCGCCGGACTGAGTTATGGCAGCAAAGACGATTTTTTTCAGCGAAAAGAAGAATTGAATCTGGTCTATGGTGTTACGCCTGAGTTGTATAATGCATTGAGCCCGCACGTGACTGTGTACACTCAGGACTTTGGGGTTAATCTTTCGGCGGCCTCGCCACTGGTGCGAAGGGCGGTCAACAATGCTTCCGAGTTGGAGGATGAGTCTTCCGTCACCGAAGAAGATGATTTTCTTGTCGATGCGGAGGAATTCTCATCGCTGTCGGGCGGATATATATATACTGTCGAAGCCAGAGCAAAAAACAGTAACGGTGTGTATAAACAGTACTCCGCAATTGTTCGTCTGGACAGAGGGAATACCTACGAGCCGTTCACCATCCTGAATTGGACACAAATTTAAACGCCAAATTTTATGGACTCCTCAGTATACGGAATGAAAACGCGAGAGTTTTTTGCGTGGTGGTTGTCAGAGTTGGCAGCAATGCTGCCGGCTTCGAAGTCGGCATCCGGAAAAAGTGCCCAGCGTGGTTTGATTATTCAGGTAGACACTAAAGACAGCAGTCTGCTGTGGGACGATCGAAATAAAAAAGAAAATTTGGGCAAGTTTTCGGCCGAACCGGCGCTTGAAAAATACAATAAAGCCGTTGCACAAGACAAAAAACTGGCAGTAAACAGTTGCAGCATTCAATTGCCCAACAAAAAAATTCTACGGCGCCTGATTACCTTGCCGTCATCTACCGAAGAAAATCTCGAAAATGTCGTATCCTACGAAATGGACCGCTATACACCTTTTAGCAAGGAAGATGTTTACTTTGATATAAAAATACAGGACCGCAACACGGAAGAACAAAAAATTACGGTCGCGCTCAGCGTAATAAAAAAATCAATTGTTGACGATATTCTGAAGTTTGCTGCCGACGCAGGTATGTCGATTCAAACTTCATTTGCAGTAGTTGATGAAAACGAAGGACAGGTCGAGCACTTTGCCTTTATCAAGGATCAACAGCAGACAAATGCATCAAAACCGTCGTCAGTTGCAAATAAGTTTTTAGTAATATTGACGATGATCCTGGCGATCGTGGCCTTGACTTTGCCGATTGCAAAAAACTATTGGGTTGCAGAACAATATAAAGCTGAGCTGTCCTTAATGCAGGACGACGTTAATCAGGTCAGAAGGCTACAGTCTGAATACAAGGCTATAAAACAGGATGTCGATTTTATTAACGCCCAAACCAGTCATTCGATAAAAACGCTGGATTTGCTGAACGAATTAAGCAGAATCATTCCTGACGATACATTTTTAGGCAGGTTGGTATTAGAGCAGGGTGTCGTGCGCATACGTGGCAATTCGGCGGCTGCGTCGAAGTTGATTTCCATTATTGATGCTTCGGAACAATTCGCCGATGTGCGATTTGTAGCGCCGGTAACACAAAACAGTAAAACGGGAAAGGAGAGTTTTACTGTCGAGTTTCGCTTACAAGGAGAGGGGCAAAATGTTGCAGTCTCTGAGTAGCGGGCGTCGACGCTTTTTAGCGTTGGGGATTTTGTTGATTGTTATTTTGCTGGTGGCGACGTTTATCGTCGAGCCCTACTTGCAAGTGTACAATTCGTCGGTCGATCATAGAGATTCTCTGGCGTTTCAGCTTAAGCAAAATTCAAAAACCATCAACAAGCAAAAGTTTTACCGCGATGAAATCGATCGTTTGGGACGTACTCATAGTGAGCAGGAAATTTATTTGCGAAGCGCGAAAATAGCGCTGGCAACCGCCGAAATTCAGCAAATGTTGAAAAGGATTGCCGGCAAAAGCGGTTCTGAGCTGTTAAGCAGTCAACCTATTATCGGTGAGCAGGCCGATCAGGGTCGTGTCGCTGTACATGTGCGTGCGCGAGCGAATATTTTCGGACTGCAGAAACTGCTGCACGGTCTAGAGGCAGGTGTGCCCAGATTGTTTGTAAATGAATTAACGGTAAATCGGGGTAGTCGGGCGGTATTTCGATTCAACAACACAGAATCAAGTAATGAAACGCTGGATATACAAATGCAGGTGTTTGGTTTTATGAAAATCGACAAAAGTAGCGGCGATGAAAATTAGCCTGCTACTTATTTGTCTGGTGCTCGGTGGTTTGATTTACTATCAATCCATGCATTACCCGCGGGATACGGAAAATGTCTCGAGCGCAGCACCGTCAATTAGTGCAGCAGAAACAGTTGATAATACCTCAACTCGCGCAAAGCCGTTACGTGCGTATGCGGAAATTGTTCGACGGCCTTTGTTTTCACCCGATCGGCGGCCACCGGCGGTTCAAAACGTACAAGTAGACGATTCTATCGATATAGGTGAACTGGAAAACCTGATTCTGTTCGGCGTTGTGATCAGCGGTTCCACCAAATATGCGATTGTCGGCAACCGTAAAGAAGAATCTACCGAACAAATTAAAGAAGGGCACCGTTACAAAGGCTGGCGTGTCAGTGCGATATCTTCCGACAGCATTAAATTTATCGGCAAAGATGCGCAGTACGAATTGTTTATATCTCCCAACGATAGCACCAAGAAAAGCGGTTTGCGCAATACGCCGACGAAGACTAATACGCCCCAGCATCAGTCTATATTCAGAAGTGCGCGCAAAAAAGGCGAGTCGCCCATCAGGCTTCCCACTGAGCGATCAACACCCGAACGACCTGCCGAGATAGAAGAAGAGATTCCGCCGGAATTGCTGGAGCAACTGGGTGAGGAAGGCGGGTACGAATTCGATCTGGATGCGGAATTCGATGATGAAGATTTCGATGAATAACGAAAATCAAAGCCATTGAGAGTGTGATCTGACCCACAAACTTCCAGCAGGGAAGTGTGATCTGCACGACAATTCATTTTGATTGTTTTGAAACTTTGAAGAGTTGGCAGTTTTTATCAATAAATAATCGTTACTATACCCCGGTGAAATTTGGGTAAATGTCTTAGTTATATTAAATTTTAATTACGACCGTTGGTCAATTGAAATTGTGCAGCGGCGTAAGGTAAATTAGCAAAAAAGAACAATCGCGATTACCCATAACAATCCGAGGCGCTTAAAAAAGCCCGCTAACCTAATTTGACACAAGTGCTCTCAGGCTTACAGGAATGACAGTGATGGAAACCAATATTTTATACCGAATTAATCTACGCATCGTTTTTATTTCGGCGCTGATAACTGTGCTGGCCGCATGCGCCGCGCCGAACGAGGCTGTAAAGTCTGAAATTCCGGATAATACATCTGCTGAAAACAAGCGCGGCACCGCTGTTGTCGATACCGCCGGCTCGAATCAAGTTAATACGTCCACTCCAAAAAAACGCCCGAAAGCGGAAATTTATAAAGGTACCGGCAGCCTGATAAACAAGAATCCGGCGTCACGCAGCAGCTCGAGCAATATTGCCGGTGATGATGTTACGTTAATGTTTCAGGATGCGCCGATTGAAGAAGTGGCAACGACTATTTTGGGTGATTTGATGGGAATGGCGTATGTAATCGACGAACGTGTAGCGGGTACTGTCAGCCTCAAGACCGGACGCCCGATTCCACGTAATGCATTAATTGCCGTCATGGAAGGGATACTCAAAACCAATAATGCTGTGCTGGTGGAAAACAACGGTGTGTTTCATATTGTTCCGGCAGCCGAAAATCTAAGCAGTATTGTCGCGCCTTCCCTAAAACTGGACGCTAACAAGGGCTACCAGGTGATTGTCGTACCGTTACGATATATCGCCGCCGGTGAAATGAAAAATATTCTGAGTTCGATTCAGGGTGCCGACAAAAATATTCAAATCGATCCGCGCCGTAATTTAATTATGGTTTCGGGCACGCAGTCAGAATTGACCAATATGCTCGACACCATTGAAATATTCGACATCGATCAGCTTAAAGGGATGTCCACCGGCATTTTTCGTTTGGCACAAGCCGATGCGACAGTTGTTGCCGATGAATTGAATTCGATTTTTAATTATGGCGGTGAAGGACAGGCAGCAAACAGCGTAATCAAGTTTGTCCCTATTGTGCGACTTAACGCAGTGTTGGCAATTTCTTCGCAGTCGCGTTACCTGGATACGGTGGATGAGTGGGTTGGTCGACTGGATCAAGTCGATAGCGCTATCAATCGCACGTTGCATGTCTATTTTGTGCAAAATGTTCGTGCAGGCTATCTCGCCGGTATTTTGCAGGAACTGTTCGATGCCGATGTAAGCACGCAGGAAAGTAGCCAGGGCGATGTTGCACCCGGTTTATCCGGCAATACGCAGTCCAGCTTTGGCGGCAACGATTCTGGCGGCGATGATTTTTCATTAAGTACCAG
>JANQOT010000130.1 GCA_028285655.1 Gammaproteobacteria bacterium
GAGGGTATTGCGCATGTTGATGTGCACTTACCCGAAAAATTAGATAATGCCAAGGTCTGGCTGGAAATAGAAGGATGGGACGGTAAAGCTCATCGAGAGTACTGGCTATTGCGTGAAAGTTAATTGGGAGCAAGTATTCTATTTAGATTATTTAAGTGTGGCGGTAGCAATTTTATATGCTATGTATATGATTGATTTGTATGGATTAATTATAACTTTTTAGAAGAATTGTGCCCCTAATTTTGACCCCATTGCATTCGGCTGTAATTAAATCTCTGTAAACGTCCTTGGAATTGACTATCTTCTACCGGCCAAAAGCGGTCATTTGATTACTACTCAACCCAAACAGGGTCGTTTATTGAAACCACTCCATCTTGAATTAAAAATGCGTAAATTCCGGTGCAGGGCAATAACTTGTTATCCAGTAGTGGAACTTCAAGCATATTGTGTTCAACTATTGTTTTTAAAATTTTTGGATCTTCTTGAAACTCTCCATTGCTTAAGGTTGGAATTGCGCAGCGTGGCGTCGGATCTGTTATATTTAATCGAAGGTTTTGCCAACATAGACTGTCTTTCCCACCCAGTTATTTTCCACGAAGCCACTCATCCCAGAAGTAGTTTCAATTACAAGATTAGGACGAAATCTACGCACATCAAATTCTTGTTTGGGTGAGATGCTTTTGAGCATTTCAAGACTAGCAGTAGTTAGTAAATGTACATCTGCATAATCATAAAACTTACTTTTCGACATTATGTCCCCAATGTCCAGAATCGTCTCTTCTGTCTCAAGAGGATCAAGCCGTTCTAAGCTCATTTTACTAGGACGAGATGTCGTAAGCTTCACAGGTCGACCGATGAAATCGGAGAGTAATTCATCTATATTCTGGTCTGTGCTTAAAATATCTAGTCCGTTAGATGATGTAATTCGAATGGATGGAAGTTGCTTCTCTTGGGTTGGTTGCTCAACAAACGCTGCACTTAGTTCAAGTAACTTAGCCCATTTTTTTGGGTGCTTTGCACTAGCAATTTTATTATTTGTCTGATCAATCAGAGCATAATCACGATCACCAAGAATGCCTCCATTCTTGAAGATTGCTTTTTCTATCTTGACACCATTCATCGACTTCACAGCGTATTGCCAGATTGAATGTACCACTCCAACTTGCTCTTTTGATTTTGTATTCATTAGCAATTAGTAGGATTAAAACCATTGTTCCTAATAGTGTATTCACAATTTAGTCGCAAACTGACCAATAGCAGTTACCAAATCGTTTGCTTATGTGTTTTATGATCTAAAAGTTTCAATCAATTCAATAATCATTAATAGGGAATTGAATGATTTAATGCAGAAGAAAGTAATGCAGTATCACAATAATGCTTATATGTATTTAACTTTCCATTTTTGCAAGTCCAAAAGTGAACAGTTTGCATTTCAACATCTTGGCCAGATTCAGTAGCTTTAGTGCGATATAAGCCTTGAACGGCAATATTCGTGTCGTCTATTTCAATATACTTTTGAGGTATTACTTCCCAGAAATCGAAATGCTGGCCTAATTTTTCAAAAAATGCCAATGATGCTTCTAATCCAATTTGATCGCCACCATATGGAAATCCGGGCATAATTCCAAAAATAAAATCATCAGATAACACCTCAGATAAATCTCCACCACTATTAACTAACTCATAAAATCATTCAGACAGCTCTTTAATATTCTTACTCATATTTCTTTCCTGTTCTTATTTAAATTATCAACGAAGCTCGTTTTATTTTAATTTCGCCACGCTGGATTAGATTCGCAAAAAACAGAAGATTATTGCGAATAAAATTTATTAATTTTCTACTTTAGCTATTCGATCTATGTGCCTAATTTATGTATATAAATATTAGATTCACTACAAGAAAGCCAAGTAATTAGATTTGCTGAAATACATTGTAATTACCAGATCAATAGAATAGATTTGTTTTACACCATTACTAAGAGTAAATAAAGTTTACGTATATTAAAATATTAGTTAATCGTTATATATGCTGCATTAACTTGTTATTTAGTCTTTTATATATGGCGTGTATTTCTAATAGAAATTCTACTTAGCATGTAGGTTTATAAAGCGTAACGTCTTGTATCTTTGGTAGTGCATAACAATTATAAGGTGTACTAGCAACTATGAAGTTAGCAAAAAAAACACTGGTACTTAGTATCGCAACAGCAGAACTATCTGCTGAAAGTTGTTGCATTAAATCTTTCTCTGTTCACCTTACTTGGTCAGTCTGCCCTTCTAGATTGAAATTTTATTATTAGATTAGTGTATTCCTTATTTAAGCACTGTATAGAAAGGAGAAGTTTATGAGTAACAAAAACAAAGCAAATGAAAAAGATAAAAAGTTAACTAAAAAGCAAAGCACTAGGCGTAAAGTGTTAAAAGGTATGGCTGCAGGTGCAGTAGCCTCTACGTTTCCTGCTCCCTGGGTACGGCGAGTAAATGCGTCAGATAAGATTCTTCTGGGTGTGCCGTCGTCATTGTCAACACCTTATGGAGTTGCCGATGACCAAGATCATTTAAATGGAACGATACTTGCGCAGGAAGAAATTAATGCTGCAGGTGGAATTCTTGGTAGGGAGCTAGAATTATTTGTTCCGGATGTTGATAAGCTAAATCCTGAAAGTTGCAGGCAAACTATCGCTGCATGCATTGATAAAAAAGTTCATGCAATATCGAATGCTTTTTTGTTTGCGCCAATTCCGGCGATGGATGAATCAGCAAAATACAAGTGTCCTTATTTACAAGGTAATACGCAAAGAAACGCGACCGAAGCATTTAAAGCGGAGCCTGAAAAGTACAGTCATGTGCTCCAAACTGATCCATCTGAAGTGAATTATGGCTGGACATATCCTCTGTGGTTACAGCAAATGGAACGGGAGCAAGGATGGAAACCCAAGAACCGTAAAATTCATATTGTTGCGGAACAGGTTGGATACAACCAAACAATTCTTAGGGCCGCAAGAGAAGCTATACCTAAATACGATTTTGAATTAGCGGAAGTAACCGATATTCAATATCCAGTTAACGATTGGAGTCCGGTTATGCAACGACTGAAAGAAGTCGATGCAGGTGCAATCATGATTGACCACTGGGTAGCTTCAGAGTATGCGGCATTTTGTAAACAGTTTATATCTGATCCTGTGAAAGACTCTCTCGTTTATTTACAGTATGGGCCATCACAGCCAGAGTTCCTCGAATTAGGTGGAAGAGCGACCGAGGGTTTTTGCTGGAGTACAGTACTTGGAATTTACGGCGATCAAACTGGTCAAGATTTTCGGAAGAAATACTTAAAACGATTCCCTGAATTTGGTGATTATGAAAGAAATACAATGGGGCTTGTTTACACCGGTAACGGTTACGACATTGTGAAGTATCTGGAAAAATCGTGGAATGCCACCAAGGCATTGGATACAACTCCGGAAGATTTTAAGAAAAATTGTGACTGGATACGAGTCAATCCTGATCGAGGTGTTTGCGGCATGATGGATATGAATAATGAGTATCAGGAAGCATTGCATTATCCTGACAATGGGTTTGGCAATCAGTCTGACTCACATGAAACAGGTATGGGTCAGTTGTATGTTCAGGTGCAGGATGTACAACATAAAATAATCTGGCCGGATGCAATAGCTGAGAAAAAATTGCAGCCTGCGCCCTGGTGGGGTTAATAAGAGGCCGGTAAATCTAATGGGGCAAATTCATGGATGATCAAACTATTGCCCCATTATTTTCTTGCGAAAATCTGTCGTTAGATCTGGGCGGCAGGGAGATTCTGCGCGAGATTGATCTCGAAATTAAACCGGGCGAAGTGCTTGGGATAATTGGCCCTAATGGTGCCGGTAAAACCAGTTTACTAGAAATTCTTTCAGGGCGTTATCGGCCGAAGACTGGAAATGTTTTTTATAAAGGAAAAAACATAAACGATTCACATTTGTATCAAAGAGCGCGAATGGGAATCGGAAGAACGTATCAAACCCCTGTTGTTCCGGAAGATTTGACGGTTGGCGAAACATTTAAAGCGGCCAGACAAGCATATAAACCTTACTTAACCCGATTCGATGCGGAATACGCTGCAGACCTTGTCGACTTTGTTGTCGATGATAGTGTATTGAATACTCAGTTAAAAACGTTCAATAGACGCAAATTATTACTAGCAAATATTTTAATGAAAAAACCTGAGCTGCTCCTTATGGATGAGCCTGCAGCGGGCTTGATTAATTCTGAAATTGATGAGATCGACGAAATTCTCAGAATGCTTTCTAAAGAAATGAATATCGCAGTGATTATTGTTGAGCACAGAATTGAATTGCTGGATACGATTGCTGATCGTGTGATTGTTATGGATGCCGGTGAGATCATTGCGAAAGGTGCGCTGAGTGAAATTATAGATAGCCCCGAAGTGCGGGCGGCTTATTTTGAAATGTAGTTTTAATTGTAATGACCGAAATCTTAAACGTAAATGGTTTGTCTGCTGGTTATGGGCCACTTCGTGTAATTCACGATTTAGACTTAATTGTTAGCGCAGGCGAACGTGTAGGGTTAGTCGGATTAAACGGCCATGGCAAGACAACGTTGTTTTACGGTATTGCCGGTTTAACCGGTTGGCAGCGTGGCTCGATAATGTTTAATGGAAAGCAAATAGGACGAACTCGTAGTCAAGGTCCAGGGCGTTATACGCATCTTATCGTGAGAGAAGGCCTTGCAATTATGCCGCAGGGTGACGAAATATTTCATGGATTGACAGTAGAAGAACATTTGGATAGTGGTGCATTCACCAAGCAGGCCTGGAAAACGCGTAAGCAAAGAAAAGAGCAAGTGCTGGAGTTGTTTGAACCGCTAAAAAAACTAATGAAAACACCCGTTGCGCAGTTGTCGGGTGGAGAGCGAAGAATGGTTTCTATAGGAAGAGGGCTAATGACGGATGCGAAGCTATATCTTGCCGATGAACCTTCTTTGGGGCTTGCGCCGAAAATAGGACGTGGAGTCATGGAGGCGTTATTGAAAATAGAATTAACCAATTCAGCAATGATTATCGCGGAACAAAATGTAGCGCTCCTGGAAGGAAAAGTAGATCGCGTAATTGGTATGCACGCCGGAAAGCTAAAAGGTGAAGCATCGACGTCACTATCAATGCATACAAAATAGTATTATGGGAATAATAAGTTGGATATTGGTTTTATACTAATAAACGCAATCGTCGTAGCGTGTATTTACGGTTTGATTGCGGTTGCGGTTTCTATTACCTGGTCAAGTCTTGGACTGCTTAATCTTGGCTACGGTTTTATATTTTCATTTTCCGGTTATGGCGCGTATCTAGTATCACGTATGTTGTCCGATCATCCGATTGCTGTGGTGGCCGCGGGTATTATTGTTGGTGCGATTGGCGGAATAATTATATGTATTTTGGTGTTTATACCTTTACACGATAAACCAAATTTTACCGTTAGAGGCATGATTGGCACCTTGGCGATTAGTTTGATCGGTTCACAATGTTTGCTTTGGTATTTTGGTCCGAGGAACAAAGCGCTACCCGAAGTATTTGGATACTGGAAAGTCAATATTGCTGGAACGGTCGTAACTTCTGACAAGATTGGAATCGTGGTGTGCTCCATTATTATGCTGATTTTTGTCGTGCGATGGATGAAAGCAAGTAGGCGTGGTTTGGAAATCAGAGCTATGATGATGAATCCACATGCCGCTTCGATTGTTGGAATCGGAATCAGGCGAACCGGATTTTATGTCATGGCCATAACTGGTGGTATGGCTGGACTATCTGCGGTACTACTTTCGCAAACTTACTATATTGCGCCCTTTAGTGGTCTAACACCGTTAATCAAGGGTGTCAGTATCGCGTTATGTGGTGGGCTTGGCAGTGTGCAAGGAGCAGTGATTGCCGCCATCATTTTAGGATTTACTGAAGCTTTAACTTCCAGGTTGCTAGGTGGACAGTACGTATTAATTACACAATTTTTGGTAATTATTACTATTTTGATTATCAGGCCGAGAGGAATAGCCGGCCTACTGGATAAGGCGCGCGAGCAATGAGTGCAGACCAAAATACCAGTAAAACTGTTTGGAAAAATCCATTAGCGATTTGGGAAGCTAAAGGTGGTAACTATGAAGTGGAAACCATTCGTACTCCCGATCCAAACGCAATTTGGCAAGAGTGTAAGACTTATAAGGTGCCGCTGTATAAAGTTGGCAGATTTAAATACATCCATAAATGGAAAAATCATGGTAGTCGTTTGTGGAAGCGTGTTCGTTGGTGGCCAACGCGAAGAACCATTTTGCGTATTCGAGGGTATTACAATAAAAAGTCGCTCAAAGCGCAAAAACTAATTGTAGATAAAAGACCAATATACTGGGCTATTGCTTTAACAGCATTAGCCTTGGCTCCATTTTTCTTTCCCGAGAGTATGAAAAATACCCTATTAACAGCAGGAGCAGTATTTGGAATATTTGCCGCTATCAATGTCTGTTGGACACTGATTATTGGCACTGCAAGTATTTTTTCACTTGCAACTTATGCTGTTGTTGGTGTTGCCGCATTTTGTACTTCTTGGCTATCTATTAATTTGGGCTATCCCTGGTGGTCTTTACCTTTAATTGGGATGGCAATTGGATTTATTTTCGGCGGGATTATTGCATTGCCTGCAATGCGTTTGGATGGCTTTTATTATGCGTTGCTAACACTTGGATTAAATGAGCTATGTAGGGTTTATGTAGTGACTTCCAAGGAATTTGGGTCTGCTTCTGGTGGTTTGTATGGTGCGTCTACGTATATTAATTCAGATTGGGAACCATATATACAATCATTAGTTTCTTATTATGGTGGGTTCGCATTATTAATTGCCGCCTTGTTTCTTTTCCGATTTGTCGATGGAAAACGATTGGGTCGCCTTTTAAAAATGGCTCCTGAAAAGCACGAAGCATTTGCTGAGGCGACAGGTGTTAACTATAAAAAAGCGAGGATAACTGTATTTTTAATATCGTCAGTAGCTTTAGGATTTATCGGTGGATTTTATGCGGCCCATTACCGAGGTGTGGCATTTTCAATTTTCAGTTTTGACACTGTGTTGTTGGG
>JANQOT010000137.1 GCA_028285655.1 Gammaproteobacteria bacterium
ACTTGACGGGAAATCAGTTTTTTATCCTCTAAGTCATCAACGATTCTGGTAATTTGAGGAAGCGCCAGATTCAGCAACTGCCCAAGCTGTGATGGGTAAATTGCGCTACCTTTCGCCACCAATTTAAGAACTGCCCACTGCTCGATTGAAAGCACTCCCGACTTAAGATCAAGCAGAATTTGCTCAAGCAATGATTCTTTAATTTTGATGCTAAGCGACAGTAACGGCGCGTCATCCAGAAGCGCATCTGCAAGTTTGGCATTTAAAATATTAGCCGACATCCTAGAGAAACCAAAAAACCGGCGCGCTAACTGTCATGCCCTGTTTTGCGCGCGCGCAATAGTTTTTTACTCGATTTACCAATAAATTCCAGCGTGGGCATAGCTGCCGACAGTTCACAGAATGCGGCAATATATAACAAGGTGCAACTAGCTGCAACTATGTGCTGACAGTCCCTACAACTTATGGTAGTTTAACTTCATAATGCAGCAATTCTAATTGCTTGATTTTAAAGTAATTAAATTATGCCCAAAAAAGTTTCACCTGAAATTACGCTATCGGTAAAAGTTACGGCAAAATCTGCCGAAGGCTGGAAGGGATTCTGTGAAAAAAACGGAATTACGCTATCGGCATTTATCGAGGTTGCCGGACTACAGTTGTTAAACGAAACTGCACCCCCGACAGTTAAAGAACGGCAGTTAATGGTGGAAAAAGCCCGCGATATTGATCAAAAAAGACGTATTCGAAAAAAATAAATGCTTCTTTTAAGAATCGCTGTTTTCCCATACTGTTAAAAATTCACTCAGGTGTGCCTGGTCCGAATCACGCAATAATTTTTTTACCCGTTGCAATTTTTCTTCATACAGTTTGGGCGAGCAACGCCCGCGAATCAATTCAAATCGCAGAAACACCAGGTAAGTATTCAGAACATCGGATTCGCAATAGTTACGAATATCCTCGATCGCACCCTGCTGATATCGCTCCCACACGTCACCCCCGCTCATGCCAAATTTTCCGGGGAATCCAAGCATTGTTGCGATTTCGTCCAGCTTGGCGCCTGCACGCGGCTGAAAATTTCCCAATACATCCATCAAATCAATATGGCGCCAATGGTAGCGATTAACATAATTGTTGTATCTGAACGATTTGTCGTCATCGCCCATTTCCCAATATCGAGGAGCCTGGACTCCATGCAACAGAGATCGATAATTCAATACGGGCAAATCAAATCCGGCTCCATTCCAGCTGACCAATGTAGGCGTATATTGATCGATTCCCTCAAAAAATCGCTGTACCAACTCCTTTTCATTTGAATCCGGATTGCCCAGCGACCACACTTTGATCTGTTCACCTTGTTCAAATACCACCGAAATTGCGACCACCCGATGCAAGTGCAACGCCATAAACTCGGTACCGGATGCCTGATAACGCAAATGTTGCATGGCTTTCACCACGTCTTTATCCGACAATTCTGTTAATGCATTTATGCTTCGTCCGGAATCGAAGTCAGGAACCGTTTCAATATCAAATACGAGTATACTCATAGGTATAGTTGAATATTTTTTCTAGATGTTTAGTACTGCAAGTGTAAACAATTAGCCGCTATCATGCTAACGGTTACTCCCGCACAAGTCGTCATCGACCATAACGGAACGCTACGTTCCAAACAATTCGACGACTCGTATTTCTCGTCCGCCGGCGGCGCGAATGAATGCCGACATGTTTTTTTGAACGGCAACAATTTTGAATCCCGAATCAAGGATTGTGAAGCGTTCACAATCGGTGAAATCGGTTTTGGCGCCGGAATAAATTTTCTTACTACAGCCGACACCTGGAAAAAACATTGTTCGACCAATGCTAAACTTCATTATATAAGTATAGAAAAACATCCAATTGCAATTAAAGATTTACAATATTTTTATTCATATATAACAGATTCTTTTTCTTTATCCAGCGAATTACTGGCGAATTATCCATTACCTGTTGCCGGTACTCACCGAATCGAGTTTTCGGAACTTAATACTGTACTGACGCTAATATTCTCAGATGCACTCACTGCTTTAAAGCAATCCAGATATCCAGTTGACGCATGGTTTCTGGATGGATTTGCGCCCAGCAAGAATCCAGAGCTTTGGTCGGAAGATATCGCAAGGGAAATTCATCGTTTAACCAAAACCGATGGCACCTTTGCAACCTACACGGCCGCGAGCATGGTCAAAACCAATTTCGCAGCGGCAGGATTTCACGTTAACAAACAAAGCGGGTTTTGCGAAAAACGTCACATGCTGACCGCAAAACGCACACAAAAATTCGATTTTAATTATTCAATTAAAAGTAAAAGCTGGTTTTTTAACAATACTTACAAATCACCTGGCAAGCGAGCAATAGTGGTCGGAGGCGGTTTCGCCGGTACTGCTATAAGCGCTGCGTTGGCTGCAAGACAATGGCAGG
>JANQOT010000165.1 GCA_028285655.1 Gammaproteobacteria bacterium
GACCAATTTTCAGCTCCGGCAATTGTGTCTGTAAATTCTGGTAAGTATCGGTTGCCGCCTGGCTCTGCAGCGCGTCGGATTCCTCTATTAACGGGCAAACCCAATATGCCTGCGCACCGCTTCCGCAGGCTTCCCGGATCCTTTGAATGACATCGTCTCGCCGTGTTTCCGCAATCGCAACCGTTGTTATGGGTTTACGCCCCGGTGGTAATTCGTCGATCACCGAATAATCCAGATGCGCGTACATGCTCATCGCCAGGGTGCGAGGAATGGGGGTTGCGGTCATAGTGAGCTGATGAGGAAAAATTTCCTGCGCTGCGCCCTTACGGCTAAGTTGCAGGCGTTGCTGCACACCAAAGCGGTGTTGCTCGTCGGTAATGCTGACAGCGAGATTATTAAACTCCACCCCGGCCTGAAAAAGTGCATGTGTGCCTACCACCACCGACGCTGTACCCGACGCAATCAATGCCAGCATTTCACGTTTTTTCCTGGCCGGCAGGCCGGAAGATAACCACGCCACTTGCACACCAAGCGGCAGCAACTGATGGGAAAAATAGCGATAATGCTGCTCGGCCAGTAATTCCGTGGGCGCCATAACGGCCGCTTGATAACTGTTTTCCACAGCATAAAGACAGGCGATCAGCGCCACTACCGTTTTACCGCTGCCTACATCCCCCTGGATCAATCGCATCATGGGGCGATCGCGACTCATATCCTGCTTTACTTCTTGCAGCACTTTTTGTTGCGCATCGGTTAATGCAAACGGCAAGTTCTGCACGAATGGCGTTACCAGTTTTTTGCTGGATTGAAGCGGATAGCTTTTACGTTTGTTGCTGCGTAAACGAATTCGCATAATGCTCAAGTGATGCGCAAGAAGCTCATCGAACACCAGACGTTTTTGTGCCGGATGTTGTCGCTCCAACAATGCCTGCTTGTCCGCATTTGCCATCGGTTTATGTACTTCGTGCAACATCTCCAGCATCGGTACTGTATGTTGCGGCACACCCGGCATGTCTCTCAGCACATTTTCAAATTCGGTATTCTGTTGCTGTGCCCATGCAAGTGCATTGTTGACCAGATTTTGTATACGCTTTTGCTGCAACCCTTTGACGGTTGAATACACGGGTTCCAAACGATCTGAAAGTACAATGTCCTCGTTGTCGTGCAACACTCGGTACTGAGGATGAATCATCTCGATACGCTTGCCGACCCAGCGCGGTTCACCGAAGCACAGCAGGCGTTTACCGTCCGCCAGCCCCTGCAACTGACGGTTACTGAAATGAAAGAATCGCAACGTAATTTCACCGGTATCGTCACGCAATACCGCCGTCATCATACGCCGTCGGCCAAACACCACTTTGGCGTTGTAGACTTGCCCGACTATTTGCAAGTCAGTGTTACATTGTATATCGGCGATATTGGTGATACTGGTACGGTCGTTATACCGAATCGGTAAATGAAACAGTAAATCAAAAATAGACGCGATATTTAATTTGGCAAGATTTTCAATTGCCTTAGGCGTAATACCCGGCAATGATTGCAAATCACTCACGGTTTTTATTTATTGCTGGCTAATAACGTTTTTAACGAAGCAATGGAAGTTTGCTGCGGTCTGCTGTTCTATAGCTCCAGTACGGCATCCATTTCGACCTGCGCTCCTTTCGGTAAAGATGCTACTCCGATGGCTGCACGCGCCGGATAAGGTTCATTGAAATAAGTGGCCATAATTTCATTGACCTTGGGAAAGTGACTCAAGTCGGTTAGAAATATATTAAGTTTCACTACGGTCTCTAAAGAGCCGCCCGCTGCCTCGGCAACGGCTGCCAGATTGTCAAATACACGCCTGATCTGGTCTTCGATGTTATCGCCCACCAGTTCCATAGTAGCCGGGTCCAGCGGAATCTGGCCGGACATATAAACCGTGGAATCTATTTTCACCGCTTGCGAATAGGTGCCGATAGCCTGGGGCGCACGATCTGTTGAAACGATCGATTTTGTCATCGTTATCTCCTTCTTCTTATGCTTGAATTTTTCTAGCCGCGTGTTCTTGCCACTTTAAATACATTTGGCGCCGAACGTAAATTACGAATTATTTTAGCAAGATGTTTACGGTCGTGAACACCGAACATAAATGTAATCGTCGTACTGGTTCCGTCGCGTTCTTCAAAGACGATATTTTCAATGTTGGAACCCGCATCTGCGATTCGAGCCGCTAACGTTGCCAGCACACCGCGCTGATTGGCAGTCTGTGCCCGCACCTCGGCATTAAACTGTTGTGACGAGTGATCGGACCAGGATACCGGAATCCATTTGTCTTTTAATGCATTTTTGCGGTCGACATTGCGGCAGGATTCACGGTGGATAACCAGACCCTTGCCAGAGGTCATGGTACCAATAATTGGGTCACCCGGTATCGGTAAACAGCACTTGGCGAAGTTCACCAACACTCCCTCGGTACCGCGTATGGCCAGCGGTTGCTGTCGTCGCCATTTGCCTTTTACTCGCGGCCGCCGGACTTCATCCAGATTAAACAGATTGCGAATCGTCAGCTCTGCAACGCGTTCGCCCAGGCCGATTTCGGCATAAAGGTCGTCCATCGAATTCAGGTGTACGGTTTTTAACAGGCGGTTGATATCTCTTTGCTTCACGTCATCCAGAGTTTTATTGTAGTGCGTTAATGCCTTATCAAATAATTGCTCTCCCAGTTTAATGGCTTCTTCACGACGCAGGTTTTTCAGATAGTGGCGAATATTGCTACGCGCTTTATTAGTTGTAACAAAGTTCAGCCAGCTTGGTTTTGGTCGCGCTGTCGGCGTTGATATCACTTCCACGGTTTGACCATTTTCCAACTGGATGCTAAGCGGAGATATTCTTCGGTCTACTTTGACTGCTACGCAGGTATTGCCCAGATCGGAGTGTACGGCATAAGCAAAGTCGACCGCCGAACTTCCACGCGGCAGTACGACAATATCACCGGCCGGCGTGAACACATAAATTTCATCCGGGAACAAATCAACTTTTACGCTTTCAAGAAATTCTATCGAGTTACCGGTACTTTGCTGGATTTCCAGAATTTCCGACAACCATTTGCGCGTGCTTGCATTTGGTTTCGGCAATACATTCGTATCGCCTTCACTTTTATAAATCCAGTGTGCAGCAATACCGGATTCGGCAATTACATCCATTTCTTCCGTTCTGATTTGCACTTCAATCACTATTCCGTGCGGTCCGAATAAAACTGTATGTAGGGACTGATAGCCGTTTTTCTTGGGAATTGCGATATAGTCTTTAAAGCGGCCGGGCACGGGTTTATACAAATTATGAATAACCCCCAGTGTGCGATAGCATGTATCGACATCTTTTACCAATACACGAATTGCATATACATCGTAAACTTCTGAAAAAGAAATGCGCTTGGAACGCATTTTTTTATAAATACTGAATAGATTTTTTTCGCGTCCGAAAATCCGGCTTTCGATGTCCGCATTTTCAAGTTGTGTGCATATAGAGGCTTCAACTTTTTGCATCACCTCCTTGCGGTTACCGCGATTCTTGCGCACGGCGTTGTCCAGCGCCGCATAACGGAACGGATACAATGCCTGGAATGCGAGCCGTTCCAGTTCCAGGCGCAGTTTATGCATACCGACACGCTGGGCGATAGGAACATAAATATCCAAAGTTTCTTTCGCGATCCGGTGGCGTTTTTCCGCTCGCATCACCGAAATCGTGCGCAGATTGTGCATGCGATCGGCCAGCTTGATAATGATAATGCGTATATCGCGCACCATGGCCAACAACATTTTGCGGAAATTTTCTGCCTGCGCTTCTGCGCGGGAGGAGAAATTCAGATTGGTGAGTTTACTTACACCATCGACCAGCTCGGCAACTTCCTCGCCGAACTGTTCGATAATCTGTTCTTTCGCGGTGGGAGTATCTTCGATGACATCATGCAATATGGCGGCGGTGATACTTTGTGCATCCATGCGCATCTCAGCCATAATTTTCGCGACCGCCAGGGGATGATAGATATACGGTTCACCTGTCAGGCGTTTTTGGCCTTCGTGTGCTTCGGCACTGAACAAGTAGGCGTTATATACTATTTTGACCTGCTTGGAATCGAGATAGGATTCCAGCAACTCGCACAATTCGCTGACTAAAAATCGGGATGGACTGTTTACATTTAAGGCGGAACTGGGATTGGTGGGTACAGCGGTCGCCATTTACATTATTGTGCAATTACGGTGGCGACTAACCACTCTGTTCGGATTCATCGGGAGCAGTCGCCTGGTTATTATCGCCCGCGTCCAGCAGTTGACTGAGTTCCTGTCCGATTTCGGCATGCAACGCAGCGGTAGCAGCGTCGTTGGCTTCTTCCAGTTCTTCATTGAATAATTCTTCCGAAGATACCGGCGGCGCTTCTTTTAAATAGTCTTCATCAATAAGCCCGTCGGCGATTTCACGCAATGCAACCACGGTAGGCTTGTCGTTTTCCCAACCTACCAGCGGTTCTGATCCGGTAGCGATCTGACGTGCACGCTTGCTGGCAACCATGATCAGTTTGAAACGGTTGTCGATTTTGTCCAAGCAGTCTTCTACAGTAATACGTGCCACGCGCGTTCTCCTAGGGAATTTGATTATATTATGTTTAAAGTGTAGTCGATTTTAACCGGATAGACTAGCTGGGGGTATCTTCCAGATCGGGTAGTATTTTTCGCAGGAGATCCTGACCGGGCGAAACATAATTCTCAATCGAGGTAAATAAGGTAGTTAGGTCTTGGATAGCGCGGTCAAAATCATCATTAATTATATAGTATTGATATTCGGGATAATGACTAAGCTCGGCCTTTGCTTCAGCCATACGCCTGGCAATAATACCGTCTGCATCCTGCCCTCGCTCGCGCAAACGATTTTCGAGCTCGTCCACCGACGGTGGAATGATGAATATGGAAACCGCAGCCGGGTAATGCTCGCGTACCTGCCGTGCTCCCTGCCAGTCTATCTCCAATACGACGTTCAAACCTGTAGATAATAATTCATCCACTGCTAGCTTCGAGGTACCGTAAAAATTGCCGAATACGTCCGCATGTTCTAAAAACAGATTTTCTTCTACCATTTTGGCAAATTCTTCTTTGCTTACAAAATGATAATGCTCCCCGTCGATTTCGCCGGGTCGTGCCGCTCGTGTGGTGTGGGAAACAGCCACTTTTAATTCGGGCAAACGCTGACGGACTGCTTTTAATAAACTTGTTTTGCCTGCACCGGAAGGTGCAGAAACGATATATAAGGTTCCCTGGGACATGCGCGATGAAGGCTGTGAATTAAAATAACGGTTATTCAACCAAAAGGCCCTGGCAATTGCCAGGGCCTTTTCACATCTCAAATTCGGTATAGCGTCTAGCTGGTGGTAATGGGCACCAAGGCAATTTCGACTCGACGATTCAAGGCTCGGCCGGTTTCGGTGCCGTTGTCCGCGACCGGATGGTTTTCGCCGTACCCGTAAGTGGCAAGGCGCCCGGCGAGCACATCGCGGCTATCGAAATAATCCGACACGCTTTGAGCGCGTCGTTCCGACAGGGCCTGGTTGTAATCTTCTGAACCAGTGCTGTCGGTATGCCCCATGACTTCTATTAATGTCTTGTCGTACTCGTTAACCACCAGAGTAACCGAATCGAGTACTTTATAAAAACTGCTGCTAATGTCGGCACTATCGACTGCAAACGTTACATTGCTGGGCATGTTGAGAATAATGTTATCTCCGTCACGTACCACACCCACTCCGGTACCTGCCAGCTTTTCGCGTAATTTGGCTTCCTGCACATCCATATAATACCCGACGGCACCCCCTGCCAAAGCTCCGACTCCGGCTCCGATCAGCGCGCGCTTTCGGCGCTCGCGGCCATCGTCACCACTGATTAAACCAACTACCGCACCGGCAGCGGCACCAATGCCCGCTCCCTTCACTGCTTTACTGGTCTGTTTTTCACCCGTGTACGGGTTAATGGTCGAACACGCAGCCAGCATCAATGCTGAAATGAATATGATAAGAGTCTGATTTAGCGTCGCTTTCATTTCCTTACCTCGTTGTTAGTTATCCAGTTGACCCACCCAAATTAGAGACTAAATACTGGGCGAAGTTCGCCCCCGTTGGTAGTTACTTTTAAGCCATATATCGGCCGAATATCTTGCTATATCTTAAAGTTATCCAGCCTTAGTCGTTAATCACACTTTAAAATTTATAATTGCGGTATAACGTCATTTGGGTGCAATAGGGAAATAATTAATGGAATCTTCGATGGAACTACGCTGGCCCGAAGCCGCAGCCGCAGACCCAGTAGGCACACTAATAAAGATCAAGGAATTTGCCGACCCCAGCCTGGCGTCCCTGGATGCAGCGCTGGAGGAATCCGATAACTGGGCGCGTGAAATTCTTAGCAAAGCTGGCCTACCCGTAGAAATCGGTAAACTTCAGTCGAAACTGGATAGTCTGGAAGAAGGTACTTCGGAATGGTATGCCGGTAACAGCTTGTTACAGTCTTTCACACTGCGTTCCGCATTGGAAAACGGTGATCAGGCAACTACGATTTTGCTTGGCTTTTTGCTGGCCGATTTTCGCTGGCAGGGTCATTTTGCCGAAAACCGCGAACAGCAACTGGCTGATAAGAAATTAGTGGAAGAGATTCTAAACGACGCCAACGAGGAAGACTTGGAAGCGGAAAGTTATCGCGCTGCAATCAACGCCCTGCAGAAAAAATACCCGCATTGCTCGGTGAATGCCTTGCGTCTACTGCTGTGCAATAAGTTAAATGTCAGCAAGCAACGTCTGGATGAATTAGACATTCGACCCGACTCCGCTTAGCTACTACCAAACACAAAGATTTAAAACGAATTCAGAATATGGAAACGAGTCCGCTCACTAAAGAACTATACTCAATTGACTGGGCCACCCGCTTTGAGCAATACCAAAAGTATGAAAAAGTTAATTTCGACGATTTGTATACCCTGTTATCCAAAATTGAAGAGACCATTGAAAATAGTCTAAGCAACAAAAATAATCTGGATACAATTGTCGGGTTGCGAACGCGCATGGACGATGCAAAGCCTGAATCTCCCGAATGGCACTATTTGTCGATGCTGATTCATTTTCGCACCATCAAAGCAGCGTTAACCAAGGGCTTGACTGCGACGGCAACCCTTAGCGCTATTCAAATCATGGGGCATATGTGGAGATCATTAGCGATTCAATTGGAATCCGAAGATGCAACCGCTTCGCAAACGATTGCACCTAAATCCACAACGCGTAAATCCGGTAATGCCACAGCCGCGAAAACAAATAATCGCAGTAAAGCTAAAAGCAAAAACACCGCCGCTGCAGCCAAATCAAGTAAAACAGCCAGCGAAGAGCCGGCCAAATCGAAGCCTGCGACAAAACAATCAAAACGCAAGGAAAGTCCTCCGGTTACCGAAAATGTGGTAATCAAGAAACTGACTGCTGATGCTGATCCCGATGATGACAAGCCGCTGGCGGCACGATGCCATGACGTAGCCAACTCATTAGCGGATGAATATCCTCAATATACATTGACGGCGATCAGAGTCATGACGGCTGAAAAACTGGGAGTCACTCGGCAGTATGTGGAAAACCTGGACATCAAGCCGGCGCGTTTTAAATAACCCTTTAAAAACCCATTAATTTCATGGGCTTAGCTTCAATCGCCGGAAGCCTCGAGCAATGGCGAGTGGTTAAATCCATATTGTACCCACCGACCGTAACCCATATAATTCCCTACCAATTTCAATTTGAAAAAATTATAAAACAAGGCGGGAGTCCAAATGAACTATGATGTTTCTGCGATATTAGTCGGGGTTGTCATAATTGTTGTTGCCATAGTATTGGCAGTTGCTTTCTAACTAAAAGATTCAACCAAAAAAAAGCACCGCAAGTCCGGTGCTTTTTTTTGATTCGAAAAAGTTATCTGGTTGAAAATGTCAGGAGCGTGACTGAAATTCTGCCAGCGCCTGTTGAAAACTTGTGTGCCGAACATCTTTACCTTCCACGGCAAAAATTACGTATTCACAAATATTCTTGGCATGGTCGCCGATTCGCTCCAGTGCCCGTGCGCACCACATCACTCTTAGTGCCCGCTCTACAGTTGTAGGATCTTTGGTCATCAGATTAATCAGCTTGTGCGTGATTGCGTCGTATTCACGGTTAACTTCTTTATCGCTGGCCGCTGTTCTATAGGAGCTGGCAACGTCCATGCGCGCAAATGCATCTAATGTATCACGCAACATGCGTTTCACCTGCTCACCCAGGTGTCTCAGTTCCGCAAAATAATTTTCATTGCGTTCCTCGGTGGCAAGATCGATTGCATACTTGCCGATTTTCTCGGCCTCGTCGCCCACTCGCTCAAGATCGGTAATGGTTTTGATAATCGCCATTACCAAGCGCAGGTCACTGGCCGCCGGTTGGCGCAATGCAATTATATGATTGCATTCTTCGTCAATCGCCACTTCCATGGAATTAATTTGATAATCGCTCATCGCGACTTGTTCAGCCAGACTGCTGTCTGCATTCACCAGTGCCAACAGGCTGTTTTCCACTTGTTTTTCCACAAGTCCGCCCATGTTTAACACCTTATTTCGCGTGGATTCCAGATCCTCGTCGAACTGATGCGATATATGTTGTCCTGTATTTTGAAAAGCCATTACATCACCTAGCCACTTCACATAATCCGTATTGTATATACATTTGCATACAATGTATATACATTTATGTTACATTTTCTTGAAATTAACCATATCTTCCGGTTATGTAATCCTCTGTCTGCTTCTCAGTCGGATTAGTAAACAGTTTATCAGTCGCGCCAAACTCGATGAGCTTGCCTAAATATAAAAACGCCGTGTAATCCGACACGCGGGCAGCCTGCTGCATATTATGGGTCACAATCACCACTGTGTACTGTGATTTAAGTTCAAAGATCAATTCCTCGATTTTTAGTGTAGAAATAGGATCAAGCGCCGAAGCTGGTTCATCCAGCAACAAAACCTCCGGTTGAATAGCAATTGCACGCGCAATCACCAGGCGCTGCTGTTGTCCGCCCGACAGATCAAACGCATTGTCCTGTAAACGATCGCCTACCTCATCCCACAGGGCAGCACTTTTTAACGACCATTCCACCCGGTCTTCGATTTCTCGCCGATTTGTAACACCCTGCAAGCGCAAACCATATGCAACGTTTTCAAAAACCGATTTAGGAAACGGGTTGGGCTTTTGAAACACCATACCCACGCGCCGGCGCAAGTCGGTAACATTGACGCTGCGATGGTAAACATCCTGACCGTTAAGTGTCAGCTCGCCTTCTAATTTTATTCCGTCGATTAAATCGTTCATGCGATTCATACATCGAAGCAGCGTGGATTTACC
Organism: Gammaproteobacteria bacterium; assembly: GCA_028285655.1. Taxonomy (GTDB): domain Bacteria; phylum Pseudomonadota; class Gammaproteobacteria; order UBA4575; family UBA4575; genus JANQOT01. Next base: position 9,425 of record JANQOT010000165.1, read on the forward strand.
ACAGCCGCTGGGACCGATAAACGCAGTAACACGTCGAGACGGAATTTTTAAATCGATATCAAACAGCGCTTGTTTGTCGCCATAGTAAAGCGAGAATTTTTTGCATTGCATGCAAATTTCTTCGTCTTCCAGGCGCTTGGAAGTTCTGCTTTTAAATACCTGATCTGAAATTGCGGGTGCATCCATAGTCATAGCTTATACTTTCAATCAAAAATTTACTATTAATCCCTGTGAATTATTGCTCCATAGTGCGGTATTTTTCTCTGAGATGGTTGCGGATATAGATCGCCGATAAATTCAGCACCACAATCACCACCACTAATATCAATGCCGTTGCATACACTAGCGGTCGAGCCGCCTCTACATTCGGGCTCTGGAATCCGACATCATATATATGAAATCCCAAATGCATGAATTTCCGTTCCAGGTGAATAAATGGAGCATTAAAGTCCACCGGTAATGAAGGCGCGAGTTTAACCGCACCTACCAGCATTAAAGGTGCAACTTCACCGGCAGCTCGTGCAACCGCTAAAATTAATCCGGTCATCATGGCCGGACTGGCCATGGGAATCACTGTCCGCCATAAAGTTTCCGCTTTGGTAGCGCCCAGGGCCAAGGAACCTTCGCGAATGGATCTTGGAATTCTGGCCAGCCCCTCTTCAGTGGCAACGATTACGACCGGGACCGTCAGTAACGCCAGCGTTAACGAGGCCCACATCAGCCCTCCCGAACCAAAGGTAGGCGCAGGCAATGCTTCCGGGTAAAACCATTCGTCAATTCTGCCGCCAACCAGATACACAAAAAATCCCAGTCCGAAAACCCCGTACACAATTGAAGGTACACCGGCTAAATTATTTACCGAAATTCTTACCAAGCGTGTAATAAAACCCTGCTTGGCGTACTCACGCAAATAGATTGCGGCTACGACTCCAAATGGCGTGACGATTATTGACATTAACAACACCATCATTACCGTGCCGAATATGGCCGGGAAAATACCGCCTTCAGTATTGGCTTCCCGTGGATCTTCAGTGATAAAGTTTTTCAGATTAATAAAATAATGCAAAAGCTTCTCGCCCACTCCCATTGAATTGGGACGGGTTGCTTTTAAAATGTCAGCCAGACTGATTTGCACCCGCTGGCCGGTCATGACCTGCATGTCTACGCTGTCGCGTTTAATGTCCGCGTAGAGGCTATCCAGCTCCTGTTTAAGCACAGCGTATTCTTCGTCATAGGCAACTTTCTGCGCAGCAATTCTATCAAGTTCGGCTTTATCCAAGTTGCCTAACAACTCGATTTTTCGTTGTTGCAAACGCAGTTTTTCAATTTTGTAATTGATTGCGCCGATATCCTCTTTCTCGATTTCATGGATACGCTCACGTAACTTATCAACCCTTTTTATACGTTTTTTCAATTCATTCCATAACATGGAAGAATCAATCGAAAGCTCGTTACCCTGTTCTCGAATAGCTTGCAGATATCCGTAAAAATTTCCCCATTGAGTACGTTCAAACACGATCGCATCTTCCGGCTTGCGTACCTTTACTTCATTCGGTTTGACAATCAGTTTGAAATCAAACCCGTAAACGTCGCGGTTACCGGTTTTTAATAATGTTCGCTCGACAAATTCCTGATCGAAATCGTAGGTCCGGCCGGATGATTGCAATTGGCTGACGGGAATCGTTTCTACTTTGGAACGTTCACCCATCAACACAATAGTTTCGCCGTATTCCAAGTAATCGAATTCCCAGACGGTCTTGGGCCAAAAATGTCCCAGACCTCTGACGGCAATAAGTATCAACAAGCCCACCACCATGATGATACTCGCAGATACCGCGCCCGCATTTAACCATACCCAGGGAGTCCCGCTTTTGAAAAATCCAGGTTTTTTCGTTTTTATATCTTGCATAGTTTAATTCTTACAGACTCGCGTATTTTTTACGCAAGCGTTGGCGAACAATCTCTGCGACCGTATTAAAAAAGAAAGTAAATATAAAAAGTACAAACGCCGCCAAAAACAAAATCCGGTAATGAGTACTGTCCACTTCTGATTCGGGCAACTCAACTGCGACGTTTGCCGACAGGGTGCGCATGCCCTGAAATATACTGAAGTCCATTACAGGTGTGTTCCCGGTCGCCATCAACACAATCATGGTTTCACCCACGGCTCGGCCGAAACCGATCATGACCGCGGAAAATATACCCGGACTGGCCGACGGCAATACCACGCGTACCAGTGTTTGCCAGGGAGTGGCACCAAGCGCCAGCGATCCGGACGTTAGATGTTTCGGCACACTGAATATGGCGTCTTCCGCAATTGAAAAAATGGTAGGAATAACTGCAAAGCCCATGGCAATTCCGATAATGAGCGCGTTACGTTGGTCAAAACCAACTCCCAGCGATTCACTCATCCAGATACGAATATCACCATCGAAAAGCCAGCGTTCGACATAAGGTGAAACACTCACACATAACCAGGTGACGATAATGATCGGAATAATCAGAATGGCAGCCTGCCAGCCATCCGGAATGTACATTTTCCACCTGGATGGAGCTTTCCACCACAACAAGGAGACAAGCACTACCCCCAGAGGCGCAAGCAAAAACACGCTGAATACGCCCGGCAAATGCCGTTCCACAAAAGGTGCCAGCCACAAGCCGGCCAGGAAACCCAGTATTACCGTGGGTAAAGCTTCCATAATTTCAATCGTGGGCTTGACTGCGCCGCGCATACGTGGCGCCATGAAATACGCGGTAAATATTGCGCCGCAGATGGCCAGCGGCATCGCAAACAACATGGCATAGAACGCAGCCTTCAGGGTACCGAAGGTCAAGGGAATTAAACTGAACTTCGGCTCAAAATCGCTACTGGCAGAAGAAGACTGCCAGACAAAATCCGGCTCAATATAGTCTTCGTACCAAACCTTGCCCCACAAGGCTCGCATGGAAGATTCAGGGTGATGATTATCGATATGCCAGACTTTAAGTTTGCCGGCATCATTCTCTGCAAGAAAGATATCTGCACGCGGTGCCACTGCCAGATTTCGAATCGCACTGCCACCGGCCGGTAAAGATAAAAGATCACGCTCGCTGGTGGTGTACAGCAGTTTAATTTCACCCGCCTCGGTCGCGGCGATTACTCCTTTACGCAATTGCTCTGCAACAATACTGATCACAGGAGCGGTTCCGATTTGCTGATCGCGTATCTTGGTTAGCTTGAATCGCAAATCACCTTCGCTGCGTACCTGAAACCATTGGGATAATTTACCTTCACTATCGCCGATCAATAATGAAATGCCTCCGGTTAAGTAGGCCAACGAAGTGGGAACAACATCGCGTTCGGTAACACGAACATTTTCTTGTAACTCGGGGTTATTTTTATCGCGTATATCAAAAGTTAACAGGTTTCCTTCCTTGTTCAGGACATAGCCCCACTCCTGTTCTGGGTCAACCAAGATTCCAAGGACGCGCGCAACCGGGCTAAGCGTGATCGCATCCAGCGGACTTAACGTGACGTCTTCTTCGATAAGAGAGGTTTCTTTTTCAAATGATTTAAAGATGATCCGGTCATTATCGGTACGCAGTAATATCGAAATGGAGTCTTCATTTTCACCGATTCCAAAATCCAGTATCGGCCCGTCAACGACTTGAAATAACTCTTCACCATACGGATAGCTCACCTTTGGATGAATAATTCGGCGCGTTTCTGTGAATTCAAGCTGATAATGGTGCCTGAAAAATAACAGATCCCCGGATTGCAAACCGACCACCATGATCCCCAGAGTTTCATTGATTACCTGAAACGACCTGATGGGGTTATCTGCAGCAATAGGCAGACTGTGTTTATAAATGATGCTGCCGCTGGTAACGTCAAAAAACAGCATCTCGCCCGCATCGGAAACACGCATGGCAATTTCTGCCTGTTCTTCAATGGCAAGAAAAATCGATTTTGAATTTTCGTCGCCGGGAACCTGGTAGCTGGCAATCTGTTGCGTGGAAGGAGTTTCAAAAAGGGGATAAACCACGCTTAGCAGAAACACGAAAATCAGCGCGATCGCAGCAATAACGCTTATACCGCCAAATTGAACTACGCGACGCATTAATACGTCTTTCACTTTGCGCCATTGCCAACTGCGCGAAGCTGACTGCAAATTCAGTGATGTGGGTTGCGCTTCCATTAAAGCTGATTATGCGATAAATACTAAAGAGCGAAGATTATACGTCTAATGTATGAACTACAAATAAAACAAGGCCCCATGTTGTCACAGGGCCTTGCTTAATTGATGCCGATTTAACTTACAGTCCTAACGCGGTAAGTGTTTTTTCAGCCACTTTTGCAGGTAGCGGAATATAGCCGTCCTTAACCACGACCTTCTGGCCTTCCTGCGCCAGTACCAGTTTAATGAACTCACCTTCCAGAGGCGAAAGCTCTTTATTAGGATGCTTGTTCACATATACGTACAGGAATCGAGCCAGCGGGTATTTTCCTGAAATCGCACTATCTGCCGTCGCTTCTATAAAGTCCGATGAGTCAGACTTGGATAATGGAATTGCACGAACTCCGGTGGTCTTGTAGCCGATACCCGAATACCCGATACCGTTCAGCGATTGCGTTACTGACTGCACTACCGAAGCCGAACCAGGTTGCTCGTTCACCGAGGCTTTAAAGTCGCCCTTGCACAGTGCCTTCTTTTTAAAGTATCCGTAAGTACCGGAAACAGAGTTGCGGCCGAACAATTGAATGTCTTTCCGCGCCCATTCTCCGGTCAGGCCCAGATCACCCCAGGTGCTGATGTCGTTGCCGGCACCACACTTGCGATTACTGGAAAAGATTGCATCCACCTGCTTGATAGTAAGTCCCTGAATCGGGTTGTCCTTATGCGCAAATACTGCCAGCGCATCAATAGCAACCGGTACAGCGGTAGGCTTGTAGCCGTACTTTTCTTCAAATGCCGCAATTTCCTTGTCCTTCATTTTGCGGCTCATGGGACCGATGTTAGAGGTGCCCTCGGTAAGTGCAGGCGGTGCGGTGGACGATCCCGCAGCCTGGATCTGAATATTCACGTTCGGGTAAAAGCGTTTGTATTCTTCCGCCCATAGCGTCATCAAATTGGCCAGCGTGTCGGAACCAACGCTGGACAAGTTACCGGAAACACCACTGGCAACCGTGTACTTGCTTAAACCCTGATCAACTTTCGGCTCGGCGGATACTGAGGTCGATAGCACTGCAGTCAATACCAATGCCGCGATTATAATTCGTTTGTAATTCATTGATTCTCCTAAAAAAATCATGTTTGTAGGCCGCCAAAACCGGCAAATCCGGCTCGCGAGCGGGTACTTTATTCTTGAATTGTTACAGAAATATTAAAACTATTATTACAGAAGTATTACACGACGAAAGGCTATGCACTCACCCGGTTCGCTTCCAGGCAAATACGTTCGCTCGGGAATAGTAGTCGCACCGTGGTACCGACATTTTTGGTGCTTTCGATTACCAGTTCACCGTCGTGGCGCTCCATAACGTGTTTTACGATGGACAGACCCAGGCCCGTGCCGCCCTTGTCGCGCGATCGACCCTTGTCGATACGGTAAAAACGTTCGGTCAGACGGACTAAGTGTCCATGCTCGATAGCCTCTCCGCGATTACGTACCGATAACACGGCATTTTCGGACGTAGTCAACCAGTCAATTTGTACCGGAGAATCGGTCGGAGAATACTTTACCGCGTTCTCGATAATATTCTGCACCGCACTTTGCAGCTCACGCTCATCACCATTGATGTACATATTTTCCTGTAAACGTAGCTCAATTTTATGGCCTTGGTAAAGTTTAGATGCTTTTACTAATTCGACACTTTCGTGCACCAGCGCGGCAATATCGACCGGTGTCGTCTGGCTCTTGCTCAGAGGCAGGCTTTCCAGCCGCGACAGCGACAGCAAGTCTTCAATCAGCTGTTTCAGACGATGCGCCTGATCCAGAGCGCCCTCGATTCCACGACGTATACCGGCATCTGCGTCGTCGCGTGAAGTTAAGGCCTCCAAGTATCCGATAATGACTGTCAATGGTGTGCGCATTTCATGCGATGCATTTGAAATAAAAGACTTGCGCACCTGCTGTAATCGCAATAAATCCTGGTGATCGTGCACGATTAAAAGTTTTCGCCCTTCCTCATACGGAATTACACGTAGCATTAAATCATTTTCCTGACTGCGCGCCGACGAAAACTCCAATGGCTGGTTAAATTCATTATTCGCCAGATAAGCAGTTATTTCGGGGTCGCGTACAATATTATCGATGCGCTGACCAACGTCTCGTTGTGCATCGATACCCAGCAATTTTTGCGCCGCGGGATTGGCCCAGTCGATGGTCTGCAATTCGTTTACGATTAACATAGCGTCCGGCATTGCGCGCGTCGCTGCATCGAATCTACGCAATAGCTCCTCCAGCTTTTCCTGCTGGCGCGTATTTTCTTTTTTAATGGCGCAGACTTCGGAAATAATTCGATCGGTAGTGCCCGACAGGTGCGGAGTGTTGTCGATGGGCGCGTCGTTTAGCAACCATTCACGTAAACGTGCAATTTGAATCAGTTGCGAGACAATAAATACAAATAGTGCGGTTCCGATCGATACGGCCCAGTAACCTGTTACCAGACCAAGTAACAGGCCGATTAAGAGCGCAGCTAAAGCCAACCTTAGCTCCGTCCAGAACATTGATAATTTCATTATTTGTCGGCGACGAACCGGTAACCATATCCTCTGACTGTCTGTACCATTGTATGACAATTATGCGGTTTTAAAAGCTTGCGCAGACGTAAAATATGTACATCGACGGTTCTTTCCTCGACAAATTTACTGCGCCCCCACACATAATCCAGCAACTGTGAGCGGCTATAGACTTTATCCGGGTGAGTCATAAAGAATTCCAGTAAGCGAAATTCCGTCGGCCCCACCTCAATCTGAATATCGCCCACCAGAACGTGATGAGCATCCAGATCAAGCACTAGACGACCGTAGGACAGCTTGCTTCCTTCCAGCGTCGATTCGCTACGGCGTAGTACCGCCCGAATTCGAGCAGACAATTCCTTGACCGAAAACGGTTTGGTTATGTAGTCGTCGGCGCCGGAATCTAGCCCCTCGACTTTGTCGCGTTCTTCGGTCTTGGCAGTCAGCATGATGACCGGAATTTCGCTGGTCACTTCGTCGCGCTTGATTCGACGCACCAGCTCCAACCCGGAAACATCGGGCAACATCCAGTCCATCAAAATTAAATCAGGGTTATTTTGCGCCAGTATTTCGGTTGCTTCGCGGCCATCCACCGCTTCGATAATCTCGAATCCATCGCTATCCAGGGCAAAATACACCATGTCGCGAATAGGTTTTTCATCCTCGACAATTAGAATTCGACGCTTTGCCATGTCAGTAGGATAAAGTTTGACTGCCTGATTGGCGAGTTGTACGTCCATAATGAATTGTATAAATATCCATAGATCTTAATGAACCGCGCTGATTATTGATGACGAATGTTAAATAATAGTTACATAAACAAAGATCGTGGAAATATATTAGATAATTTCGTGAGATCCAACGACAAATAGTATATTTCAATAAAAAGGGCAGCCGTAGCTGCCCTTTGTATCGCTTTACTATTTCTGCAGAGCTAGAATTTAAACACAAGATCAGTTTGCAGCAGACTTTGAGTATCGTCGCTACCCGGCAGCTCCGACTCGGAGTCGTAGTAGTCTAAACCCAGGTATACGTTTTTACCCAAACCGTATTTAAAGGCAAACTCGTGCGCCGAAATACCGGTTGCGCCACCAAAGCGGTCCGAGTCCGGCAAGAAATCCAGCCAGGCATCTTCTTCCAGGTCGGCATATATGTATTTAAATTGCCAGTCGTGCAGCGTTTTGACTTTCTTGTCGCCGAACTTAAAGCCAACAGCAAATCCGGTGTCTTCGTCGGAATCAGAGTTGTGGATATAGTCACCAAACACAGCAACCATTTTGTCTCCCAGGAATACATTGTTCATTCCAAATTCACCGGACAAGCCGTATGAGTCGTAATCGAACATATAATTACCTGAAGTGTCAGCCGTATTACCTCCGGAGGAATGCTCTGCAAGGATGGCATTTCCTTCCAAGCGCTCAAACTGATAAATCGTAACTGCTGCATTGCCAAAGAAGTCGCCCGACTTCCATTTATGTCCAGCCTGCCCATAAAACATATAGGGATCACTTGGATTTGAACTGAATTCGTCCAATACCCAGTATCCAGCATTAACGTAGCTGTTGCCCAAAGAGTTTTTAAATGCAAGATTTACAGAGGCACCTTCCGGGCGTATATCACCGTCCCACAGTAGGTCGGTAGTATTCCAAAGGTACGCTTTACGTTTGAATTTTCCGCCAACTACCTTTAACCAATCAGTTGCTTTCCATTCCGCAAATGCGTAGTCCAGGCGAGCATCTTTGGTTTCGAATTGATCATCGAGGGTTTCGTTAGTTGAGCGAGGATCATCGCCTCCGCTTGCGATACCGGCACCCACTTTAAGGCTATCGTTTACCTGACCCTCTACACCCAGACGATATCGATAGCGCCAGCGAGTTCTTCCAGGGTCGCCGTCTCCTTTATCCTGCTCAGTTTGATGACGTAAACGTAAGTCACCTTTGAGTTTTATTTTTTCAGCCCACTTTAATTTGTCCGTGGTCTTTTTAACGCTTGCGATTTTCTCTTCTGAAACTTTGTTGATCTTGTCGTTTGTGCGTTCCTCGTCAGCGTGAGCGGAATTTTTTAGTACGCTGTAAGCTTCTTCGCTGATGGTGCCGTTGTCCCGCAGCACTTTTAACAATTCCATCATTGCATCATTGGCGGCAATTGCTGAACCGGATAACATAACTCCGCTCACCAATATAGCCGCCGTTACTGCGGACCGAAATTTTTGGATATACATTTTCAATTCTCTTTAAGTTAAGTTTATGAAGTTTGGGGATTTTCTCGGCATTCCATGCCGAAAACAGGATTAGTTTTGAAATCTAAAAGTTTAAGAACGCGGCGATAATATTTCAGTTTTGTTACATCTATATGACAAAAACGTAGAAATATGACGGCCTGTATTTACACAGGAGTATTTTCGGCTGGCGTAGGCCTAACTCAAACTGCGAATAACACTAAACTCGACAGTGCAAGCAGCGAACCGAGTAGCGCACCTACGAATACATCCGAAGGATAATGCAGTCCCAGCACAACACGCGACAATGCCACTAGCGCAGTAAAACCCCAGACCAGCGACGCTATATCCGGCAGGTAATAGCTGAGCAAGATACTGAAAGAAAATGCGTGCATGGTATGGCCGGAAGGAAAGCTGTAACGATCTAGCGCGGGAGCACCCTGCTGTACGTGCGCAATATTGATATACGGACGCTCTCGCACCAGCCGTTGTTTCAGGACTTTATAAATCGCCACACCGACCAGACCGGTCAATAAAACATGCAGGGCTTGAACAGTGCCTGCCGCACCATGCAGGTAAGGTAAAAAAGCGGCCAGAATATACCAAAATATTCCGTCACCCAGACGACTGATGGTTCTGAAAAACAAGCGGATAAATACTCGTCTGCTGCTGCCGTTTAACCAGATGCAGTAGCGCATTTCCAGATTGTCCACGCGTTCAAATAGGCCGTGTGCTTTGTACTGAGACATTCCATGGTCCCCAAAAAGACTCTGCGTCACGATGCAGTGTACGAAGCTTCTGTTACACACTTGTTATATTAAAATGAAATATTTATTACAAACAGGCGCTTATAGAATTTTTTTAATATTTTATTCATTTTAATTTAATAAACTTGTAATAAATCCTACATATTCTTCAAGGAATTAAATTATAAGTTACAAAACGGACTTTGAGTAGTTTCGGAAAAAAATTACCTATCAAAGTGAGAAGCGTATGGATATCCGATATTCATTTGGGTTTTCGCGGCTGTCAGGCAGAAGCGCTTTTACATTTTCTTCACAATGTCGAGACTGAATACCTTTATCTGGTCGGAGATATTGTCGATTTCTGGAGCCTGCAAAAATCTTCCTACTGGCCGCAACAACACACCAATGTCGTGCGCTCTATATTAGGCAAAGCCAAACACGGCACCAAGGTTATTTACGTTCCCGGTAATCACGACGAAGTCATGCGTGAATATATCGGCTACTCATTTGGTAATGTGGAGATTCACCAGGACTATGTACATCAAACCCTGGACGGTAAAAAACTACTGGTATTGCACGGCGACGAATTCGATGCAATTGTTAAACACAGCCAGTTAATTGCGAAACTCGGAAGCTGGACCTACGATAAATTATTGCAAATTAATCATTACGTAAATTTCTTTCGAAAAATTTTCAGACGTAATTACTGGTCTCTTGCAAAATATTTAAAGCTGAAAGTTAAGAATGCCGTTAACTATATCGGCAGCTTTGAAAATGCATTGGCGCATCTGGCAATGGAACGTTCGGTCGACGGCGTAGTCTGTGGGCATATTCACCATGCCGAAGTGCGATACATTAATTCCGTACTTTACTGCAACGACGGTGATTGGGTAGAGAGCTGCTCCAGTCTGGTTGAGCATAAGAATGGTCATCTTGAATTACTTTACTGGGCAGAAGAGTTTAAACGTTCGCAACAATCACTGAACAAAGAAAATCCGGCACCCCGAAAAGCAGCTTAATAGAATTACATTTGCTGATTCGTTTATTGAGTTAGTTATTAAAAATTACGACGTAATCGTGTAAACATCTTTGATTTGTTATTCCATTGATAAGACTCATTATTATTACTGACGCATGGAAACCGCAAGTTAACGGCGTTGTTACAACCCTGGGGAAAACCAGTGAAACGGTACGATCGCTGGGACATCAGGTAAAGGTACTGAACCCTTCGGCATGCAAAACCATTCCCTGTCCGACATACCCGGAAATTCGATTGGCTCTAAACCCTAAAAAATACATTGCCGGCGAGATAGAATCTTTTTCGCCCACACATATTCATATCGCGACCGAAGGACCGTTAGGCTTAACCGCTCGCAGATTTTGCCGCCGGAATAATCTTTCATTTACAACTTCGTACCACACCCAGTTTCCGGAATATATTCGCGAACGCTTTCCCGTTCCGCTTTCTTGGTCGTACACGTTCTTTCGTAGTTTTCACAGCAATGCAAAACGAACCATGGTGGGTACGCCCTATCAAAGAAAGATTCTGGAAGACCGCGGTTTTGACAATATTGTACTGTGGTCACGCGGCGTAGATACTGAAATATTCAAACCCGGAGATAAGAATTTTCTGCCTTACGAACGACCGGTTTGGATCTATGTAGGCCGTGTCGCTGTAGAAAAAAATATCGAGGCTTTTCTGAATACCGAATTACCGGGAACAAAAGTGATTATCGGCGATGGTCCCGCCCTGTCAGAGCTAAGAACAAAATATTCTGAAACTAAATTTGAAGGCTATAAATTCGGCGCTGAGCTAGCCCGTTACATCGGTAGTGGCGATGTATTTGTATTTCCCAGTCTGACCGATACTTTCGGCGTTGTAATGCTGGAAGCGATGGCTTGCGGCTTGCCGGTCGCGGCATTTCCGGTAACCGGTCCACGCGATGTCGTGCGTAATGGGGTTACGGGCTGCTTAGATGAAGACTTAAAAACCGCTGCACTTGCTGCATTAAAGCTTGATCCGCGGGATTGTATTAATCAAGCCAGAGAATTTACCTGGGAACAGGCCACTTTACAGTTCATTAACAATCTTACCCCTGCTCATACTGTTAATTAATACTCGGTGCTATGCGTATACTAATGATATCGGATGTGTATTTTCCGCGTATAAACGGTGTGTCCACATCGATTCAAACGTTTAAGTCGGAATTCGAATCTAAGAACCATGAAGTCGTTTTGATCGCGCCGGAGTACCCCGCCGGGTATGATCAACATGAAAGTATTATCAGAATACCGTCACGCGCTATTCCATTGGATCCGGAAGATCGCATGATGAGATACCGTGACATAATCAAGCTCATACCGAGACTTGAAAGTTATCGGTTTGATCTAGTGCACATTCATACACCGTTTGTTGCACACTATGCAGGTGTAAAAATTGCAAATACGCTAGGGATTCCCTGTGTTATTACCTATCACACCTTATTTGAGGAATATCTGTTTCACTACATTCCTTATATTCCAAAATTTCTGTTACGCCTGTTTGCGCGCCGTTTTTCGACCAGCCAATGCAATCAAGCAAACGGAGTGGTGGTCCCTTCATCCATCATTGTTAATCTTCTCAAGGGATACGGAGTCGACAACAATGTAAAAATTATTCCGACCGGAATCGATGCCGACAAGTTTATTCAAAATAAACGAAGCCATTTTCGTTCCAAGTTCGGCATTCCGGAAAATAAAAAAGTGCTTCTGAATGTAAGTCGCGTAGCGTTTGAGAAAAACATTGGCGTGCTGATAGAAATGCTGGCCAAGGCAAAGCAGTATTTGCCCGATGTCCATCTGGTGATTGCCGGCGAAGGGCCGGCTAAAAATTCATATGTTCGGCAGGCGAACAACCTTGATTTAAACGACCATATTTCTTTTGTGGGTTATCTGGATCGGAACAGCGAATTAATCGATTGTTATCACAGTGCGGACCTGTTTGTGTTCAGCTCCAAAACCGAGACCCAGGGACTGGTTTTGCTTGAAGCAATGGCCGCAGGTACACCGGTAGTTTCGGTCGCCGCCATGGGCACTAAAGATGTGCTGTCAGAATGCCGGGGAGCCATTATAACCGACGGTTCAGTAGACGACTTTTGCCGCAAGGTAGTAACATTGTTGCAAAATCAGGACTCTATGACGAAACTGTCAAATGAAGCCGTTCTTTACGCGCGCAAGTGGGATTCGGCTGCACTGGCAGGAAACATGATTGAGTACTATGATGAAATAGTTACCGTTCATTAAACCTTTATATGGCTGAGATTATTCATACAAATTTTGGGCAAGCAAAAACCGACGTTAAACCATCGCCGGTTAATGCACTTGATGTAAGCGACCCATCCCTGTTTATTAATCGCGAGCTTAGCCAGTTAAAATTTAACGAGCGTGTGCTGGAACAGGCGAAAGATAAAAACACGCCTCTTCTGGAACGTCTGAAGTTTTTATGTATTTCCTGTACCAATCTGGATGAGTTTTTTGAAATCAGAGTCGGCGGCGTCAAACACCACATTGATTTTTCTACAGGCTATACTAGCGCAGACCAGATACCGCCAAAAAAATTATTACAGGAATTGCACGATTCCGCTAATGCATTAGTCACGGAACAATACCGCGTCTTTAATGAAGTCATTCAACCGACTTTATCCGACGAAGGTATACTGATAATTCCTCGAGAAAAATGGAACCGCGCTCAACGCAACTGGATCCATACATATTTTACCGAGCAGGTTGAACCTGTACTCAGTCCTCTGGGGATTGATCCCGGCCATCCGTTTCCTCGAATAATAAATAAAAGTCTTAACTTTATCGTCGAACTGGGTGGTTCGGATGCGTTCGGACGCGCCGGAGACCTGGCGATTGTACAGGCACCGAGATCACTACCCAGAGTTATCCAGCTGCCCAGCACTAATGACGATAAAAAACTTAATTTTGTGTTTCTGTCCTCAGTTATCCATGAGTTCGTCAATGACTTGTTTGAGGGTTTGGAAGTTCGCGGTTGTTATCAGTTTCGCGTGACACGTAACAGCGATTTATTTGTCGATGACGAGGAAATTGATGACTTGTTGCTGGCACTGGAAGGTGAACTTGCGTCGCGCAAATACGGTGCAGCAGTTCGCCTGGAAACCTCCACCAACACACCGGATAATCTCGTCCAGTATTTATTGCAACAGTTCCAGCTTGATGAAGTCGATCTATACCGTGTCAATGGCCCGGTAAACCTGAACCGTCTCATGAACGCGTATGAGTTAATCGACCGAACTGATTTAAAGTACAAACAATTCAAACCGACTTTGCCCAACCCCATTACATCGGAATCCAGCTTGTTTGATGTTGTGTCTTCCCAAGATATTTTAATGCATCATCCTTTCCAGTCGTTTGCACCGGTCATTAACTTTATCCGGCAGGCAGCCCGCGATCCGAAAGTATTGGCAATTAAGCAAACTTTATATAGAACGGGCGCACAATCCAGAATTGTCGATGCGCTGGTGGAAGCCGCAACAGCCGGTAAAGAAGTTACTGTAGTCATTGAGTTAATGGCACGATTTGACGAGGCTGCAAATATTTCTCTCGCCACCCGCTTGCAAAAAGCCGGAGTACATGTTGTTTACGGAATTGTCGGAATTAAAACACATGCCAAGATGATACTGATTATTCGTCGCGAAAATGATCAGTTACGGCGCTATGCACACCTGGGCACCGGCAATTATCACCAGCGCACTGCGCTACTGTACACAGACTACGGCATGTTTACCTGTAATCCGCAGATAACGGCAGATATGCATGAAATTTTTCTACAGCTCACCAGCCTGACAAAAATTCCGAAACTGAAGAAAATATTGCAGGCACCGTTTACTTTATACAAAACCTTAATTGAGTTAACAGAAAAAGAAACCAAACGAGCTCAATTGGGGCGTAAGGCTAAAATTATCGCCAAGGTAAATTCCCTGATTGAACCGCAGTTGATTCAGGCGTTATACAGAGCATCACAGGCAGGTGTAGAAATCAAACTCATTGTGCGCGGTCAGTGCTGTTTGCGACCGGGAGTTCCCGGTGTCTCCGAAAATATAGAAGTGCGTTCGATTGTGGGTCGATTTCTGGAACATCCGCGAGTTTTTTATTTTTCCAACGGCGGACGACCTCGAGTATATTGCTCCAGCGCCGACTGGATGGACCGCAATTTTTTCCGCCGCGTGGAAACCGCCTGGCCGATTGAAGATCGTGCACTGAAAAAACGCGTGCTGTCTGAATTAGAACTGTATCTGAAAGACAACCAGAATGCCTGGCAATTACAGTCTGACGGCAGCTATAAGCGCGTGACCTGCGGTCCCGATGAGCGTCCGGTTACCGCTCAGCTGGAACTTTTGCAAGAGTTTGCAAACATTAAAAACTAGCTTCAAGAAAAGCTCAGTTCGAAATCAATTACTTTAAGAAACTCACTTTCCTGTTCCAGATCAATGCGCGTCAAAGGGTATTTTTCCAGCCATTGATCCGAGAATTCCAGATTTAGCTGGTCCTCTTTAGCATCCAGATTAAGAATCGGTGCTTCCAGATCGATTCGATCTCGATTTAACAGTACCGCCAGGCGTAACAGAACCAGCAAGTAGCGAACCGCCCGATGCATTTCACTATGGATATCATCAAACAGTATTGTTTTTATTTTGCGACGATGGCTACCGACCAGACATGCAAGAATACGCTGTTCATTCCAGGCAAATCCCGGCATATCGGAGTTCTGCAGAAGATATGCACCGTGTCGATGGTAACCGGAATGCGCAATTTCAATGCCCACTTCGTGCAATCGTGCCGCCCAGCGTAAGTAATTTTCAAATTCGGTATCTTTAAGTTTCCATGCTTTTTTTACTTTTCCAAGTAACAGCAACGCCGACAGTTCCACTCGATTGGCTTGCCCGAAATCCACATGGTAACGCTGCTCCAGTGCATACACGGTTTCGACGCGTTTATCTCCCTGATCCAGATGTAAACGCCCCAACAAGTCGTACAATACGCCTTCGCGTAAACCTCCATCCGAAAAATTCAGATTTTCGATTCCCAGACTGTCGAATACGGCCAGTAATATCGCCACGCCGCCGGGAAATACCGGCAAGCGTTCTTTTTTTAATGAAGGAAAATTTAATTCTTTAACGTGGCTACTTTCAATAATAATGTCACGCAGGTTTTCCAGCGCTTCCTGGGTTATTATTTTACCCCCGCCGGACTGGTTATAAACCACTTCTGAAATCGCCTTGATGGTTCCGGAAGTCCCTACTTCCAGGTCCCAGCCCAGTTTCTTGTACCTATTTACAATCGGTCGCAATTGCAGTTTCGCTTTTAGAAAGGCGCGTTCAAAACTTTTTCGGCTGAGCTTGCCTTCCGGAAAATGTACTTCACTCATGGACACGCAACCCATAAACAAACTTTCCATATGCAGTGGTTGCACACCTTCGCCGATTATCAGCTCGGTACTGCCGCCGCCGATATCGATGACCAGACGCCGGTCGTTGGGACGCGAAATTGCATAATTTGTCCCCTGGTAAATCAGGCGTGCTTCCTCTATACCGGAGATAATCTGAATGGGATGGCCTAAAGCCGCTTCGGCCGCGCGCAAAAATTTGCCGGTATTTTTGGCGCGCCGCAATGCGTTGGTTCCGATTGCGCGCACTGAATCGGCATGCATATCGCGTAAACGTTGACCGAATCGTTCCAGACAGGCTAGTGCGCGTGCGGATGCTTCTTCACTAATTTGATTCGATTTATCCAGTCCCGCACTTAAGCGGACCATCTCGCGCAATCGATCGATAATTTTTAAACGCCCCTCATGGTTGTCGGCCACCACCATGTGGAAACTGTTCGAACCTAAATCGATCGCAGCAATAATTTCCGGTGTGGTATCTTCCTGCAATAACATAGATGACTGCGTTGAGTCAGAAGACAAGCAATAATCCTTAATTAATTAATTTCGTTCCAGCAAGGTTTTGCCGCTGCCAGTATCCAGAATTACACCTTCCGGAGTAATTGCGGCAATCAAAGGACCACCGCCGGACAAACGGTCTCCTTCTTTATACTTTGTCATGTTTATAAGTACAAACCTGTTTTGTACATTATTGTCGTACACATGCACATTGATTTCATACTTACTTAATGCAGATCGATCTGCAGCAGAAAGATTGCCCGGCGCCGAATAGTCTTGCACGCTGTTTTGTACCGGCGGCAGTGCTTCTTTCGGAACTGATTTATTGCCTGGACTAGACAATGGCTGTGTTGCATAGCGGACAGGTGGATTTTTTTTAACAGCGCTTTGTACTTTTTTCTTTTTCACCACGGGAGCACTTGCGTTTTTATTGACTCGTGCTTCTTCCTGCAATGACAGCATCGGCTCTTGTGTCGGCGGTAAAGCGGCCGGTTTATCGTCTAAAGATTCCGGTTTTTGCTCGAGCAATGTATTTGTTATTACCGGTTGCGGTGTCGGCTCCGCGATCGGCGGCGCTGAGGCTTGGTCCGGCTGGACGACAGACGGTGCAAGCTGCGATGTGTTAGCAATTTCTTTATCTTTTCGCAAATAACTGGCCAGAATAATCGCTACCAGCACGATATTGACCAGCAGAGCCATTAAAATCCATTTTTTCAACCGTTCTTCTTTAATAGAGGAACTACCGACATACCGGGATGGATCCAGCACCACGCCATTTTCGCTGCGACGTTCCTGTTCCGCGCGTGATAATGCATCCAGAATCATCGACATAGACGTTTACCCTTTTGTGGTCTGAATGAGCTTGGGCGCTGAATTTCTGTTATCTACATTAGCCAAAGCAATAAAAGTTTCGCGGCCGACGATACCGTCGGCTTCCAGTCCATGGCGCTGTTGAAAGGCCGTCACGCGTTCGACCAGCTGATCGTCAAATTGAAGATTCGCGGCCGAATACTCGGCTTTTTTCTTGCCTTCAATCTGGTCGAGTTGATGCCGCAGCCATAATACGTCGGGGCCGATGAAGCCTTTTGCCAGTGACTCATTATTTGGAAACGGCGGCTTCCAGAATATTACATAATTGCCGGTCCAGGCCTGCTTTAATTCATCAACCGGCGCAGTAACTTCAGTCGTGTTAATTGTTAATTTGGCCCGATCACCATTTATTTCGTTTAATACTGCGTACACCAATGTTTCGTTCGCGCTACGAATCTCGATTACTGCCGGGCGGTTATACAAAGTTAGTAATTCCAGTTCGCCCTGACCAAAAATGCAACGCATGCCGGCATTGTTTGCTCTGGTACAGGCAGTGTTGCCGCTGTACGCGGTATAGTCGCGACTCCATAAAGTAAATAATGAAGAAAATGCCGATGTAGTATTTGCGACGCCGGCGCTATTATTCACCGCCAGACTAAACTCAGATTGTGTGGTTTGCTGTGCGGCCGGTGGTATTGTTGCAGTACCTTGTGCAGTTGCAACATTGGCTTTGCTTTTGTCAATTTTACCGGTTTGCAAGGGTACTTCCCCATTAGCGGCATTTGCAACCGTACTATTGCTTTGATCGTTTTTACTCAGCAGAATTCCCCACAGTCCGATAGCCAGAATTAGCACCGCTGCCGTAACTGCACTCGCACCCAGCCAATTAAATTCAAGCCCGCGCCGAGCGGATTTACCCAAAACTTCTTCGGCAGCGTTACTGACAATGTCTTTTTTAATAAGCGGCAGGTTCGCGCCATACGCACCGATTAGAGCGCGCTCGCTGAGTGTATTTATCAGGCGTGGAATTCCGGAAGACAAGCGATAAATTTCGCGTACCGCCGGTTTGGTAAATATTTCTCTGGTAACACCGGCTACTTTTAAACGATGCACGATATACTCACCGGTTTCTTCGCGCGTTAACGGGGTTAAATGAAACCGCGCGGTAATACGTTGTGCCAGCTGACGTAACTCGGGCCGGCTTAACATGGTTTGCAGTTCCGGCTGGCCGATTAAGATTATTTGTAAAAGTTTTTGTGTGGAAACTTCCAGATTAGTCAGTAACCTGATTTGCTCCAGCACTTCAAATGTCAGGTTTTGTGCCTCATCAATTACGACGACAATCCGCTGTCCTTGTCCATAGGCTTTTAACAAGTACAGATTCAGCCGATCAATCAGCGCTTTCAGGCTTCGAACATTTTTCGGGTAGTTAATTTGTAATTCGTCGCAAATAGAAGCGACCAACTCGATTGCAGATTGTTTGGGATTCAGAATCAGGGCGACTCGAACATTTTCCGTGATGCTGGCCAACGCACTGCGGCATAAAGTGGTTTTGCCAGTGCCCACTTCTCCCGTAAGCAGCACGAAACCGCCGGCTTCATCCGCGCCATATAATAAGTGCGCAAACCCGTCGCGGTGCCGTCGACTCATATACAAGAATCTCGGATCGGGAGTGATCTGAAACGGCTTTTCGCTTAATCCAAAATACTCGAGGTACATAAATAATCGTTGGGTCAGCTCTTAATGGACTATTCTACTGGCAAGCCCGATAGAGTGTAAAACCTGCGCCCAAATGTAATCCTTCTTTACCCTAACAGCTTGTTTACTATATGAAAATTAATACGATGGTAAGTCGCATACGACCAATGCGGGTAATTCATCGGCTCGAAGACACTTTGTGGGTCTGTTTTGCTTGGATACCGGCAGCGGGCTAATGGTTCGCGAAATCGGCGTCGAGGACCGGCCTCAAGCGACGGCGCCCTCAAATTTTACGCCAACTGGTTCCTTCGGGCCGGTCGAGAATTTCCACTCCCATTGCAGACAATTCGTCGCGAATTTTATCGGCGGCAGCAAAGTCCTTGGCAGCACGCGCGGTATTGCGTTGCTCGATTAACCGTTCAATTTCTTGTGCTTGCGAATCCTCGCCACTGACTCCAAACCACGCATTCGGATCCTGTTGCAATAACCCCAGACTGTTACCGCATTCCAGCAATGCAGCTTTTAATTGCGCTTGTTGTTCCGGCATGCTCGAACTATTGGCGGCTTTGGCAATGGCGTGAAGCTCACTGATCGCCAGCGGTGTATTTAGATCTTCCTGCAACGCCGCATAGAATTTTGCAG
>JANQOT010000194.1 GCA_028285655.1 Gammaproteobacteria bacterium
TCGGTAATGAAGCATGAAGCTGGCGCTTCGTTAATTTCTTCCTACGTAATGAAATAAACAATAGTTGGGAATACTATCGTGAGCATAATAGAAAAAGCAGTAAACACAATGGAGGGGGGTTCCTCGATAGAAGCGGAAAACATGCGGGCCGGAATTAATGGCGGGTATGGTCCGGCAGGACGAAGTCGAGGACAGGAAGTTAATTATGAATCCGTCGAGCTGGATAAGATTGGATTGCGATCGCACGGCGTCGATTGGGATAAAACTTCCCAGACACTGCTTGAGTTCAAACAAATTAAACGACCGCTTATAAATAATCTTTTATCCAACAACGATTTTAATAAAGACGTTTTGGGTTCCAATTTTATCGTTGTCACCAGTGCGGTGCCCGGTGAGGGTAAAACGCATACATCGCTTAATCTGGCAATGTCGTTGGCACTAGAGAAGGATTATGATGTCCTGTTTGTGGACGGCGACACCATTAAGCGCGATGCGAGCCTGGTATTGGGTCTGGGCGACCGCAAAGGTCTGAATGATTTGCTCAGCGATCCAAATGCGTCTTCTGATTCGTTTATTTTGCAATCAGATCTGAATAATCTAAAAGTGCTGCCGGCAGGAACGTTCAGCGACAGCACGTGTGAATTGCTATCCAGCAACAGAATGCAGGTGATCCTCAGACGTTTGCTGAAGCCGAAAGGGCGTATCGTGGTATTTGACGCTCCGCCGATGCTGGCAACCGTTGAAGCCAGTGTATTGGTGCAAATGGCCGGTCAAGTAGTGATCGTGACCGAAGCGGCCAAGACTTCGCAATCAATGATGCAGGCGGTACTGGATCAGATTCAGTCGGATAAACCGGTCGGTTTAGTCTTAAACAAGAGTAGAAAACAGCATGGACAGTATGACTATTCGTCGTATTATGGTTATTATAACCGGTAATATTCACTGATCTCATGCATACATGGCTCTCATACAACGTGGACTCTCTCTAGCGCTACGCTGCGCCGTATTTTCTTTTCCCTTGATTCTAATTTTCCCATCCGCCGGTCAGGCGGCATGGGAAATTCAACCGTTCGTCGAAACACGGGCTGCGTATTCCGATAACGTCAACTTTGACGAAGACGGCGAAGATAGCGATGTCGTTTTGCAGTTTAATCCCGGCATAACAGTGCAAAAGCTGGAAGGCAGGTTGCAGGTACAACTCGATTACTTGCTGCAGAATTTTTATTCGTTTGACGGCAGTGACTTGAGCTCAGACCATAATCTGGACGCATTTAGCACGTTTGAGTGGGTTGAAGACCGCTTTTTTATCGATTCCTACGCTACGATAACCAATGTGTTGGTAGATACCAGCTCCACAGAGTCCAGTAGCAACTTAAACGATACCGGCAATACTACCGACGAGCTCACTATAGGCGTAGAGCCGCGCTTTATGCAGCCGTTGGGCAGCTATGTAATGACGGAATTCGCCTATTTATATGAAATCCAGAGATTTGATGAAACCACCGACGATGACGGCATCGCCGGCGATATTGACGACCGGGACACGCAGCGTTTTCTGGCGACTATTAGAAATCAAGACGAGGAATCGGATCGACTCGACTGGGCTGCCCGCTATCAAAACGAAAAAGTCGACTTCAAAGACAGCGATACCGTTAAATTCAGGCGTGGTCAGCTCGATCTGGGTTACGCAGTGGCTTCCAGATTCCAGCTGGTAGGATCGTACGGATACGAAAACAATGATTTTGAGATCGACCCGAGCTTTGCCGATGAAGACGATACTTTCTGGGATGCCGGTTTTATTTTGGGTGCAGGCGAATTTTCAACACTGGAAGTGCGTCGCGGCGAACGCTTTTTCGGTAATACCTGGTTTGGTGAATTAAATGTTGCCGGAAACCGAATCACTGCGAATTTGGTTTATGAAGAAGAAATCGAGGTGGGAGATTCCACTTCTGCGGATACGCGCAGTTTTCTCAGCGATCCAATCGAGATTGATAATGATGTTGTATTTGATGTGACCGGTGACCGCAACTCCGTATCTGAAACCCAGCGTTGGGATCTGGCCATAGCGTATACAGTTAGCAAAAGTACTTTCACTGTAACAGCTTATGACGAAGACGAAAGATTCCTGGATACACTGGATGAAGAGGATTCAAAAGGCTACGGTTTTTCGTGGCTGTGGCAGATTACCGGCGTCAGTTCGCTGGAGTTGATCTCACTGTGGGACGACAATGAAAGTATCGAAGACGGTGTTGAAACGGACTCCGACTTTTTTGAGCTAGGGGTTCGCTATACGCGCGCATTATCTCCGAACACTGATTTCGATGCAGGCTATGTGTATAACGAAGGTAACGGCGACGATGACGGCGACGATTTCGAGGCCAATACCATTGATGTCGGATTGATACACAGGTTCTAGTTTGTTCAGGCCGTAAAAACGATACCGGAAGTGAGTAATGGGTCCGGTTTCTCCCGGTCAAGGCATGTAAAGTTTAGTGTTTGCTTGGTCAATACTAAATTTGCCGCTTGATCGCTATGGACTTTAAACCTGTTTCCGCAGAACAATCTGATTCCGAATCCATCAAGAATGCGATGACGATCGACGTGGAAGATTATTTTCAGGTCTCCGCGTTCAGTAATACCATCTCTCAGGATCAATGGCGCAATCAAGATTGCCGTGTCGAACGGAATATGGCGCGTATTCTGGAGTTGTTTGACCAGCATAACGTCAAGGGAACGTTTTTCACCTTAGGCTGGATCGCGCAACATTACCCTAATGTGGTCAAGCAAATCGTTGCTCAGGGGCACGAACTGGCCAGTCACGGCCGCAACCATGTGCGCGCAACCGATCAAACCCCGCAGGAATTCAGCGACGATATTCGCGCCACCAAGCAATTACTGGAAGACCTGGGCGGTGTGGAAGTAAAAGGGTATCGCGCGGCGAGTTTCTCCATCGATGAGCGTAATTTATGGGCTTACGACTGTCTGGCAGAAGCAGGATACCGTTATAGTTCCAGTATTTATCCGGTGCAGCACGATCACTATGGCATGCCCAATGCGCCTCGCTTCAGTTTTTATGCGCATAATTCCGGTCTGATAGAAGTCCCCATATCCACGGTCAAATTAATGAATCGATTGTGGCCATCAGGCGGCGGAGGATACTTTCGCTTTTTTCCGTATGCGGTTTCCCGGCAATTGATACAAACCGTGAACGAGAAAGAAAAGCGCAGTGCAATATTTTATTTACATCCTTGGGAGATCGACCCGGAGCAGCCGAAGCAAAAAAATATTCCGCTGAAAACTCGCTTCAGGCATTACATCAATTTGCAGCGAACCTATGGCCGGCTGGGTAAATTATTACAGGACTTTTCCTGGGACCGAATGGACCAGGTGTTCTCGGTCTAGGCGAAAGCGATCATTTAAAAATGACAAGCGATGTAACTATCAGTGCACTGACCGATGCAGAATGCGATGCATGGAATGAGTATGTGCACGTCGCCGAGGATGCGACGTTTTTTCATTTAGCCGAGTGGCGAACTATTTTCGAGCAAGTCCTGGGTCATCGAACATACTATTTGCTGGCCCGGCACGGCAGCGATATTGCCGGTATTTTTCCGTTAGTACATGTCAAGAGCAGGTTATTTGGCAGTGCCCTTATATCCGTGCCTTTTAGTGTGTATGGAAGTGTATTGGCGAGTGAGGAAGCGGTTAAAACGGCATTGATTGAACATGCCGTTGAATTGGGGCAACGCTTGAATGTCGATTATGTAGAAGTGCGGGAGCTGCAGGATTCGGGCCTGGATTGGGAGACGAAAGATTTATATGTAACGTTTAGAAAAACGCTACTGCCCACGGCAGAGGAAAACTTTAAAGCCATTCCGCGCAAACAGCGGGCGATGGTGCGCAAGGCGATCGATGCCGGACTTACTTCGGAATGGGATTCAAATGTCGATCGTTTTTATGCAATGTACTCGGAAAGTGTGCGCAATCTGGGTACGCCGGTATTGGCCAAAAAATATTATCGCGCTCTGTTCGATATCTTTGCCGACAAATGCTCGGTGTTGACCATACTTAATGACGGTGAGCCGGTGTCCAGTGTGTTGAATTTTTATTTTAAAGATCAGGTATTGCCGTTTTATGGCGGCGGAACGAGCGCGGCGCGGGCATGCAAGGCGAATGATTTCATGTATTGGGAGCTGATGCGCCTAAGTGTAGATCAGGGAATTAAAGTATTTGATTTCGGCCGCAGCAAGAAAGGTGCCGGTTCATATCGATTTAAAAAGCACTGGGGATTTGAGCCTGCGCCTTTGTATTATCGGTTTCACTTGATCAACGCCAAACAAATGCCCGACTTGAGTCCGGTCAATCCCAAATACCAGTTGGCAGTGAAAATGTGGCAAAAACTGCCCCTGCCGGTAAGCCGCACCCTGGGGCCGATTATCGCGCGTAATTTAGGGTAACAATCCGGCCTTTTTGGCCTATTCGGTCGAGTTTTGGCCGCTCGCACATAAAACCTCGAAGCGCTTCACATTACGCACAATATTTTGTGTGTAATGGTGAAGTATTTCTAATAAACACAGATGGTTATCGGCTATATTGCCCCTGCGCAAATCGCGATTGCGGCGGGTTTTGCTCTAATTTTATCTTCCGTGATCAATCGAATTATTCACCAGGCCGGGCTTATTCTGTAACGCGAAATGAAAATACTGTTTGTTTGCCATCGATTTCCGTATCCGCCGAACGAAGGAGGCAAAATCCGTGCGTTCAATATGATTGCACATTTGCACCAGGACCATGAAGTAACCGTTGCTTCTCTGACCGAAACCAATGAAGAACGCCAGGCAATCGACGGTATTCAAGACCATTGCTCCCAGTATTTTTCGCAACATATATTCAAACCGTTGGCATGGCTGAAGGCTGTTCTGTGCTTGTTTTCAACGGTTCCTTCATCGATGGGGTACTTTCATTCGTGGAGGCTGCGTAAACGTATTCGACAGTTATTGAAACAACAGCCATTCGATTTAATCGTAGTGCATTGTTCTTCGGTAGCGCCGTTTGTTTTATCCGCCGGGGATACTCCAAAGATTCTGGACTTCTGCGATATGGATTCCCAAAAATGGCTGATTTATTCGCGTCACAAACCGTTTCCATTGTCGCTGGCGTATTGGTGGGAGGGCACAAAACTGCAGCGTGCAGAAAAGAAACTGGCTGCAAAATTCGACGGTAGTTCGGTTGCCACTGCTGCTGAATTGGAAACATTAAATGAATTTGAAACCGGCAAGCCCGGGTTTAGTTTTCCCAACGGTGTGGATACCGAATATTTTGCGCCAGCCGACAGTGGGTATGAAGCGAACACCATTTGCTTCATGGGCAAAATGAATTATTACCCGAACGAAAAATGCATGCTCGAGTTTTGTGCGCATGTTTTTCCGTTATTGCGAAAAAAATATCCGATGTTGAAGCTGAGTATTATCGGATCAAATCCAACCAAAAAAATACTGGCGCTGGAGTCGATTCAGGGAATTGAGGTCACCGGTCGCGTCGACGATGTGCGCCCTTATGTGCAGCAATCGGCATTGAGTGTCGTGCCGCTGACGATAGCGCGCGGCACGCAAAATAAAATACTTGAGTCGATGGCCATGGGTGTGCCGGTAGTTTGCAGCAAAATCGCGGCGCGCGGTATCGATGCAATTGCAGGTGAACATGTGCTGGTCGCCAGCAGTCCGGAGGAGTACGTTGCCTGCATCAGCCGTTTACTGGACCAGCAGGAAGAGAGACAGCGTTTTGCCAATGCAGGTAGAGCTCGAATGCTTAGTCACCACAGCTGGGATTATGCAATGCGGGAAATGGATACCAATATTATACGTTGCGTACGTAAACAGCCGAATGAGCAGCATTTTGAACTGCGTGAGCGCGGAATCAAGAATACAAAATTATCATGAAAATTTTACATGTACTGGATCATTCTATTCCGTTACATAGCGGTTATACGTTTCGTACTCGCTCTATATTGCGTGAACAGGCAAAGCTTGGATGGAAAACTTCTCATGTCACGAGTATCAAGCATATCAATGCCAAGAATGCAGAAGAAGTCCATGATAATTTGCGTTTTTATCGAACGATCAATGCCAATGAAATTTTGGCAAGAATTCCGATATTCAATCAATTGTATGTTATACGCACGCTGCAAAAACGGTTGACTGAAGTTATTGAAAAAGAAAAGCCGGATATCATTCATGCCCATTCTCCGTGTCTGAATGGCATTGCAGCTATCAACGCTGCTAAAAAATTTTCCATCCCCGTGGTTTATGAAATGCGCGCATCCTGGGAGGACGCCGCTGTCGAGCATGGAACCACGACGGAAGGAAGTTTGCGTTATCGGTTAACGCGCGCTTTGGAAACTTTTGTATTCAAACGTGTAAACGGCATAACGACGATATGTAATGGCTTAAAGAAAGATATTGCCAATCGTAATATCGGCGAGACGCCTATTCAGGTAATTCCAAATGCCGTGAATGCAGATGAATTCGAGCAGCATTCGGCGGACATCAAAAGCTTACGTAAGCAATACAAACTCGGTCAAAGCTACGTGGCCGGATTTATCGGGTCTTTTTATGCGTATGAGGGACTGAATTTGTTAATCGATGCAATGCATGCAATGTCCGCAAGTGAGCTCGACGTCAAAGTCATGTTGGTCGGCGGAGGCCCGGAAGAGCAGAGATTGCGCGATCAGGTAAAACGGCTGGAACTGGAAGATAAAGTTATTTTCACCGGACGGGTGCCGCACGATCAAGTTGACCGATACTACGATTTGATCGATGTGCTGGTATACCCGCGAGTATCGGCGCGCTTGACCGATATTGTGACGCCCTTAAAACCGCTTGAGGCGATGGCAATGGGAAAAGTATTTATTGCTTCTGACGTGGGCGGTCATGTGGAAATTGTACCGGAGCGTCTGCATTCGGTGTTGTTTAAAGCCGGTTCTGTTGAGGCTCTGGTCAATGCTTTGGAGGATTCTATCGCGAATAAACCCCTGAAGGCCCTGTTTTCGGGCTGGGCACGCAAGCATGTAAAAGCCGAGCGAACCTGGGCCAAAAGTGTTGCAGGCTATGTGCCTCTGTACAAGCAGGCCTGCGATCAACATGCGGCCGGTATGAAAGTGTGACCGAGTTATCAACTTGCCGATGTTGAATACTGCGACGCATTTAGTAAAAGAATAGAGTGAATTTAAGTACATTGATGAAGTGGAAACCATGTTAAGACCGATTCTACGGCAAGGGATTGGGCTGTTATCCAGCCGCCGTGCGACAGGGAAGTTGCTTGTTTTAACGTACCACCGGGTATTGGAAACATACGACGCCATTATTAATGAGATCGATGCTGTCCAATTTACTCAGCAAATGGAGACATTGGCAGAATATTTTAATGTCATCTCTCTAGCGGAAGGAGTAGAGCGTTTGCAGGCGGGAACATTGGCTGCAGGAAGTGTCTGTATTACGTTTGATGATGGATACCGGGATAATTTTGATGTTGCATTACCGATTCTGGATGCGCTTGATTTGCCCGCCACATTTTTTGTTGCGACAGGTTATTTGGGTGACGGCATGATGTGGAACGATGTGATTATCGAGTCAATGCGAAACACAGCGTTGCAACAACTGGATCTGAATGAGTTTGATCTTGGAATACATGCAATTAACACCGAAGGTCAACGCATACAACTAGTGGACATGCTGCTGGGCAAATGGAAATACAAAGCGGTAGCGGAACGGGATCAATTGGCAAAACGTTTTCAGGAATTGGCCGACGTAAAACTGGATCAGCGAATAATGATGACGGAGCAAGAAGTGGTAGGGCTTGCAAAAGCCGGAATGGAGATCGGCGGGCATACTATCAATCATCCTATTTTGGCAGTTACCGAGTTATCGGAAGCTGCAAAACAAATTCGCGAGTGTAAGCGTGAACTTGAAACAATGATTAATAAGCCGGTCAGGTTTTTTGCGTATCCAAATGGCCGCATGGGCAAAGATTATTTAAATGAGCATTTAAGTGCGGTAAAAGAGGCTGGTTATTTGGCTGCCTTAACCACTAATGATGGCTATATCAATCACGATGCCGATTTGTATGAGTTGCCAAGAGTGAGTGTAAATCATACCAGCAAATTTAAATTTGGAGCGTCATTGGCCAGAGGCTATGTTCAGTACGGAAGTTAACTACACAAACAGCAGAATATTACTATGCGCGACATACTTATAACATTAATCGTTTTTGGTGCCATACCCTTTATATTGGTGCGCCCGTACTTTGGAGTATTGGTCTGGACCTGGCTAAGCCTTATGAGTCCGCATCGTCTGTGTTTTGGGTTTGCTTACGATATGCCGTTTGCACAAATTGTTGCGATTGCTACTGTTTTCGGATTTTTTTATTACCGCGAAAAAATTATTCCAAAGTCTACATCTGTAGTATGGTTCTGGATATTTTTCGTGTTGTGGACGGGAGTAACCACATTTTTCGCGATATATCCCGAAGAAGCATTCGTGGCCTGGAATAAATTTATGAAGATTTCGTTCATGGTGTTCCTGACCATTGTAATGACCAGTGACAAGGAAAAACTGCATGCACTAGTGTGGGTGGTGGCGATGTCGTTGGCATTCTACGGATTGAAGGGCGGTATATACACATTAATGACCGGTGGTGGCGGACGAGTGTGGGGGCCACCAGGTTCGTTTATCGAGGATAATAATGCGCTGGCACTGGCGCTGGTAATGACCTTGCCATTAATCAGATATCTACAACTAAATGCCGACTTTGCAATGGTTCGCAAAGGATTGCTTTTGTTGATGGGTTTTGTAGTGCTGGGCTTGGTGGGTACGCAATCTCGAGGCGGTTTTCTCGGCCTGGCGATAATGGGAATGTATCTCGTCATGAAAAGCCGACATAAAGTTACGTTGGCAATCATGGCAGCTATTGCAGTTCCATTGATATTTTCATTCATGCCGGAGTCCTGGCATGAACGCATGGAATCCATTAAGAATTACGAGCAGGATTCTTCCGCTACGCGTAGACTGGATGCGTGGGGATTTGCGATAAACTTTTCCAAAGACCATCCCGTACTTGGTGGCGGATTCGAAACCTATTCCGAAGAACATTTCAGTATATATGCGCCCGATGCCGAAATGTTTACCGGGGCGCATAGCATTTATTTTGAAGTGCTCGCAGAGCACGGCTATATAGGTCTAATATTGTTCCTAGGCTTGGGTTCTGCAATGTTCTTCAGGGCAAACTATATCAGGAAAAAATCCAAACATTACGACGACATGTTGTGGGCCAGCGATTTGGCTACAATGATTCAAGTGAGTATTGTCGGGTACGCCGTTTCCGGAGCATTCCTGGAACTGGCAACATTTGATTTGTTCTATGTGCTGGCATCAATGGTGATTGTGCTCAATACCTTGCTTTGGCAGCGTATGCAAAGTGAAGAAACCAAAACAGAAGAACGTCCGGTCGAAATCGATGGTGTGCAAATTGTCGGTGTTGGGAAAAAGCCGGCTTAGTTTTCAGTGTAATCGCTTTAATCCTTGTTAACGGGCGTATTTTAGAAAAGAAATACGCCCGTTAATGCATATTCCCCCGTTTCAGAATTTCTTTATTTTTGCAGCAAGTATGGTTATCGTAACAATCACTGGTTAAATTCGATTTTAATGCCGGTGATGTTGGTTCATGTAAAACCTGAATTTTATGATTTATTAATGCTGACGCCGGTAGTTAATGCAAAATCCTATCTACATGATTTTTTTGATGCTGGTGCCGGTAATTGTGGTAATGGTGTTCTGGGTGTTCTTTTTTTAAAACTAAAATCGGTTAGCCGGAATGCGCATCCAGCCATAGTTCCAGTACTGCCAGAACCCAAACGAATGTTCCGTAATAGGCTGCGTGTTCAGAGCGATGTTTTTGGATAAGGTCATCGAGAAATTGATTCTGGAACATATTGCGCGATTTCAAGTTGCTTAACGCGTCGTGCACTCTGTTTTGCAGGCGAGGATCTTTCTTGAGCCATACTCCGAACGGTAATCCAAAGCCATGCTTGGGCTTGGAAATAATCTCCGGCGGCAAAAAATCGCTATAAGTGTCTTTATAAAAAGACCTTAGTCGCAAGCCTTTGATTTTCAAGTTAGACGGAACCTGAATCGAGCTGTCGACCACTCGATTATCAAGGAACGGGTAAGCGACCTCTACGTCGGCGGCATGACACATCGTGTTAACCTTGCGAATATCGTTGTCGGCCAGCGTGAATTTCCAGTCCAGGTATAGCATTTTATTCAATAAAGATGCGTCCGGAACCTGGTTATAAGTATCGCTTAACAGCGAGATAGGCTGTTGAACATCAATATCGGATAAATAGTGGCTGTCAAAAATAGAATTAGCCGGCTGCGTATGCAAAATATTATAAGTTTGCATACGCATCGGCATGGAAATTTTTGCCTGTTTGATGTAGCTATTTATCTTTTTTGCCAAAGGAGTGGCTTGAGCAATCGAGTTTAGAAAAACAGGTTCCAGTAAAATTGCGCGTAACCATTTTGGAATTTTGGTATATACACCAAATAATTTTTGCGTAGTGTAGCGTTCGTTACCACCAAACAACTCATCTCCGCCATCTCCTCCCAGCAGATGGCTAACGCCGTTTTGTTTGGCCAGCGTGGCGGCTGCATAGGTCGGTACGACTGATGAGTTTCCAAAAGGCTCTTCATACACTCGCGGTATTTTGTCGATCAAGGTTAAAACATCATCGAAGTTCACATAATACTGGTAGTGTTTGTTACCAAATTTGTTAACGGCAATTTTGGCATACTCCATTTCATCGTAACCCTGTTCTTCAAATCCGATCGAGAACACCGGCGCTTCACCGGGATGATGTTCTTTTAACAATCCGGCGAGCGTCGAGCTATCCGTTCCACCACTTAGAAATGCGCCGGTTTGCGGATTACCTGATAATTCACGCATGGCGGCGTCCAGCGATGTTCTGATTCCGGATTTCAAATCGTTCGCGGAAAGCTTGTTTTTTTCGCTGAATGCCGGAGTCCAGTAGCAATCGGTGGAAAGTGAGCCATTTTTAAATATCAACACTTCTGCCGGCTTTAGCTTAAGAATGCCGTCATAAATCGTATATGGGCTTGGAATGCAGTGAAAATAAAAATAGTTAAAAACAGATTGAGGTAAAATTCTTTTTGAAATTACCGGCAAGTTGCTGATCTCACGCAACGAGGTGCTAAAAAGCAGTTGCTGGCCGATACAACTATAGTGCATTTGTTCAATACCCATTCGGTCAATCGACAACAGCGTGATCTGTTTATTGGAGTCATATAACGCTAATGAAAAACTTCCATTTAAATCAGCCAGGAAGTGGTAGCCGTTATTTTTATAATTCGCGACTAACTGTTTCAGTTTTGCTTCGTCAATAAGCTCGTAGTTGCCGGTTGCCGTGTTCTGGATAGTTGGTTTTCCAGTCAGTACTAATGATATTTCAGCATTATGAAACACAAACATTCCATTCCCGGAGCCCGATTTGTAAATGACATGCTGCCAGGGATTCGACTCCAGTTTGATGAACTGTCGGTCGTCGGTCTGGTGTAAACACTTGGAACTAATGTCCGGACTGTTGGCAGTCCATCCGGTAAATGCGGAATGTGTCATATGGAGTTAGATAATCTATTCAGGTTGTGGGTCTAATCAAGTAAGTATTCACTGATAAATATAAAATAACCGTTGTATAAAACAATTTTTTGAGCGTTTGGTGCAAGTTTAAAGTAATACCGTGAAACTGATCACACTAACGGTAAATTATTATTCAGAGTGTCGGAAATTCGATAGTTGTACTCGGAATATAAACAGCTCCGGATTTTTACCAAAACTATGATGGGCTTCACGTAAAAATCGTCCATGCTGACGGTTTAGTCGATGATTAGCCCCCGACTAAACACTATAATTGACTTAATAGTAATACTATCATTTTAACGGGATTTATTTATGAGTCTTCAACACAAATTAGTGATTAGTTTATATGGTGTTGTACTTTGTTCGCTTTCTTGGGGCGCTGTAGCCGATGAGCAAGTTGGGCATTTGGATGATGTCGGGGCAATTGGTTGTGGTGAGATCTACAATACAGGTCACTATGGCCCTTATGATTATACTAATTATGTTCACTATACGGTAAATCTTCCGGAAGTGGAAAGTCACCATTTCAATGAAAGTGTGGAATCTTTGAGTGGAGGGTTAAGTTCCTTTAGGGCAATAAATGATCTCGATTATACTTTGCGTGCGTTTCCAAATCATCACCGTGCCTTAGCGGCCGTCTCCAACTATGCATCCCAAGTGAATTTCTCTGATATTGAAGTTATGGAGAGCGGGATGCCAAGTATCGAATGCTATTTCAAACGCGCTGTGGAATTCAAGCCGGATGATAGTATTGTTCGACTCATTTATGGTTCTTTCCTACACAGAAAAGGCCAATACGAGCTCGCCAAGGTGCAATATAGCAAAGCGCTAGAAATCGACCCGGGTTCGGCGGAAGCCCACTATAACCTGGGACTGTATTACCATGACCGTGGAAATCTGAGCATGGCGGTTCAGCACGGACAAAAAGCATATG
>JANQOT010000198.1 GCA_028285655.1 Gammaproteobacteria bacterium
ACTTATTCGCACCGAAGAAGGACGCAATGTCTATGTCCGCCGGGAAGAAGTTCCGCTGTGGGGTTTGGGTAACATCAGCCTGGGACGCGTGCCCGAAGAAGACGAAGCCAATCTTATACAGTATATTAGCCGCTGATCGTGATCGAAATTGCTCGACCGAAGGTTTGCGCTCACGTTACTATAAGTACTGACATCGTCGATCCACACCACAAACAACACTTACATGGAAGTTAAAACCCGTTTCGCGCCCAGTCCGACCGGTTATTTGCATATCGGTGGCGTGCGCACCGCATTGTTCTCCTGGCTGTATGCCCGTCATCATCAGGGCAAATTCGTACTGCGTATAGAAGACACCGATCGTGAACGATCTACCCAGGAATCGGTGGACGCCATTTTGCAGGGCATGCAATGGCTGGGGCTGGACTACGATGAAGGTCCGTACTATCAAACGCAACGATTCGACCGTTATCAGGAAGTCATTCAACAGCTGTTGGATAATAATCTGGCTTACCGGTGTTACTGCAGCAAAGAAGAACTCGATGCCATGCGGCAGGAACAGCAAAAAAATAAACAAAAACCACGTTACGACGGCCGCTACCGTGAATTTAAAGGCACCGCTCCAAAAGGTGTCGACCCGGTCATTCGCTTTAAAAATCCACTGGAAGGAAAAGTCGTCATCGACGATCTGGTGCTGGGTGAAATCATCATTGACAACAAAGAACTGGACGACTTGATAATCGCGCGTTCGGACGGTACGCCGACCTACAATTTAACCGTTGTCGTGGACGATATGGATATGCAGATCAGTCACGTCATTCGCGGCGGCGATCATGTTAATAACACACCCCGGCAAATCAATATGATTCGTGCGCTGGGCGGCAGTTTACCCGCGTACGCGCATGTGCCGATGATTCTTGGCGGCGACGGCAAACGCATGTCCAAACGTCACGGAGCAGTCAGTGTTTCCGTATACGAAGAGCAGGGCTATCTACCGCAAGCATTGTTGAATTATCTGGTGCGGCTGGGCTGGGCGCACGGCGATCAGGAAATATTTACCATCGACGACATGATTCAACTGTTTTCGCTGGAACACGTAAACAAAGCGGCTGCGACGTTCGATCTGGACAAACTGCAATGGCTCAATCAGCATTATATTAAGAGTGCAGATAATGCCGATCTTGCACAGTTGTTCAAGCAAGCATTAAGCAAGCACGGTATTTCCGCTGCGTCTGAACCGCAAGTGGAAAAAGTCGTGGCAGTGCAGAAAGAGCGGGTGAAGACCATCGAGGAAATGGTGCAGGGCAGTGCTTATTTCTTCAGCGACTTTGAAATCTACGAAGAAAAACCCGCCAAAAAATTCCTTAACGCAAACGGTTTAACGGTATTGCAGGCCATGCGGGAAAAATTTGCGGTAATTTCAGACTGGAACGCCGAAAATATCCATACCGAAATTCAGCAATACGCCGAGCAAAGCGGCTTGAAACTGGGCAAAATTGCACCGCCGATTCGCGTCGCCGTATGCGGCAGCGCCAACTCGCCTTCGATCGATGTAACGCTGGAATTGGTCGGCAAAAACCGGGTAATTGAGCGTATCGACAAGGCGATTTCCCATATCCAGAGCCAAGTTGAGTGAGGGAAGCAAACTAGGCATAATTGCACACCTTCCCGTATGTGGGGCTATAGCTCAGCTGGGAGAGCGCTTGCATGGCATGCAAGAGGTCGCCGGTTCGATCCCGGCTAGCTCCACCAAGTCACGTCCGCAATTCTGAAAAAGAATGTCTTTCTATCACGTGACTTATTACTTCATTTTTAAAATATTTCTAGAAACCGATGCGACTGGGTATTAGTCGCAAATTTAGTATCGCGAAGCGATTCCTTATTATTTCGTCCCGTGACCTGGAAAAGAGTGAAGATGTATCACGTGACCTATTACTCGGGTTTCATTACGCGCAGCTTAGTAATCAAATTGCTAAAACTACACGCGAATCAAGTATCGCGAAGCGATTCCTATTTTAAGTCTTTAAAAAATTGCCACATTCACACGTGACTTATAAGTACGTAGTTATAATATCCTTGAAGTTATAGGTCGCACTAAAGTAGAATCAATGGGGTCAGACTCGATTGAT
>JANQOT010000210.1 GCA_028285655.1 Gammaproteobacteria bacterium
CCGACTGAATTTAGCTTTGAGGGGAGCGTTACGCTATGACTACGAAATCCGAAGTTCATGTGAGCACTCGGCGTAGAGATTCTGAAGATCTAATCGACCCGGTCGCGGTCAAAGACTACTTGCTACAGCACCCGGAATTTTTTAATCAACACCCGGCATTGTTAAGAGATTTAAGCATCAAGCATGAGTCCGGCGATGCCGTTTCCTTAATCGAGCGTCAATTGCAACTATTGCGGGAAAAGAACAGCAGCCTCGAAAAGAAGATTCTGCACCTGGTGCAAATTGCGCAGGATAACGAAATACTGGAAGAGCAACTACATAGAATTGCCAGAAGATTAATCGAGATCGACCATAACAATGAAATAATCCCCGTCATAAATGATTTGCTGATCAACGAATTTCCTTCCTTGCAGATACGTCTGGGTTTATACGATCTGGCGCCCGAGTACGCAGTTCCAAGCGAAAACTACATTACGTCTTCTGATTTGCAATACGTGTTCTATAAGCAAATTATTCTCGAAAATTATCGCGAATGTATATTTTTACGCGGTAAAGGCCTGGCAGACTTGTTTTCAAAACGGGTGGACGTGAAATCCGGTGTCGCCATTCCGCTGCGAAGTAACAAAAACTTTGGTGTTTTGTTGCTGGGGAGTTCCAATGAAAATCGGTTTTATGAAGGTATGGGAACTTTATTTCTTGAGTATCTGGCGGATTTGCTGGGTCGTAAATTAAAGAAAATGCTGAAGCAGTAAGCATGGCGATGATTTCGAGTGACCATCTAGACAGTTACCTCAATTATCTTCGCGATATCAAACATTATTCACAAGCGACGCTGGACAGCTACCAGCGTGATATATGCGGTTATCTGCAATACCTCTCGGCACAAGACGTGGCAGATATTACAGACGCAAGCATCCACAACGTACGATCGTACCTGGCGACGCGACGTCGACAGGGTTTAACCAGTGTCAGTATGCAGCGTGCGCTATCCTCCTTGCGCGGGTTCTATAAATATTTAATTAAGCAAAACTTGTTGGCGGCTAACCCCGCAACCGATGTGCGCGCACCGAAAGGCGCCAAAACTTTGCCAAAGGTGTTAGACGTAGACCAGGTGGACCAACTGCTTAACTGCACCGCAACAAACCCGTTGGAAATTCGTGATAGCGCCATGATGGAATTAATATATTCCTCCGGTTTACGATTGTCCGAGCTGGTAAATCTGGATTTACTCGATATTGATTTGCGTGCTGCGCAAGTCAAAGTGATCGGTAAAGGCAATAAAATGCGTTATGTGCCGGTTGGACAGCAGGCACGCGAGGCGATCACCGCCTGGTTGCGGGTACGAGAAGGTATGGTGCGACCAAACGAGCAGGCGGTATTCATTAATAACCGCGGCTCGCGTTTATCCCAGCGATCTGTACAAAAACGCTTGCGTGAACAGGCGCAACGCAGTTCGCTCGGAGTGCACGTGCATCCGCATATGCTACGCCATTCTTTTGCCAGCCATTTGCTGGAATCCAGCGGTGATCTGCGTTCTGTGCAGGAGTTGTTGGGGCATGCCAACATCAGCACCACCCAGGTTTATACCCAGCTTGATTTTCAGCATCTAGCCAAGGTGTACGACAAGACCCATCCACGGGCACGCAAGGGCCGTAACTAGAAATCGATCTTATACAACATTTCCAATACGGGAATGTGTCTCTATTGATAGATAAATCTTCCTACCGCTCTCGTGTACAATTCGCGCCTGTTTGTTTGACTGCGATCGGCGCTACAAGGACCGCTTGCAGCCAATTTATTACCAAAAAGGCGTGTTTATGCAGCAATATCGAGGTACTACGATAGTTTCAGTCCGGCGCAACAATCAGGTGGTTCTCGGCGGTGATGGTCAGGTCACGCTGGGAAATACGATTATGAAAGGAAATGCCAACAAAGTACGCCGGCTCTATAACGATAAAGTCCTGGCAGGCTTTGCCGGCGGCACCGCAGATGCATTTACATTATTCGAGCGATTTGAAGGCAAACTGGAAAAACACAGCGGGCAACTGACGCGAGCGGCAGTAGAACTGGCCAAGGACTGGCGCACCGATCGCATGTTGCGGCGGCTGGAAGCGCTGCTGGCGGTTGCGGACGAGACTTCTTCGTTAATAATTTCGGGTAACGGCGATGTCATCGAACCGGAAGATGCGCTCATCGCGATTGGATCGGGTGGACCCTTTGCACAGGCGGCGGCCAGAGCGATGCTGGACCATAGTGATCTGGATGCGCGCGCAATTGTCGAAAATGCGCTGGGGATTGCGGCGAGTATTTGTATTTACACCAACAGCAATCTCACTATCGAGGAACTGTAGCTGCCTCTTCGCGTATTACCGGAATAAGCGCAAATCAGTTTTAGAAGGAACATTTGATGTCAAATATGACACCGCGAGAAATTGTCGAAGAACTTAACCGGCATATTGTCGGGCAGGATGATGCAAAACGTGCAGTTGCCATCGCGCTGCGCAATCGATGGCGCAGAATGCAATTACCGGAGGCTATGCAAGTTGAAGTATCTCCGAAAAACATTTTAATGATCGGCCCTACGGGTGTGGGTAAAACCGAAATTGCACGACGCCTGGCAAAACTGGCCAATGCGCCGTTTATAAAAGTAGAAGCTACTAAATTTACCGAGGTCGGTTACGTCGGTCGCGACGTTGAATCCATTGTGCGCGACTTGATGGACAGCGCCATTAAAATGATTCGCGAGTCCGAGGTCGCCAAAGTTAAATATCGGGCCGAAGAGGCAGCAGAAGAAAAGATTCTCGATGTATTGGTACCGCCGCCGAAAGCAGAAAGTTTCGATGCAAGCGAAAACAATAGTCAGAGTGGATTCGCCAGCGAGACGAGGCAAAAATTTCGAAAGAAATTGCGAGAAGGTGATTTAGACGAAACTGAAATCGAGATCGAGGTAAGTACGAGCCCGATGGGTGTAGAAATTATGACCCCGCCGGGCATGGAAGATATGGCCAGCCAGTTACAGGGCATGTTTCAAAATATAGGTTCGCATCGTAAAAGCAAACGTAAACTTAAAATCAAAGACGCGTTTAAAGTTCTCACTGACGAGGAAGCGCAAAAACTGATTAATGAAGACGAAGTCAAATCACGCGCGTTAAATCAGGTCGAACAAAACGGTATCGTTTTTCTCGATGAAATCGATAAAGTCGCAAAACGCGGCGAGCACAGTGGTACCGATGTATCAAGGGAGGGCGTGCAACGTGATTTATTGCCGCTGGTTGAAGGTTGCACCGTTTCCACCAAGTACGGCATGATTAAAACCGACCATATTCTGTTTATTGCCTCCGGTGCTTTTCATGTATCCAAGCCGACCGATCTTATTCCCGAGTTGCAGGGGCGGTTGCCGATCAGAGTCGAATTAAGCGCGTTGCTCGCGCAAGACTTTGTGCGAATTTTAACGGAGCCGAATGCATCGCTTACCAAGCAATACACGGCACTGCTGGCAACAGAAGGCGTCACTCTTGAATTTTCCGAAGATGCGGTTAAACGTATTGCGCAAATTGCGTATGATGTCAATGAGCGCACCGAAAACATTGGCGCCCGTCGCTTACACACAATTATGGAACGGTTGCTGGAAACCATTTCATTCGTTGCCCCGGATCAAGACGGTGAAAATCTTTTGATTGACGAAGCCTATGTTGACGAACATGTGTCCGAGTTAAGTAAAGACGAAGATCTGAGCCGATATATTTTATAGGTATGCAAAATCGTAACAGGAATTAATATGTCTAAAGTCACTCCCACTGAAATTCAGTTGCATCAAAAGTCCCGAATTCTGGAGATCGCGTTTGACGATGGCGCCAGATTCGACCTTTCTTGCGAGTATTTGCGGGTTTACTCGCCGTCTGCAGAAGTGGCCGGGCATGGTCCTGGACAGGAAGTGCTGCAAATCGGCAAAGAAGACGTGAATATTACGGCCATTGAACCGGTCGGAAACTATGCAGTGAAACTGGTATTTGATGATAATCACGACTCGGGACTTTATAGTTGGGAATATTTATATAAGTTGGGCCAGGAACACGAGCAGAGATGGCAGCAGTATCTGGAGCGTTTGGCAGAAGCCGGCCACGCGCGTAAAGCACATTAACGAGTGCATTGAATGAACGATTCGCAACAAACAGATTTCGGCTATACCAAAGTCAGCCCGCGGCAAAAAACTGAAAAAGTACGCGAAGTTTTTGAATCCGTCGCAGGCAATTATGACTTGATGAACGATTTAATGTCGTTTGGCTTGCATCGTTTGTGGAAAAAATTCGTATTGCATATCGCGGGTGTCAGGCCGGGTTATACAGTGCTTGATCTGGCGGGCGGCACTGGTGATCTGGCGGCTGTTTTTTGTGATCAAGTCGGTGATCGCGGTAGCGTAGTTTTGTGCGACATCAATGCGAGCATGTTGAACGCAGGGCGTGAGAAACTGATCGATCAAGGTTGTATGCGCAATATTACCTATGTGCAGGCTAATGCCGAACAGTTGCCGTTTGAGGATAATAGTTTTGATTGCATTACCATGGCGTTTGGTTTACGCAACGTAACTTTTAAAGACCAATGCCTGGCATCTGTGTATTCGAAATTAAAGCCAGCCGGAAAATTTATTGTCCTCGAGTTTTCAAAACCGGTTGCCTGGGTGCGACCGGTCTACGACGCATACTCGTTTTCTGTTTTGCCGAAACTTGGAAAGTGGGTAGCCAAGGACGAGCAAAGTTATCGTTATCTGGCCGAATCCATTCGCATGCATCCTGATCAGAACACACTGGAAGATATGTTCAAGCAGGCGGGATTCGACCGCACCCGCTATGTCAACATGAGCGGCGGTATAGTTGCAGCACATATTGGCTATAAGTATTAGTTGCGGTTGGTCTGATGGAAAAACTAATTACTGCGGGACTAAATCGATACCTGGAATGCGATCCGGAACGCAGTAGCGAATTAAAACAGATCGACGGCAAAGTAATAGCGGTAAAAATCAGGGAATTTGATCTAACCATTACATTGCAAGTGGAAGGTTTGCAGTTACAAGAAGTTGTGGATACGGAAATCGAGGCCGATGTCGAATTAAACCTGTCCGTAAAAACCTTGCCCAACTATTTGCTGGGTGTGGATCGAAATCAGCTAATCAAAAACGGTGACATAGAAATTACCGGAGACACGCATGTAGCCAGCGTATTTCATAACGTATTAAGCGAAGTGGAAATCGACTGGGAAGAATTACTGGCAGCGCGTATAGGCGATACTATGGCCAGCCAGGTTGGATTTGGTGCTCGAAAAGTAAAAGGGTTTATGCACACCATGCGCGAAAACGTTCAGCTCGACACGCGAGATTATCTGCAAGACAATTTGCAAGTCGCAGTGACACAGGCGGAAGTAGACGGATTCGTGCAACAAGTAGATACATTGCGTGCCGATGTCGATCGCCTGGAGGCCCGCCTCAAACGTTTGGAAACATCGTCACAAGAAGCCGATTAATGCGCCTCATTCGACAGTTTTTTCGTATTATTCACATCAACGTCGTATTGGTGCGGCACGGTCTGGAAGAAGTGATATTTGCCATTCATTTGTTTCGACCTATTCGGTTTTTGTTGTTTCTGTTGCCCTGGCATTGGTTTCGACGCGTCGAAATTTCGCATGGTGTTCGCATTCGGCGAGTGCTGGAAGAGCTGGGCCCGATTTTTGTTAAGTTCGGTCAGGCTCTTTCCACCAGACGTGATTTGTTGCCGGACGATGTTGCAAACGAACTCGCCAAATTACAGGATCAGGTGCCGCCGTTTCCCGGAGAAGAAGCGCGTGCGATCGTTGAAAAGGCGTATGGCTGTTCCATTCACGACGTGTTCTCGGAATTCGATGAAACGCCGCTGGCATCGGCTTCGATCGCTCAGGTTCACGCGGCAAAACTTCTGGATGGTTCCAGTGTCGTCGTCAAAGTATTACGGCCCGATGTACACAAACTGGTTAAACGCGATCTGGATGTGCTGGAGCTGGTTGCCAGTCTGGCGCATCGGTATTGGGTGGACGGCCGGCGTTTGCGTCCGCGCGAGGTGGTAAAAGATTATCAACAGACGGTGCTGGACGAACTCGATTTGCTGCGCGAGGCCGCCAATGCCAGTCAGTTGAAGCGTAACTTCGAAAACTCACCAGACTTATATGTGCCGATCATTTACTGGGACCATTGCCGCGTCAACGTTATGGTCATGGAGCGTATTCACGGAATTGCTATCAGCGATATCGAACAGCTGAATAATCATAATGTAAACATGAAGAAGCTGTCCGAGCGCGGGGTCAATATATTTTTCACTCAGGTTTTTCAACACAATTTTTTTCACGCGGATATGCACCCGGGAAACATATTTGTATCGTATGAAACTCCAGAGGATCCAAAATACCTGGGAGTGGATTTCGGGATCATGGGCACCTTGTCTCCGCGTGACCAGCGTTATCTGGCGGAAAACTTTCTGGCGTTTTTCAATCGCGACTACCGAAGAGTGGCCGAGCTGCACCTTGAGTCCGGCTGGGTGCCCGCAGATACGCGTGTAGACCAGTTCGAGTCGGCAATTCGAACTGTGTGCGAACCCATTTTCCAGAAACCCATTAGCCAGATTTCTTTTGGGAATTTATTGTTACGGCTGTTTCAAACCGCACGCAGATTTCAGATGGAAGTGCAACCGCAGCTCGTGTTGCTGCAAAAAACATTGCTGAATATAGAAGGCCTGGGGCGTCAACTGGATCCCGATTTGGATTTATGGCAAACCGCAAAGCCGTTTCTTGATCGATGGATGAGCGAACAAGTCGGCGTACGTGCGTTGGTGCAAGGTTTGCGCACGCATCTGCCCAAAGCGTTGGAACAGGCTCCGGAGTTGCCGTCGCTTATTCATCACTATTTAAAACTCGCGGAGCAACAACCGAATGTTGAAAAAAAATTATTACGTCAGGAAATAGAGTTACTGCAAGGTCAATTTAAGCGCCAGCAAAGACTAACGGCCCTGGTTTTATTGCTGGGTATCAGTGCGGCGCTGGCGATTGCCTTATATTTTCGGTAAATCCTGCAGTTTCTAAACCCGGAAAAATACCAACGTGGATGTTTCGCCAATACTAGATGGATTAAATCAGGAACAGCGCGAAGCAGTAACCGCGCCGGCCGGCGCAACTCTGGTGCTGGCAGGAGCGGGCAGCGGTAAAACTCGCGTATTGGTGCACCGTATCGCCTGGTTATGCAGTGTCGAGGGTGTATCCCCCTATGGATTGCTGGCGGTTACTTTCACCAACAAAGCCGCTGCTGAGATGCGTGGCCGCGTGGAGGCCTTGCTCGAACGTCCGGCGAGCGGTATGTGGATTGGTACGTTTCATGGTTTAGCCCATCGCATGTTACGTGCGCATTGGCAGGAAGCGAACTTACCGCAGGCATTTCAAATTCTGGATTCCGAAGATCAGTTGCGGCTGGTGAAAAGAATTCTAAAAGGCCTGGAACTGGACGAATCCAAATGGCCGGCCAAACAGGCGCAATGGTATATCAATGCGCGTAAAGACGAGGCATTACGCGCCGATCAAATCCCCGACAGCGGCGATTTAACTACTCGACAATTCACCCGTATCTACACTGCATACGAAGCGGCATGCGAACGTGCAGGCGTTGTCGATTTTGCGGAATTGTTATTACGTTCTTTGCAATTGTTACGCAATAATCAGGATATTAAAAAACACTACCGGCATCGTTTTAGACACATCCTGGTGGATGAATTTCAGGATACAAATGCCATTCAATACGATTGGTTGCGTATTTTGGCAGGAGATAAAAATCCGGTATTTGCCGTAGGCGACGACGATCAATCGATTTACGGATGGCGTGGTGCGCGAATTGAAAATATTCTTTCCTTTAGCAAAGACTTCGATAATGCACAAACTTTTCGACTGGAACAAAACTATCGTTCAACCAATACGATTCTGTCGGCGGCCAACGAATTAATCAGCAATAACCAGGGGCGATTGGGTAAAAAACTTTGGACCGAAGGCAACGAAGGCGCGCCGATTCAACTTTATGCAGCTTATAACGAACAAGACGAAGCGCGATTTGTTGTTGAAAGAATAAAAGAATGGTCCACACAGGAAGGCAGGCGTTATGAAGAATCAGCCATTCTTTACCGATCCAATTCGCAGTCGCGTGTGCTGGAAGAAAATCTGCTGGCCCAGGGCGTTCCCTATAGAATCTATGGCGGATTACGTTTCTTTGAACGCGCCGAAATAAAAGACGCATTGGCGTATTTACGCTTGATGTCGAATCGAATTGATGATCCGGCGTTTGAGCGTATTGTCAATCACCCGCCGCGCGGTATCGGTGATCGCACTTTGCAAGTAATTCGCGATGTGGCGCGAACAGAATTAATTTCGCTCTGGAATGCAACCCGGCAAGTAATTGATCGCAAACAGTTGTCGGCACGGGCGCATAATGCACTGGATCAATTTGTTGCGCTTATCGACCGATTGCATGAAGAGAGTAACGCTTTGGAGTTGTACGAACAGGTGGATACGGTTGTTCAGATTTCAGGTTTACAGGCGCACTTTGAAAAAGACCGTAGTGAAAAAGGACAGTCCAGAGTAGAAAATCTGGCGGAGCTGGTGGAGTCCGCACGCAGTTTTCGCTACGAGAGTGAAGAAGGCGAAGACATAACTCCACTGGAAGCGTTTCTGGCCAATGCCGCGCTGGAGGCGGGGGAGGGTCAGGCTTCCGAGTGGGAAGATTGCGTGCAGTTAATGACCCTGCATGCTGCCAAGGGTCTGGAGTTTCCTCTGGTATTTATTGTTGGAATGGAAGAAGGACTTTTTCCAAGCAGCATGTCGATGGACGAACCCGGACGCGTGGAGGAAGAGCGCCGTTTGTGTTATGTCGGCATTACTCGAGCGCGAGAACATTTGATGATGACCTATGCAGAAGCGCGTCGTTACTACGGCAGCGATAATTACAATCCGCCCTCGCGTTTTATCAGTGAAGTACCGGCTGATTTAATGGTGGAAGTGCGCCCGCGCGCAATGATTTCGCAACCAGTGCACCGCCCTGCAAGTATGGCGATTAATCATAAAAAACGAAATCAGGAAACCGAGACAGGTATCAAGATCGGTCAGCGGGTGGCGCATAAAAAATTTGGTGAGGGTATCGTGCTCGACCAGGAAGGCAGTGGACACAATGCGCGGGTGCAAGTGCAGTTCGCACGTGACGGCAGCAAATGGCTGGTCGTGGCGTATGCTAATTTGAATGTGTTGAATTAAGAAACTTCGTTGTCCGTATAATTTTAACAAACATTAAACCTTGGAGTATTTAGCCATGGGTAATTTAAAACGCAGAAAGTTTTTACAATACCTGGGTACCGGAGCTGCCGGTTGTATGGTCGGTGGTTGCCAGGAAGAGTCCGCGACTCAGACCGCTCAACCATTAACATCAAATGAAACCTTTGAGTGGAAAATGGTAACGACCTGGCCAAAAAATTTTCCGGGACTGGGTACCGGCGCGGAATTTTTGGCAAAAACAATCCAGGAGATGTCAAACGGGCGTATAAAAATAAAAGTGTACGGTGCCGGTGAAATCGTACCTGCGTTTGAGATTTTCGATGCAGTCACCGCGGGTACCGCCGAAATGGGTCATGGCTCTGCTTATTACTGGAAGGGCAAGAATGCCGCTTTTCAGTTTTTTTCGACCGTACCGTTCGGCATGACGGTTAACGAAATGAACGCCTGGCTGTATCACGGCGGTGGAATGGAGTTGTGGCAGGAAGCGTATGCACCCTTCGGCCTGGTTCCCATGGCGGCAGGGAACACCGGTGTGCAAATGGGTGGATGGTTCAATAAGGAAATAAATTCTTTAAGCGATCTCGACGGATTGAAAATGCGTATTCCAGGGCTGGGCGGCGAAGTGTTACGACTGGCGGGCGGCACGCCGGTCAACGTACCGGGCGGCGATTTATTTGTGTCTTTGCAAAATGGCGTGATCGACGCCACCGAATGGGTGGGACCTTACAATGATCTGGCATTTGGTCTGCATAAAGCGGCACGTTATTACTATTCACCCGGTTGGCACGAACCCGGCACTACGTTGGAATGCT
Source organism: Gammaproteobacteria bacterium (assembly GCA_028285655.1). GTDB lineage: Bacteria > Pseudomonadota > Gammaproteobacteria > UBA4575 > UBA4575 > JANQOT01. Next base: position 10,137 of record JANQOT010000210.1, read on the forward strand.
TTGTAAACCAGGAAGCATTTGAAACATTGCCGGCCGATCTGCAACAAATTGTGCTTGTCGCCGCACGAGTCGCCAATCAGGACATGATGCTGGAATACGTCGCCAGAAATAATGATGCATTGGAAGCGCTGGTTGACGAACACAAAGTGGATGTTCGCCGGTTCCCGAACGATGTGATCGAAAAGCTGCGCGAGTTATCCGAGCAAGTGGTAGCGCAAGTGGTCGGAGACGATCCTTTTGCACGTAAAATCTATGACTCCTATCAACGCTTTTTGAGTAAATCCAAGGCTTGGTATAATTTATCGGAGCGAGCGTATTTGAATCTGCGTGATCGAGATAACCCCTTGTAAAATAAAGATTTATCAGGAGTGTTCGATTACGGTCGAGCGCCAAATTTGCAAAGAAATTTTGTTTCCTGACTGCTATACTGCAATAAAATAACAAAATGATCGTAGCAATAACGCCATAACTCGGGAGGAATAATGGACGATCTATACGTAAAATGGAAAACCATGTGGGATGCAAAAGAGTACACCACACAGTTGTTTTTCTTGGCGAATGTAATTATTGCCTTAATCATTATGGCCAAGCCGTTTACCGGCGACAATGAAGGCAGCACCATTGCCAAGCGCGGCATTATGTTTGGATTGGGTGTCGGTTATTTAATTCTGGTACTGGTTGCCTACTTCCAGTTAGTACCGACAGTTTCTCCGTATCAATAAATTTCTCGGCGTAATTATACTTACGCAGCAGCATTCATTTTATTTGGAAGCCAGGTGGCCAGCTCGGGCCATCTGGCAAGTATTCCCAGCATAATCAATTGAATTATGACAAATGGAATCACGCCGCGATAAATCTGCCGGGTAGCCACCTGGTTCGAAGCGACACCTCGCAAGTAAAACAAAGCAAAACCGAACGGCGGTGTTAAAAACGACGTTTGCAAATTAATGGCAATCATAATACCCAGCCACACCGGATCAACGCCCATGGCCAGTAAAATCGGACCTACGATCGGCACTACTACAAATGTAATTTCAATAAAGTCGAGTACGAATCCAAGTAAGAACATCAACAACATGACGCTTGCAATCGCGCCGAACGCACCGCCCGGTAACTGGGTTAAAAATGCATGTACCGTATCGTCGCCACCGTAACCACGAAAGACCAGCGAAAAAATTGAGGCGCCGATAAATATCGCAAACACCATGCACGTTACGCGTACCGTACTTTGCATAACGTGGCGCAGACACGCCAGGTTTAAACGTCGGTTAACTGCGGCCAAAACAAGCGCGCCAACTGCGCCCACCGAAGCGGCTTCAGTCGGTGTGGCAAACCCGGCAATGATAGAACCGAGTACGGCAACGATTAGCGCAATCGGAGGAAACAGGGCTCGAATGCTTTCCAGAAACAAATTCGATTGCACTTGCTCGGTTTTAGTTGCCGGCATATAACCCGGTTTTACAAAGGCGAGTGCAATGACGTACGCAATATAAATTGCGACCAGAAATAAACCCGGTAACAAAGCACCGGCAAATAAATCGCTGACGGAAACTGTATCCGGTGAGTAAATTCCCTGGTCCAGTTGTGCCTGCTGGTAGGCGGTGGACATTACATCGCCCAGCAATACAAGTATTATCGACGGCGGAATGATCTGTCCCAGCGTTCCGGAAGCGCAAATAATACCGCTGGATAAACCGGGGTCGTAACCACGCTTTAACATCGTCGGCAGGGATAGCAAACCCATGGTAACCACAGTTGCGCCGACAATTCCGGTACTGGCGGCCAGCAACATGCCAACGATAATGACCGAGAATCCCAGGCCGCCGCGCAAACTTCCAAACAAGCGTGCCATGGTGTCAAGCAAGTGCTCCGCGATTTGCGAGCGTTCCAGGGTGACACCCATAAATACAAACAAGGGAACGGCAATCAATGTTTCATTGGTCATGATGCCAAAGATGCGACTCGGCAAAGCATGCATTAGTGTCGCATCAAAACCACCGAGCCACGTGCCAAGCAAGGCAAATGCCAGCGATACGCCGGCCAGAGTAAACGCGACCGGATAACCTGTCATTAATACCAGCACAACCACTAGAAACATGATTAAAGCGGTCATGGCATGCTCACGTTATTTTTTTGCAGTAAAAATCTGTAGGCAACGGCACATGGTTGCAATTGCCTGTAAAAGCAAAAGTGCCGGCATTAGCGGAACCAGCGTTTTAAGAATAAACACCAGCGGCAGGCCGCCGGCTTCACGCGAACCTTCCAGTAGTTTCCAGGAATTGTTTGCGTACTCCCAACTGCTGGCAATCAAGTAAATACAAAATGGCACCAGTAAAAAAAGCGTGCCTAGAAAATCCACCCACGCTTTTCTCGAATCGCTAAAACTCGCATAAAATATATCGACGCGAACATGTGCGTTATGCTTGTAGGTGTAGGCAATCGCCAGCATAAAAACGATCGCGTGGAAATACACCACACTTTCCTGCACAGCAATAGAGCCAAAGTTAAATCCGTAGCGCATGACCACAATTAAAAATGTGATGATCACCATGGCGGTGACCAGCCATGCAACACTGCGTCCCACCGCTTCGTTGACGGTATTAATTAATGTTTGAATTTTGTCTAGCATTATTGCTGCAAGGCGAATTTGATTTTCAATGCCGAATTAGCTGTATACCGCCGACAGGATCGCATTGGTAATTATAATTCCAGAAGTTTTTCCTGTTCTTCAGTGGAAGGTTCAAACGTTCGGCCTTCGTAATAATCAAATATGGCGGTAACCACTTCGCTAGGGTCGTCTATCACCTGTATCAAGTCGATGTCTTCGGCGGAAATTGTGCCTTCTTTTAACATGGTGTCTTCAATCCATGCCAGCAAACCCTGCCAGAAGCTGGATTGCACCAGAATAATCGGAATCTTGCGTGACTTGCCGGTTTGTACCAGGGTAAGAATTTCCGCAAGTTCATCCAGAGTGCCGAATCCGCCCGGCAGTACGACATAGGCGGATGCATACTTGACAAACATTACCTTGCGCGAAAAAAAATGCCGGAACTTTAATGTAATGTCCTGGTAAGGGTTGCCTGACTGCTCATGCGGTAAAGAAATATTGAGACCGACACTGGGCGATTTGCCTGCAAAAGCGCCCTTGTTGGCGGCTTCCATTATGCCCGGTCCGCCACCGCTAACGACAGTAAAACCGGCATCCGATAATTCGCGCGAAATTTTTTCGGTCAGCTTGTAATAGGGGTGATCGTTTGGCGTGCGCGCGGAACCGAAAATACTTACCGAAGGCGCAATTTTAGACAGTCGCTCGAAACCCTCTACAAATTCGGCAATAATTTGAAAAATCTTCCAGCTTTCCCGAGTTAGTGCTCCCGAGTTTCCACGGCCGGCGAATCGATGTTCCAGTGATTTATCTTTCATTTTGTGTTTTCCTTTGCGCGCGCGCACATGATACCGTTGTCTTTTATTGACTTACAGTCCTTACTGCGACCAAATTTGTTTTGATATGGCGAATAAAACCAAACCTCTGCTTGTTCTAGTCGACGGGTCCTCTTATCTATACCGCGCATTTCACGCGTTACCGCCGTTAACTAACCGCAACGGTCAGCCGACCGGCGCAGTGTACGGCGTTATTCGTATGGTGCGAAAATTAATTGAAGAACAGCAGCCGGATCGGGTCGCGGTTGTTTTCGATGCCAAGGGCAAGACATTTCGCCACAAGATTTACAGCGAGTACAAAGCGACTCGCCCGCCGATGCCGGAAGATTTGCAGGTGCAAATTGAGCCATTGCACCAATTAATTCAAGCGTTGGGCATTCCACTTTTATCTGAGAAAGGAGTGGAAGCGGATGATGTCATCGGTACTTTGGCTAAACAGGCCGTAGCCGAGAATCACCGTGTGCTTATCTCTACCGGCGATAAAGACATGGCGCAGTTAGTAAACAAACAGGTAACGCTGGTAAATACCATGAACGATGCGCATATGGATGTCGCCGGCGTGAGCGAAAAATTCGGTGTTGCACCGCAACAGATTATTGATTATCTGGCGTTGATGGGAGACAAGTCGGACAATATTCCCGGTGTTCCGGGCGTTGGTCCAAAAACCGCGACTAAATGGCTGCAGCAATATAAAAATTTATCCGGCGTCATATCGCATGCGGAAGAAATAAAAGGCAAGATCGGTGAAAAGCTGCGCAATGCATTAGATCAATTACCGCTTTCCTACGAACTGGCCACCATTAAGTGCGACGTGAAACTACATTTCGAGTTGCCCGATCTGACTATGGGTACACGCGACGATGAGTTATTGGCGAATTTATATCGCGAACTGGATTTCAATACCTGGCTGGACGAACTCGGCGAAACCAATACCGACAAACAGCCGGCACAGGAACAGCATTACCAGTCAATATTGACAAAAAAAGAATTAAAAGCATGGAGTAAAAAACTCAAAGCAGCCAAGTTGATTGCGTTTGATACCGAAACCGATAATCTGGATTACATGCAGGCGAATCTGGTCGGCATGTCGTTTGCCGTACAAGCGGGTGAAGCGGCCTATTTGCCTGTTGCGCATGACTATCCCGACGCACCCGAACAGTTAACGCTAAAAGAAGTGTTAACCGAGCTACAGCCGCTATTGGAGGATCCGGCCAAAGCCAAAGTGGGACATAACTTAAAGTACGACCAATCTGTGTTGGCCAGACACGGCGTTAACCTTGCTGGTATCCAGCACGACACCATGCTTGAATCGTATGTGCTGAATTCAACTGCCAGCCGACACGACCTTGATACATTGTGTGAATTGCATCTGCAACAAAAAAATATAAAGTTCGAGGAGGTTGCGGGCAAAGGTGCTAAACAAATAACGTTTAACCAGGTATCCCTGGAACAAGCCGTTGACTATGCGGCCGAAGATGCCGATATGTCGTTGCGCTTACATGAATTTTTTTATCCGCAATTACAAAAACTGGCGGGGCAAAAAAAATTATACGAAGATATCGAAATCCCGATGGTATCGGTTTTGTCTCGTATCGAGCGTAACGGTGTATTAATCGATGCCGGCTTGTTGCACAAGCAAGGCAAGGAGCTCAACAAGAAAATTAGTAAATTACAAGAGCAGGCATATGCAGAAGTAGGGCATTCATTTAATCTCGATTCGCCCAAACAATTACAACAAATCCTGTTTGAGCAGCTTGAGTTACCGATCATCCGCAAAACTCCGAAAGGGCAACCGTCGACTGCCGAAGATGTATTGCAGGAACTGGCGCAGGACTACGATTTTCCCAAACTCATTCTCGATTATCGTTCTTTAAGCAAACTCAAGTCGACCTATGTCGACAAGTTGCCCAAGCAAATCTGCACAAGCACCAATCGCATACACACTTCCTATCATCAGGCGGTGGCATCGACGGGCAGGCTTTCGTCCACCGACCCGAATTTGCAAAATATTCCGATACGAACCGACGAGGGCCGCCGCATCCGGCAGGCCTTTATCGCACCCGACCAACACGTGTTGCTGGCGGCGGATTATTCTCAAATCGAGCTACGCATCATGGCGCATTTGTCGCAGGACCAACGCCTGACCGACGCCTTTGCCCAAGGGGAGGATATTCATCGTGCCACCGCGGCTGAAGTATTCGGGCTGGCGCTGGAGGATGTCGACCAGGAACAGCGAAGAGCGGCGAAGGCGATCAATTTCGGGTTGATTTACGGGATGTCCGCGTTTGGTCTGGCAAAGCAACTGGGTATTCCCCGCCATTCTGCACAGGAGTACGTGGATCTGTATTTTGAGCGCTACCCCGGGGTTAAAGACTATATGGACCGTACTCGCAAACTCGCCCACGAACAGGGATATGTAGAAACCTTGTTCGGTCGCAGGCTTTATCTGCCCGAAATCGAATCGCGTAATGCACAACGGCGCCAGTACGCCGAGCGTACCGCCATCAATGCACCCATGCAGGGGTCGGCCGCCGACATCATCAAATTGGCGATGATTGCAGTGGATCAGTGGATCAGTGCATCAGGCGAACCGGTAAAAATGATCATGCAGGTGCACGACGAGCTGGTGTTTGAAGTGAAGCGACCTCGAGTCGAGGCCATAATGCCCGATATCATCCGTTGCATGACCGATGCCGCAAAATTATCCGTACCGTTGGTGGTGGATGCCAACTTCGGTGCCGACTGGGACCAGGCACACTAACTTACTGATTTTTTTTCCTGATAAATCAAGGCATTGCCGCTGATCGTTTCGCTGAGTCCGTTAATCTCATGACAAAGGCTGCGCGTCGGTCCTCTCATATAATGCGCCTATCTGTTCTGCCAATAGAAGCAGCCGAGACTGCGTGGCGGACTATTTACTCAAACAGGACGAGGATATGAACATGGCGCATAAACTAGTTACAGCCGCTATTCTCCTGGCATTGTATAGCTCTGCCGGCTTAGCGTTGGATCTAGAACGTGAGCATTTGCTGGATTTATACCACGGCATCGATGATGGAACGTCGCATGTGAGCGGTACGCAACAGGAGTGGGTTAATCTGTCGGCAGGCATCGCTCCGAATTACCGGGATGATTCCGAAGAGATTAAATTCGCACCTCTGGGCGACCAGGAACCGACCATGAAATTTGGTGTGTTTTCTGACGAGTTGCCAGAGTCAGAAGCCAGTGACAGCGACTACAAACCCAGTTCACCGACACAGTTTGGTCAGAGCGAAGACGAACGGTACGGTGTTTATATGCAAAAACGTTTTTAACCAATACGCATAAAATTATTTAACGAACTTATTTGCTCAATTCGAGTCTGAACCAATGTGTGCTTCTCAAGCACGAACCGCTTCCCTCCCTGAGCGGTTGCAGACTCGGGTATTTCCCCATACCGGGTCTATTTAATTTGCCCTGGAGCTTAGTGGTGAGCTCCAGGGCTATTTTTTATCCGGGTTCCAGCCACTGCGCGAGCTTGATGATCGCTTGATCCAAACCGGCGCCGGTTGCGGCTGAAAATGTTTGCGAGCTGATTTCGATATTGGTATCTGACGGTAGCTGACTTTGCAGAGAGTGCAATTGTTTGTGCGCCTGATTGCGACTTAGTTTATCTGCCTTATTGAGCAAAATATGCACATCGCAGGAATAGTGCATACACCAGTCCAGCATTGACCAATCCACTTCGCGTAATGGATGGCGAATATCCATTACCAGCATAATGCCTTGCAGCGAACGTCGATTGGCGAAGTAGTGTTCAAGCAGTGCTGTCCACTGCCGCTGTTTTTCTTGACTCGCTTTGGCATAACCGTAGCCCGGCAAATCCACTAAACTCGCAGTGGTTGTTAGCGAGAAAAAGTTGATCAATTGAGTGCGCCCGGGTGTTTTAGACGTTCGTGCGAGCTGTTTACGACCGCACAATCGATTCAATACGCTGGACTTGCCCGCATTCGAACGGCCGGCAAACGCCACTTCGCAACCGGTATCGGGCGGCAGATCATCAGGCCGCGCCGCACTGGACCTGAATTCGGCCTGGGCCAGTATTTGCTTTAATGTCATAAATTGTACGGGCTTGGTTTTGCGGCGACAGATACTTTTGTGGTATACAAAGCGCGCATTTCAAAGGACGATGAAATTAAATGCGTAACCACTTACATTATGCACTTTGGGAAGGTCACATGAAAATTTTAATCCAGCTTACAGTTCTTCTATTCGTATTCGGCGGTCATTCGGCAATGGCGCGCGGCGATGCGGAAGCAGGGAAAACGAAATCCGCTCCTTGCGCTGCTTGCCATGGCGTTGATGGCAACAGCACGAATCCGGAATGGCCGAAACTTGCCGGCCAGGGTGCACCGTATATGGTTGAGCAATTGCGTCTGTTTAAGAACGGCGGAAGACAAAACGCGTTAATGAGCCCCATGGCGGCCGCTTTGAGTGAACAGGATATGCACGATCTCGCTGCTTATTACGCAAGCCAAACGACGACCCCGGAAGCAGCCGATCCGGAGCTGGTGGAACTCGGTGAGTCAATTTACCGTGGCGGTATTGTCGAAAAAGGCGTGGCGGCATGTACCGGATGTCATAGTCCTACCGGTGCCGGCAACCCGGCGGCAAAATTTCCCAAGCTAAGCGGCCAGCACGCAAAATATACCGAAATCCAACTCAAGGCCTATCGGGCGGAGGATTTGCACGGCCACCAGGAAGGGCAACGCGAAACAGCCAACGCGAGAATCATGGTCAAAGTCGCCGAGCGCTTGACCGACGATGAAATACGGGCGGTGGCACAGTATTCGGCCGGATTACACTAGGGAACTCAAGGGCTTATCTCGACTCTAAAGGCAGAGCGGCATGCTCGTCCCCGGACCCATAATTTGCCATTTATAAGTGGAAAATAAAAATGAAATTTGTTCTTAAGCTCGTATTCTTTGCTACTTTGACTCTGCTTGGCGGTGCTGTTGTGGCTGCCGGCAGCTATCAGGAAGGCACCCACTATGTAAGGCTGGATCCAGCAATACCGCCGGTTGTGGAAAGTGAGGCCGCGCACGAAGTGGTTGAATTGTTTTGGTACGGCTGCCCGCATTGCTATGAATTTGAGCCATACCTGGAGAAGTGGCACGCACAAACCAAAAATAGTGTAAATTTTGTACGTGTTCCGGCGATTTTTAATTCGCGTTGGGAACAACATGCGCGAGCCTACTACGCATTGGAAATGATGGGCGAGCTGGATGCAGCGCATGCATTAATGTTTGACGGAATTCATGAACAGGGACGAGCACTTCCCGACCTGGATTCCATGGCAAGATTTCTAGACGCGAATGGAGTGGACGCTGCAAAATTTCGTGAAAATTTTAATTCGTTTGCAATGGAAACCAAGATTAACCGGGCCAAGCAGTTAATCCGGCAATACCAGGTGACGGGTGTTCCCGCGGTAATCGTTAATGGAACGTACAAGACCTCCGCTTCAACTGCCGGAGGATATGCTCAAGTGATCGAAATTATCGAGAATTTAACTGCGGACAAATAGGTTTAGCACAGGACAAGGCTAACTGCGTCGAGTGTGCTGGGGAAGATTGAATCGACGGCTTGCGTGGCCGGAATTTTCTGATTTGCCAAGTTCATTTTCCGATACTTCGGCTTTTCTTAGATCTTCACAATTTTTGAGTATCGTACGAAATACCGCCTTGGATTTTTCCCTTATTTTCTGATCCATAAATTAGCAATTCCATCGCAAATTTATTCAAGCATACTGAAAATTATTTTAAGCAGAGCCCGCGCGAGACGTGGGGTGACGAACGTGTGACAAGCGGATTGTGATGCCCAACCGGTGGTATATAAAAGCGAACGGAAGGAAACATTCATACCGGCGGGCTAGCTGCGGCCTCCGGAATTCACCTTTTACCACTGTGGGAGTTGCCAGAAAAAAATAACCACCGATACCCGGTTTGAAGCAAATTTCGCCTCGCAGGCTTTGACATGGTGATGGTTGAGCGAATGCTTTATAATCGCGCGCTCAAATTTAAGGCAAGATTTCTTGATCAGGAGTTAACTTGGAAGACAAACAATTTACGACCCAGTTTATGGCAGTGCTGGTGATTTTGATCGGGATCACGATCGTAATCCTGGTAATCGCCAACTTTTTGTACAGTAGTGATTCCAGTGCCATGGATGAAGAAGAGCAACAACTTGTAGCGGAACGCATCAAACCGGTCGGCGATGTTCACATTGGCAGCGTACCGGCGTCCGAGGCGGCCGCACCGGCTGCTGCCGCAGAAGCGACGACTATGGTCGCCAGTGCCGAATTAAACGGTGAGGCCGTCTACCAGCAAGTATGTGCGGCATGCCACACCGCAGGTGTATTGAATGCACCCAAACCCGGAGATACAGCTGCTTGGGAGCCGCGCCTGGCCAAGGGTATGGATGCAATGTATGCCAATGCAATTAACGGGATCGGAGCAATGCCTGCCAAGGGTGGCCGCGCCGATATGTCGGACGAAGCAATTAAGGCCGCGGTGGATTATTTGCTGCAGTAAATTCGTAAATTAACGCGAATTTAGTGCACGGTCGAACTGCCGGTAAGAAACCGCCTCGGTAATATAGTTCGTTTCAATACTCGGATTAGACTCCAGATCAGCGATAGTGCGCGCCACTTTCAACACGCCGTGAAATGCGCGCGCACTGATATTCAGACGCTCAAATAATTCCAGCGAAAACTTTTTTACTGAATCGCTCAGTTTGCAGATTTGTTGCAATTGTTTTCCCTGCAGGCGTGCATTCAGAACTCCTTGTCGTTGAAGTTGCAACTCGCTCGCAGACAAAATCTGTGATTGCAATTGGGCGCAATCACTCACATTGTTTAGGGGTTGTTCCAACAAATACTTGCTGGGTAATTTAGAGACATTGACCTGTAAATCGATGCGATCCAGCAATGGTGCAGAAATTTTATTTCGGTAGTTGCGTAATTCGCCGCTACTACACCCGCACTGTCCAAACTGGTCGAGATCACAACCGTTCGGACAGGGATTCATGGCAGCAATCAATTGAAAACGTGCCGGAAAGTCTACCTGTGCTGCCGCGCGCGAAATTGTAATTTTCCCCGTTTCCAGCGGCTCGCGTAAAATCTCCAACGCGCGTCGGTCGAACTCGGTAAATTCGTCCAGGAATAAAACACCGTTATGTGCCAATGAAATTTCACCCGGTTTTGGATTTGAGCCGCCACCGGAAAGGCCGACTGCCGAAACGGTATGGTGCGGGTTACGAAACGGGCGGGATTGCGGACTACGCAGTTTGTGGCCTGTATTTGCAATAGAGTAAATACTGCAGGTTTCCAGGATTTCATCCTGCTGCATGGGGGCCAACAAACCTGGCAAGCGGGTCGCAAGCATTGTTTTACCCGAACCGGGCGAGCCAATCATAAGCATGTGGTGTTGTCCTGCTGCGGCAATACATAGAGCGCGTTTTGCGCGTGGTTGCCCGATTACTTCATTTAGATCTGGATACGCAGGATCTTCTTCGGCAAATTTACCGACGTTAACCTGTGAAAGTTTTTGTAAACCGTTTAAGTGTGCGCAAACATCGAGTAAGTGTGTGGCGCAAAAAATATCGGCATGCTGGACCGGGTACAGCTCTGTTTCGTTTTCGATCGAGGTGATTAATATAGTACCCGCGTGGTGACATGCACACGCTGCCGGAAGAATTCCGTCGGTTTTACGCAATGTTCCACTTAAACTTAGTTCGCCGATAAATTCGTAGCCTTTTAGCGTGGTAAGGGGCAGTTGTGACGACGCTGCAAGTAAGCCAAGCGCAATAGGTAAATCGAAACGACCTCCGTCTTTGGGCAAATCGGCGGGTGCGAGATTGACGATGATTCGCCGTTTCGGAAATTCAAAGTTTGAATTGATAATCGCTGCGCGAACACGATCTCTACTTTCGCGAACTGCCGCTTCAGGCAATCCAACAATCGAAAAACCGGGCAGACCATTCGCCAGATGGACTTCCACCGATACGAGTGGTGCATCCAGCCCGGTTTGAGCACGGCTGTATAGTGTGGCTAAAGACATATATTTCCCGCCATCCAGGCGTTATTTGCAGGCATGACCCGGCAACTGCAAAGAGTCGCAGGAAATATACGATTATTATTTCTTTTCGAGAATAGAAATGCGTTGTTCTAGTTGTTCAACGCGCTCACGTGTGCGTTTTAGTACCTCGGTTTGAACTTCATATTCTTCTCGAGGCACAAGTTCCAATTTTTGTAGCACACCCTCCAGTACCAGTTTTAATTTTTCTTCGCCGGCGCGTTTAAATTCGCCGACATCATCCGGTAGCGCATCTTTTAACTTTACCACTGCATCGTCGATTATTTTTGAATCAAATTTCATCTCGTTCTTAATTGGTAAATCAAATAATTAATCACAGTGTAGCGCAGCCGTTGCGGTATCACTACCGCACGGATGTGGTGCAAGAATGTTTTGCGACGGTGCACCAATTCTTTGCATGTTCTGTGAGAAACCACATTGATTAGAGTTAAAGCTTTGTTATTTCGAAAGAAAATTGTGCTGGCACAGCTTGTGCTTTGGACCTAGGCGTTGACTAAAGCTAACGATTCCAAATGGAGAATTTTAAAATGAATAAGAAAATAAGTAGTTTGTTGAGCGGTTCTGTATTCGCCGCAAGTGTGGCGTTTGCACCAATTACGACTACAGCCGACGACGCAATTTTAACCGGCAATGCAGGCATTCTTTCGGATTACATCTTTCGAGGCATTCCACAGGACACCGGTGTAGGCAACGGCGGACTTGATTTGGAGTACGCAGGTTTTTACTTGGGTACCTGGATTGCCGATGTCGGTGACGGTGTCGAATACGATTTATACGGCGGCTACATTTATGAATTCGAAAGCGGATTTTATCTGGGTGCGGGTTATACCAGTTACCAGTATTCGGACGATTTTGATGACGAATACAACGAAATAAACCTGTACGCAGGCGGATCAGCCGGAGACGTTAGCCTGGATCTGGAATATACCACCGGCGAATACAATGGCGATTTCGGCGATGGTAACGGCGGTATCGAGGGAGATGAATATACGTTTGTGGCCGGCACCATCGGTTACAACGGCGTGTATTTAACTTACGGCGATTTTGGCGATGATGCCGACGATGACCTCGGTAATTACTTCGAAGTGGGTTACACCATGGACCTTGCAGGCTTCGAAGTCACCGGTGCTGTTGTGCATACCAGTGACGCCGACATTTTGGGTACCGACGATGATGACGAAACCGAAGCCTATGTTTCCATCTCTTGGGGATTCGATGTTTTGTAGTTGAAGAAGTTTTAAACCGGCAAGCATGACCGGAACGGTTGTATGCAATACAAACAGATTTCGGTCATGTGCACTCAGTTTTTCGTACGTCTGTTAACTGTGTAAGGAGCCGATGTTCGGTTGCCGGAAAGCATGCCGAATAGTTAGTAATAAATATTGGGAGAAAAGTAATGAAGCTGATAACAGCGATTATCAAACCTTTTAAGCTGGATGACGTAAGAGAGGCATTATCGGAAATTGGAGTTACCGGAATTACTGCCACTGAAGTTAAAGGATTTGGACGCCAAAAAGGACACACAGAACTTTACCGCGGTGCGGAATACGTAGTCGATTTTTTACCGAAAATAAAACTCGAGATTGCCATTAACGATGACCACCTTTCGGGTGCAGTAGAGGCAATTACCAAAGCGGCGAACACCGGCAAAATCGGAGACGGGAAAATTTTTGTTTCCGAACTTGCCGAAGTGATTCGTATACGTACCGGTGAATCGGGAACAGCCGCTATATAACTTTATGTGCAGAATTTTTTAGGAGGGAATTGTGGAAAACCAAGTGATTGAATTGGCCTATGCACTGGATACTTTTTATTTTCTAGTCATGGGTGCATTTGTAATGTGGATGGCAGCGGGATTTGCCATGCTGGAAGCTGGTCTGGTGCGTTCAAAAAGCACTGTAGAGATACTAACCAAAAATATCGCGTTGTATTCCATTGCATGCATCATGTATATGCTGATGGGATACAATATTATGTATAGCGGCACCGACAGTTCGTGGTGGCCGTTTGCGTTTGATCTTTTAGGTTCGGAAGATAATGCCGCCGCCGATGTGATCGCAAGCGGAGGTGAAACCTATTATTCGAATCTGTCGGACTTTTTCTTTCAGGCCGTGTTTGTTGCTGCAACCATGTCGATAGTATCGGGTGCAGTGGCCGAACGAATGAAGCTGTGGTCGTTTTTGCTTTTTGCAATTGTTATGACCGGCTTTATTTATCCTGTTCAGGGTTTTTGGAAGTGGGGCGGCGGTTTCCTGGACCAGGCCGGTTTTCTGGATTTCGCCGGATCAGGAGTGGTGCATATGTGCGGCGCTACGGCAGCACTGGCTGGAGTAATACTGCTCGGACCGCGCAAAGGCCGTTACCATAAAGACGGAACTCAAACCGCAATGCCTGGTGCCAATTTGCCTCTGGCGACCCTTGGAACCTTTATTTTGTGGATGGGTTGGTTCGGGTTTAACGGTGGTTCAGAATTGAAAGTCTCTGATGTCGGTGAAGCCAATGCCGTTGCGTTAATTTTTGTAAATACAAATACCGCAGCAGCCGGTGGTGTAGTCGCCGCATTAATCACTGCGCGTTTGATGTTTGGTAAAGCAGATTTGTCGATGGCATTAAACGGTGCATTGGCCGGACTGGTTTCCATTACGGCAGAACCATTAACGCCTACGCCTTTGCTGGCAACATTAATCGGTGCTATCGGCGGAGTAATCGTCGTGTTTAGCATCGTAGCAATGGACAAGCTCAAGCTGGATGATCCGGTCGGTGCGATTTCTGTGCACGGTACTGCGGGTATTTGGGGACTGATCGCGGTCGTGCTTTCGAATTCTGAGGCTACAATCGGCGCACAACTATATGGTCTGGTGGCAATATTCTTGTGGACTTTTGTTGTTGCAATGATTTTCTGGTTGATCATCAAGATGATTATCGGAATTCGAATCAGTGAAGAAGAAGAAATGGAAGGCGTGGATCTTGCCGAATGCGGAATGGAAGCCTATCCGGAATTTGTAAACAAATAGTACTCCTGGCAATACCCATGCAACAGAGGTTAGGCGCTCTTTTCAAGAGCGCCTTTTTTTATATTTGAAGCTATTGCACTTGCAGATGCGGCGTTAAAAATCAGTTTGAAGTGCTCAGTTACTAATATGTAAACCGCGCTTCTTAACAAATTTTTGCCTTGCCTCTGCTGAGCTCTTTACGCTTCAAACAATTTATAAGCCCCCGGCTCACTAAAAAACTAATTATTAAACTGTATGCTGCAAAAAACTTGGAATGGCAAAGGCTGACAAATGTATGTTGTAGTTATAATAATCGGTCTTGAAATTTAAATTCTTGACGTCGTTATCCCGCACCAAATGCAAATCTTTTTTTGCTGCAATAGTGGCTGACCACCAACCGGTCGGATACACTGGTTGCGGGAAAAATAATGTTTCGGTGTGCGCAAAACCGGCTGAATTCATTTCAGACCGCATGGGTAGCGTAATCGATTGCCAGTTCGTCAATGGCGATTCACTTTGTTGAATTAACAGGCCTTCTTCACGCAGCGCCCGTACACAAGTTTGATAAAACGGCTTTTTGAACAGGCATTCTGCGAACCCGATCGGGTCGGTACTGTCGACAATGATTACATCGATACTGCTGGCCGGTGCGTGTTGCATCCATTCGATAGCATCCTGAAACCTGAAAGTAACCCGCGCGTCCGCGTTTGCGGTGCATAATTCCGGAAAGTATTGTTCAGATAAGCGAGTAACGCGTTCATCGATCTCGATTTGGGTTATTTTTTCAACACAAGAATGCTTGGCAACTTCTCTCAAAGTGCCACAGTCGCCGCCGCCGATGATAGCGACATGGCGTGGGTTCTGGTGGCTAAATAAAGCCGGATGAGCCATCATCTCGTGGTAGATAAAATTGTCGCGAGTGCTTAGCATGACAAAACCATCGATAACCAGTAGATTGCCGAATTTCTTGGTTTTATATACCTCGATTTTTTGGTATGGCGATTGCTCTTCGTGTAATTTTGAATGCAGCTCTAATGAAAATGCAGATCCGCTTTCCAAACAGGCTTCGGTAAACCAGTCCTGATCAATTACTGGATAATTCATACGTGTAGTGAGTAATATTTAATAATCGGCAAATAACAACATGGAAAAGCCTTATCCCCTAAACTGGAGTGCCGCTAAAGCCAGTGAATTTTACAATATTCCTGCTTGGGGTGAAGGGTATTTTTTTGTCAATGAAGATGGTCACATTGCAGCTCGACTGGACGGTTTGCAGGCAATCGATCTGCACGCGGTAAGTCTGGAATTAAAAGCGCAAAAACTTTCGTATCCGGTACTGATTCGCTTGCCGCAAATTCTTCGTGCGCGCATAAATGAATTGTGTGGTGTATTTGCAAATGCAATCAAGCAAAGTGGAGTTAAAACTGACCATATACCGTTGTATCCCATTAAAGTTAATCAGCAGCGCACTGTCGTTGAGCACGTGTTATCCAGCCAGACTACAGATATAGGTCTTGAGATCGGTAGTAAGACCGAGTTATTGGCTGCGTTGGGCTTGTTGCAATCCGAAAATTCGTGGCTGGTATGCAACGGATATAAAGATCGTTCCTACATTCGCATCGCATTGTTTGCGCAACGTATGGGAATAAATGTATTTATAGTGGTAGAAAAATTATCGGAATTGGCGCTTATTATTCAGGAGTGTAAAGCATTAGACGTAATTCCAAAGTTGGGGGTACGCGTAAGGCTGACATCGATTGCTGAGGGGAATTGGCAAAATACCGGGGGAAGAAATTCCAAGTTTGGACTGGGAACCCTTGATTTGTTGCAATTAATCGAAGTACTAAAAAAGAATAATTCCGGCCACTGGTTACAGCTTTTGCATTTTCACATGGGTTCACAAATTTCAAAGTTGGAAGATTTTTCTGTAGGTTTGCGCGAGGCCATGCAAATCTACCGGCAGCTGCACCTGAATAAGATTAATATCCAGTATGTGGATATCGGCGGCGGTCTGGCTATCGACTACGCGGCACAGCGGGATACGAGTAGTTTTTCCAAGGCATACTCCATGCAAGCATATGCGAACACAGTGATTAGTGTGATCGGCGATGTATGTGCGTCAAATCAGTTACCAGTTCCAAAAGTATTTAGCGAAAATGGGCGAGCAATGACGGCGCATCATGCTGTACTGGTTACGAATGTGGTAGAAGTCGAGCGAAAACAAAGTTACTCGCCTGAAGCGGATGCACTGGACGACAAATGTGAAACTTTAACTGAGTTTGTCGATCAAATTGAAAGTTTTAAAAGCAGTGGAGAGCCAGTGCCTGCTCATATTGTGAAACAATTCGAGCAGCAGATGGAAAAATTATTTGTATCCGGAAAAATTAATTTAAATCAACGCTACCTTGGCGAACGTTATGTTCAAGACTGTATGATTGCACAGGAACAGTATCAAGCGGATGCCGCCTTGGTTAGCAAGTATTACTGTAATTTTTCCATATTTCAGTCGATGCCCGACGTTTGGGGGTTGAACCAAATTTTTCCGATAATTCCACTCGCGAGATTGAATGAGCCACCGACCGAACAAGCCCGATTGCATGACTTGACCTGCGATTCAGATGGGCAGGTCTCTGTATATACCTATTCAAAAGGGTTGAGTGACTCATTACCATTACATTTTGTTAAGCCAAACGAAGATTATGTGATAGGGTGTTTTCTCGTGGGCGCATATCAAGAAATACTGGGGGACGTCCACAATCTGTTTGGAGACACGCACACGGCGAATGTAGAGTTGGGCAGCGGAGGAGAATTGAAAATCACAGAAGTGGAAGTCGGAGACTGTATAAACGAGCTTCTGAGTGGTATTCATCTGGACGGCAATCGGGTGGTTGCGCAGTGTCGGCAGCGACTAGCGGACAACGGGCTGTCGCAGGACGACCAACAGGATATTATGACCGAGATCGAAGATGCCCTGTATAGTTATACTTATCTGGATTCAATCGACCGGGTAACACATAGAATTAAAGGTAACTAATATGCTGGAGTTGGGATTATTCTGGGTGGGTGTCGCGGTGGTGGTCGTGGCATTGCTGATGCTGTTTACCGATGCATTCAAGCAAAATAAAGCATGGGGAATAGCAGGGCTAGTCCTGCTTGTTCCATTGTTTGTGCATATAGCATTGGCATGGAGTTCGTTGACGGTTCGCAAGGCGACCTATGCATTGATTATCGGGGTGCTGGCGATTTTAGTCAGTATTGCCGGCGGCGTGTTAACACAGTTCCCGTTTCTGACTCAACACGAAGTAGTGCAGACCCTGGAAGAGAATATTGCGCCTCCCAAAGACACGCCGCTGCCAAATGAAGAACAGGTGCAGGCGATCACCGATCCGGCCGAAGAAGGCTACGACCCGTTGTTATCAGGAAGTGAATTTGAAGAAGTGGATGTCGAGGAAATTGTCCCTCCGTCCACGCCTCCGGTACGAACCACGGTTGCATCTCGGTATGTTCCTATTCCAGTAGAAGATATACCGGCGATCATCAACAAACAGGTGCGGTTGTCGATGGCGAACGGCGACATAGTGGAAGGCACTGCAACGCATGTGGAGCAAGATTCTCTGACCGTGGAATCCGCCGTGGAGGGAGGTAGTCTGGGATTAAGCTATAGTGTGAGTGATATTAAATCCATCGCGGTACGCTTGGCTCCGGGAGAGGAAATTCCAACCCTTGCACCACCAGCGGCAGACGAAGAAATACCTGCTACCGAGCTGATTCCGAATGAAACACCACCAGTCCCGGATGGCGCCCAGTCGATTCCTTCGTCGCAAATTGAGGAGCAGGGCGCGGCAGTATCTGAGAGTGTAACCGACACTGTGCAACAAGCCATTGAGCAGCAAGCACCGGATACGAGTTCTGTCGAGCCGCAGGCAGACAGCGCGGGGAACGCATCAGAGAGTTTCCAGCCTTCAGTTGAGCCATGAGGTGCTTTGTTTATCGCAGTACCAGAAAATCTGATACCTACTTGTACCTGGCAGACAAGGACGACGTATCCTGTTTGCCCGAAGGCTTGCAAAAATTACTGGGAAGAACGGAGTATGTGCTGGAGCTGGATTTAAACAAGACGCGAACACTTGCCAATGCAAATGTCGAGCAAGTGGTTACCAACTTGAATGCACAGGGATATTATGTTCAGCTGCCCAAAGAGCAGCATATATCAGAGTAATCAAAGAATTCCGCGCGTCGCTCGCTTCAGCTCGGCCAGAATATCTTTTTGCAGAGCATCCAGTTCCGCTATCTTGTTTTCGGCCGCCCCACTAAGCCATGCAGTGGTTTCATTCTTTTTCTTGGTAAAATAGTCAAGAATAAATTTCTCCGACATTAACACAAATTTAATCGCTTCCTTGGGGTCTACCTGAATGAATGGATTTTGCGCGATTTGTATTGCTGATTCTTCCTGGCCTTTGCAAAAGCGATTTAGTAAATAGTATAAAGATATACGTGCAGTGCGCAGTGATTTTGCAACACGCTCAAACGATGTTTGATTCAAACTTGCTTCTACAATAGTGTCCAGCCATAGAATTAAATCATTTTCAGAGATTACGGTTTCTTTTTCATTAATATCTGCAATCAGCTCCTGAATGCGTCTCTGAACGATTTCTTCTTCGGCGAGGGAGGTCTTGCGTTTAATGGTACGGTTCCAGAGACCTTTGGTTTTTTCCAGTTCTTCGCGCAGCACGATCACTTCTTGACGAAATTCTTCTGTGGCTTTTTCATTGGCTTCGATCTCTTTGCGCTTTTCGGTGATAGTTTTCGACAGAAGTTTTAAACGCAGAATATAATATTCGGCCAAAGTATTCTCAGTTACCTTAATTGCGTTGGAAATTCGTGTCTTTAATGCATTAAATCTTTCTTTATCTTCTTCCGATGTCGGCAATGCTTTTTGTAAAACTTCCAGTGTTTTGGTCATTGAGTAACTTTCACTGCGTACGTCGATTAGCAGGTTATTAATAGCAACAATCTGGCCTACTAATACATTCTCAGGAATGGATTTGTTTTCCTGTTTGGAGGTTTGCAGCAAATCGATCAAATGCAGAATCTTGTTTTTAAAGACACGCAATGTATTAGAGCCGCAACTGGTGCGAGCCCTGTCCATTGCATCGACAATTTCCTCGCCGTAGTTGTCGACATCAGCCATGCGATTTTTAAGATGCATGGAATTTACACTGAGTAGTAAATCTTCTACCGCGCCGCGAGAGCCGGGGGGAACCTGTTCGGTAATATCCGAAGGAATATTTGCGGGTAAATTCTCCAGCGGTAATTGCGCGATTTTCGCCGGTGGCAGTTTTTGTACCAGTTCGACAAATTCCTGCAGGCTTAGTACTTTTTTACCCTGCTTTAGTTTAGGTGCAGCAGCGCTCATAGAGATTGCACCTTGTGAAAATTATATGACTGAATTTGACAATATTCGGGGAATGCAATCCTAGTTGTTTGCATTAAAATCGAGCATGCGCTTGGTAGAACGATAGGCAGCCTTACGAATTTTTTCGTCAATATGAATTTCATTTTCGCCAGTTTCTAGTACATGTAATAAATTATGTAGGCCATTCATTGCCATCCATGGGCAATGCGCGCAGCTTTTACAAGTTGCTCCCTCACCTGCCGTGGGAGCCTCGACAAACACTTTGTCGGGTGCCAGCTGTTTCATCTTATAAAAGATACGGTTATCGGTGGCCACGATAAACGATTTGTTGGGCAGAGTCTGCGCCGCATTGATCAGAGCGGTAGTTGAGCCGACGACATCGGCCATTTCGATGACGTTCTGCGGTGATTCCGGATGTACCAGGACGGCGGCTTCCGGGTATTGCTCGATCAGGTCTCCCAGGGCGCGTGCCTTGAATTCTTCGTGGACGATACATGCTCCATCCCACAACAACATATCGGCTCCGGTAACTTTTTGCAGATAGCGGCCCAGATGGCGATCGGGTGCCCAAATGATTTTTTCATCGTTGTCCATTAGATGGCTGATTATTTTTACCGCATTGCTGGAGGTAACTACCCAGTCGGCGCGTGCCTTAACCGCCGCGCTGGTATTGGCGTATACCACCGATGTGCGATCAGCATGCTGGTCGCAAAAGTCCGAAAATTCTTTTGCCGGGCAGCTTAAGTCCAGCGAACAGGTGGCTTCCAGCGTTGGCATTAATACGCGCTTTTCCGGATTAAGAATTTTTGCAGTTTCGCCCATAAACTTGACGCCCGCTACTACTAGGGTCGAGGCTGAATGTTGGTGCCCGAAACGGGCCATTTCCAGAGAATCTGCAACGCAACCACCTGTGTCTTCCGCAATTTCCTGCAAATCTTCATGAGTATAGTAGTGCGCGACAAGTACAGCGTTTTCACTCTTTAAAAGACTTTTAATTTTTTCTATCAGTGCGGCTCGCTTAGCGCCGCTGAAATCCGGCATCTGCGCCTGAATTTCGGCAGTAACGGGAATGTTCTCTAGTTGCATTTAAAAAAGGCTGTCTATTCGTTTCCGATTATCATACACATGATAATTAAGAAATTAATAGCGTAGGTTATTAATGTCCGCACCATCGTAGTGCACTTTTTTAAAATGAGCTAGGGCCTAATAGAGATATATACGTAATTTAGAAAGGGATAATACTTTGGTTTATACTAGCGCGGAATTATTAATAGTTTTTAAAAGGAAAGCTAAAACGGATGTTTACAAATTTTCT
>JANQOT010000246.1 GCA_028285655.1 Gammaproteobacteria bacterium
GCCGAGCAGCGTGCTGCGCCATATTCCATGAAGTCGCCGAAACATAAAATTTATACGGTGCAAAACAATTTAAATGCAACCCATAATATATTGTGCGCAATTGTCGAATCGGAATTAGATGTTCACCTTGTGCACCTGGGTACTATGGGTGTGTATGGTTACACCACCAGTGGCATGAAAATTCCGGAAGGATATCTGGATATTGAAATTCCAAGCGAGTCCGCCAGACTGAAAAGCCGCATACTTTATCCGGCCAGCCCGGGCAGTATTTACCATATGACCAAAACGCAGGACGCGTTGTTTTTTCAGTTTTATTCCAACAACGATGGTTTAAGAATTACCGATTTGCATCAGGGTGTCGTTTGGGGAACCAATACCAAAGAAACCGAACAGGACGAGCGCTTGATTAATCGTTTTGATTACGATGGAGACTATGGCACGGTATTAAATCGCTTTTTAATGCAATCCGCCATTAATTTTCCGCTCACAGTGTATGGTAGTGGCGGCCAAACCCGCGCATTTATTCATATTCAGGACACGGTAAAATGTATTCAACTGGCGCTGGAAAATCCGCCGGCAAGAGATGACCCGGTTCAAATCTTTAACCAGGTAACGGAAACCTTTAGAGTGCGTGAGCTGGCGCAACTGGTTTCGAAAATGACCGGAGTTCCCGTACAGAATCTGGAGAATCCACGCATCGAGGCGGATGAAAACGAGCTCGAAGTCGAGAATGAAAAATTTATGAAGCTTGGCCTGGAACCGATTACACTATCGGAAGGGCTGATGCTGGAAATCAAGCAAGTCGCAGAAAGGTATTTAGATCGCTGCGATCAGGATAAAATAATGCCAACGTCCAAATGGCGAAATTAAAAAAGTACACAGAAATTTATACTAAGGTAAGAGGTTTGTTATGGCTAGAGGAGTGAATAAAGTAATTATTGTCGGTAACTTAGGGCAGGATCCTGAAGTAAAATATATGCCCAGCGGGCAGGCGGTGTGCAACATCAGTGTGGCAACGACAGATAGCTGGAACGACAAAAGCACGGGCGAGAAACAGGAACGAACTGAGTGGCACCGCGTCGTATTCTTCAGACGATTGGCCGAAATTGTCGGTGAATACCTGCGCAAAGGCTCGCAAGTTTATATTGAGGGACGGTTACAAACCCGCAAATGGCAGGATCAAAGCGGGGCTGATCGATATACCACCGAAATCGTCGCCAATGAAATGCAAATGTTGGGTGGCCGTGGAGGCGGAGCTGGAGGTAACTTTGATGCGCCGCCAGCAGAGCAGGAGTTTGGTTCGCCTGCGCCAAGCAAAGCTGCGGCAACCACAGCCGAAGAATTCGATGACGATATTCCGTTTTAATGGGCTGAGTTAGCTAAGAAAGAATAAAAAATTTTTTGTATCTGCAAACCGAGGCATGGCTGGTTAATTGTTGTAATAATCGAATGCGCATACGGTTCGTCTAACATTTTTCTTCCCCGTTGAAATCTACGAAACTATTGCTCGTTAGTCCAACGTTTTATCCTACTCATGGTGGAGCGGAGTTGAGATTTCTGCGTTATCTTCCGCTGCTTAAAGAAAATGGCGTTGATGTGACGGTTATAACCGGCACGCCAAAACGCAAAAAGTTCTCAAAGAAAGATCATTATGCGGATTGGCGTAGTAAAAAAGATGGTTTGCTAGTAACTGAATTGGAAATTAGCTCTTCAAAGTTACTACAGTATAAACTTCCGGAAGAAGGCGCAGTAGAGCGATCACGAATATTGTTAGATAAGGTAATTGAATATTGCGGTAATGCAAACAATAAGCCAGATGT
>JANQOT010000040.1 GCA_028285655.1 Gammaproteobacteria bacterium
TAGGTGATAATCTGGCTGACTTTTTCGCGACCATAACGGGTGGCGACATAATCGATGACTCGATCCCTTCCCGCCATGCAGAAGTCGATATCGAAATCAGGCATGGATACCCGTTCCGGATTCAAAAACCGCTCAAACAGGAGGTCATACTGCAGCGGATCGATATCGGTTATTCCCAGTACATACGCCACCAGCGAGCCTGCCCCCGAGCCACGTCCCGGCCCGACCGGCACACCGTTTTGCCGCGCCCATTGAGTAAAATCGGCAACGATCAGGAAGTAGCCGGAATACCCCATTCTTTCAATGACTCGAAGTTCGACCTCTAGCCGCTGTTGATATTTTTCCGGGTCAACGGTTATGCCGGTGGCAGTAAGCTGCAGCAATCGTTGCTCCAGACCGGCCGCCGACTGATCGCGCAGATATTCGTCCGGTGAGCGTCGATCCGGAATAGGAAATTCGGGTAATACATTTTTGCCGAACTCCAGCGTAACGTTGCATCGCTTGGCTATTTCAATGCTATTGGCAAGTGCCGCCGGAGCATCTGCAAATAATTCCTCCATTTCAGCAGCCGAACGTAAAAATTGCTGGTCGCTGTAATGCCGGGGCCGCCGGGAATCGGATAATATTCTGCCCTGATTGATGCAAACGCGCACTTCATGCGCTTCAAATTCTTCCGCAGTTAGAAAACGAACGTCGTTGGTGGCAACCACCGGAACTTGCTTGCGACTTGCAAGTTCAAATACACGTTGATTGTATAATTCTTCTCCTTCGCGTCCGGTACGTTGAACTTCCAGATAGAATCGATCGGCAAATACATTCAACCAATGATCCAGACAATGGATTGCGCGGTCATCCGCCTCTTTCAGAATCAGTTTTCCGAGATCGCCCTCGCGCCCGCCTGAAAGAATTAACAAACCTGCATTCAGTTCTTCCAGCCAGGCGCGCTCAATAGTTGGCTGCCCGCCGCTTTGCCCCTTGATATATGCCCGCGTGAGCAATTCTGTCAGGTTTTGGTAACCCTCGTTGTTCATGCATAAAATTGCAATACGAAACCGGTCCTGCTGGTTGGCTTCGTTAACCAAAACATCCGCACCGATAATAGGTTTAACTCCAGCGGCAATAGCAGCACGATAAAACTTTACCAGCGCAAACATATTGGAGAAGTCAGTTAGCGCAATCGCCGGCATCTGCAACTCGACCGTTCTGTTAATCAAGGACGGAATTCGAAGCAATCCATCGACAATCGAGTATTCGCTATGAACTCTTAAATGAATGAATGACTGATTCATAAAACTATTTATATCGACGTCACACCGGGAAGTACCGCGCGCACCGGTTTGAAACTTTGCCGGTGGTGAGGGCAAGGTCCGTGCTCGCGCAATGCCGCGATATGTTTGGCGGTCGGGTAGCCTTTATGCTGCGCAAATCCGTATTGAGGGAAAGAACGATCCAAGACCTGCATCTCTCTATCACGCGCCACTTTCGCCAGGATCGATGCGGCGCTGATCGATGTTACGCGACTATCCCCCTTGATTACGGCGTACGACGGCACCGCCAGTTCGGGAGCATATTTTCCATCGACCAATGCCAGCGACACTTTGGCATGCAATCCTTCAAATGCTCGGCGCATGGCCAACAAGCTCGCATTAAAAATATTTAAAGTATCAATTTCACCCACCTCACAGCGACCCAGAGCCCAGGCAACAACTTGTTCGCGTAGCTTATCTGCCAATAGACTGCGTTGCGTGGGCGATAGAGCCTTGGAATCCCGCACGCCTTCCCAGTTGCTGCCGTTACCCAGCACAACCGCCGCCGCAACTACCGGGCCGGCCAACGGGCCACGTCCGACCTCGTCGATCCCGGCACTATCATCCAATTCTATGTGAATGCTTGAAGGATCAATTACATTAGAATGTTTTTTAATCAAGACTGGGCCATTTCGCTCCTAATTACATTCAAAGTACGTATACTGCCAGCTTTTTATAGCACAATTTATTACTGGAATGACAACACTTGAAGTCGCAGTAATCGGCACTGGCTACCTGGGGAAATTTCATGCCGAAAAGTTTGCTTCTCTCAGCCGCTGCAAGCTATTTGCTGTTGTGGATATTGACCAAAGCACTGCACAATCGGTGGCCAGTCAGCTCAATAATGTTGGAGCTTATACCGATTACACAGAAATTCTCCAAACCGTAGATGCTGTCAGCATCGTTACTTCGACACCCAGCCATTATGCCATTGCCAAAGATTGTTTATTGCAAGGCAAGCATGTTCTGCTGGAAAAGCCTATTACCTCGACGGTCGAACAGGCACAAGAACTAATCGATATTGCCGCTCAAAATAACTGCGTGCTGCAAATCGGGCATATAGAACGATTTAACCCGGCTGTACTCGCGATGGACGAACACCTGCAAACTCCGCGTTTTATAGAATCACACCGCTTATCACCTTTTCGCGTTCGCGGCACTGACGTCAATGTCGTACTCGACCTGATGATACATGACATCGATATTATATTAAGTATCGTCAATTCAGATATCGAATCGATACACGCTTCAGGTATGAGCATCTTGTCAAATGATATTGATATTGCTAACGCGCGCATCACTTTCGATAATCAATGCGTTGCCAACGTAACCGCCAGCCGTGTAAGCGA
The DNA here is from genome assembly GCA_028285655.1 of Gammaproteobacteria bacterium. GTDB lineage: Bacteria > Pseudomonadota > Gammaproteobacteria > UBA4575 > UBA4575 > JANQOT01. The sequence goes on from JANQOT010000040.1 coordinate 2,657, forward strand.
TAAAACCGAGCGCAAATTGCGTTTGTTTCAGGAAAATGCATATTTTTCAGCCGACCTGGGAAACCACAACCTGAAAATGCACACTCGAAATAATCAGACAATTGAATCGCAAAGTTTTGAATTCGAAAAACAGGATGCACTTCTTAGCGAAATCGAGCACTTTATTCATTGCGCGCTTACGAATTCCAAGCCATTAGTCGGTGGGATCGATGGTCTGCGTGCGCTTCGTGCCGCCGACCAAATTTCACAAACCATGCAAATCCATCATTCGAAATAATATTATGACTAACGCAAAATCCGAGGCATTCATACCAATGGTGGATCTGCGCACTCAGTACCATGCGCTGAAAAAAGATATAGATTCAGCGCTTGAAGAGGTACTGGAACAAACCGCTTTTATATTTGGGCCTAATGTGCATGCGTTTGAAAAAGAAGTGGCAGCTTATTTGAATACAGGGCATGCAATTAGCTGCGCTTCGGGAACCGACGCACTGCATCTTGCCTTACGCGCTCTTGATATAAAGCCGGGAGACGAAGTGATCACTCCGTCATTCACCTTTGCGGCGACCGCCGAAGCCATTTGCTACGTCGGAGCCACACCGGTTTTCGTCGATATTGACCCGGTAACCTTAAATCTGGACCCGGAATTCGTTGCAAGCAGGATTACGAATAAAACTCGCGCCATTATCGCGGTTCATTTGTTTGGTCTGCCGGCAGATGTGGAAAGCATTAAAACACTTACCGGGAATAAAAATATTTCAATTATCGAGGATTGCGCGCAATCATTTGGCGCCTTAATGGATAACAAACAAACAGGCTCTTTAGGTGACATTGCTTGCTTTAGTTTCTTTCCGAGTAAAAATCTGGGCGCTTACGGCGATGGCGGCCTGGTAAGCACCAACAGCGACCAACTGGCAGATCAGGTCAAGCTTCTGCGCAACCATGGCAGTCCACGTCGCTATCAGCATGACATTATTGGCTATAACAGCAGACTGGACGAAATACAGGCGGCAATATTACGTATAAAGTTACAACATATTGATGAATACAATCAAAACCGGCGTAATATTGCGACCCGTTACAGCCAAGCATTTGCCGGTACCGAAATAATTACGCCACATGTGAATAACGATTCACAACATGTGTTTCACCAATATACTTTATTATTCAAGAATCGGGAAAAAATTAAGCAGACCCTGGAAGACAATAATATTGCCTCCGCAATTTATTACCCCAGCGGATTACACCAACAAACTGCATTTGCCAAGTACGTTTCAAACACTTCATTACCCGTAACAGAACGCGTGTCTACGCAATGCCTGTCACTCCCCATGTTTCCCGAAATGACCGTCAATCAGATTGAGCGTGTCATCGATACGGTCAAATCGGTAATTGAGTAGACTGCATTGAATATCGTTATCGTAGCCGGCGAACTCTCAGGAGATTTACTGGGCGGCAAACTGGTAACTTCTCTGAACAAACTGCAAAAAACTATGACAATCACCGGCATAGGTGGCAATTCGATGCGCGCGGCAGGTATGCATACATTGTTTGATGTTAACGAAACCTCGGTCGTCGGTATTGTTGAAGTGCTAAAACACTACCCTCGCCTTAGACATATCCTGGGAAAACTAAAGCAACATATAGCAACCACAAAACCAGAGATTCTCATTTTAATCGATTACCCTGAATTCAATTTAAAGCTTGCAGAATACGCCAAACAACTTGGGATTAAAGTGTTGTTTTATGTCAGCCCGCAAGTCTGGGCCTGGAGAACGGGCAGAATTACCAAAATAAGAGAAAACGTTGATTTAATGGCCGTACTTTTTCCGTTCGAACTGGAATTTTACCAAAGGGAAAATGTACCAAGCTGTTTGGTACGCCACCCGATTCTTGCGGATGTCGAAAACTTCGATATGAAAAGCAAATCCGACCCCGAAGCAATCACTATAGGCTTGCTACCCGGCAGCCGAAAAAACGAAATTCGCAGACTGCTACCGGTTATGTTTGCTGCCGCGGAATTGCTTTATGCAGAAAATAACAATTTAAAATTCATTGTGCCGATTGCACCAGGGCGCAGCCGGGCGGAAGTAGAAAAACATGCGCCAAAAGAATTACCCGTAGAATACTCTTCTGAAAATATATATCAGACAATTGCCGGCTGCGATATTCTGGCCGTTGCCTCGGGAACCGCGACTTTACAAGTTGCATTAATGGGTAAGGCAATGGTGATTTTATATAAAATTTCACCGCTCACATATCGTTTGTTTGGCCATATGGTAAACGTTAAACATATTGGATTAGCCAACATCATCCTGGATAAACGTATTTTTGCCGAGCTGATCCAGCAAGACGCCGACATGAAAACACTGAAAAAAGAATTGGAAAAACTGCTTAAGGATAGCCAAAGAGAGGCAAAAATGAGCGCCGCAAGAGAAACAATATACAACAAACTTAATTCAGGCATTAGTTCGGACGAACTGGCTCGAAAAGCATTGGCACTTGCAGCTAAATGCTAGCGTACAATTCCGCGGCTGCAATTCTCTATAAAGCCAACGAACTTTCGAACTTCTTCATATTGCTCTATTAACGGATTGATCTTCTTAATCTGTTCCGCACGGGGGTTTTTCGACACTACCAAAGCTTTATACGCCTGGTGCAAAGCCTGAATAACATCCTCATCAAACTCCCGCCGCCGCAATCCTTCTTTGTTTAATCCATACGCTTTGGCGAGATTACCGGCTGCGATCACATAGGGAGGCAAATCCTTGTTTAATGCCGACCCCATTCCACAGAATGAGTGTGCACCGATATGACAAAACTGATGGACCAGAGTAAATCCTCCCAAAACAGCAAAGTCTTCAACCCGCACATGACCCGCAATTGATGCACCATTTGAAAAAATCGTATTATTTTCCACGACGCAATCATGTGCGATATGCACATACGCCATGATCCAATTATCATTACCTATTGTAGTCGCACCTTCCCCCAGCGAAGTTCCACGATTTATCGTGCAAAACTCGCGAATAGTATTGTTGTTACCGATAACCAGCTTGCTGTCCTCACCGGCATATTTTTTATCCTGAGGAATCTCCCCAAGCGAGGAAAACTGAAATATATGATTATTTTTACCAATGACCGTGGGGCCCTGAATCACTACGTGCGGACCAATTATCGTGCCGGCGCCTATTTCTACCTGCGGCCCGATAATGCTGTACGGCCCGACAGAAGCAGTTGCGTCTATGTTTGCAGCGGCATCCACTACTGCGGTCGTATGCACGCCACCGGAATATTGGTTCATTGGTTCCGGAGTACTCATGAATCCAGTTCTTTAAACATACATTTTAATTCCGCACTTGCCGCCAATTCATCATCGACATAAGCGTTGGTGTCAAATACACCATAATTTCGTTTCATTCGAGTCAATTTTGATTCAAGCCGCAGCTGGTCACCGGGAACAACCGGGCGTTTAAATCGTGCATTCTCGATTCCTACGAATAAAAATAAACTTTCCTGTGACGGCCGCATATCCGGATCGCTTAACACCAACACTCCGGAAGCCTGCGCCAGAGCTTCCAGTATTAATACGCCGGGGAAAACCGGCGTATTGGGGAAGTGACCCTGGAAAAATGCTTCATTGATTGTCACATTTTTTATTGCGGTTATTGCATCACCACGCTTGCATTCAATTATTTTATCTAACAATAAAAAAGGATAGCGGTGAGGCAAATACTTCATAATTTCTGTAACTGACATTGCGTCCACTATTTATCCTTTCTTATTTGCCAATCTTTTTTCTAAATCTTGCAATCGCCTCGCGATACGGTCCAATTCTTTGAATCGTAACGCATTACGCAGCCATGTCTTGTTATCCTGTGCGGCCGTTCCTGAAGTATAAACTCCGGAATGCTGGATCGACTGGCTTATTTTTGTCATACCAGTAACTTGAACTCCGTCGGCAATTTCAATATGACCCTGAATTCCCGCACCGCCGCCAATGCCGCAATATTTACCTATTTTAGCGCTTCCCGCGATCCCGGCACACCCGGCTATTGCCGTATGCGCACCGATTTTCACATTATGTGCGACTTGAATTTGATTATCGAGTTTTACACCATCGTCGATGACTGTATCCTGCAACGCTCCACGGTCAATGGTCGTATTGGCCCCGATTTCGACATCATTTCCGATGACAACTCTGCCCAACTGCGGAATTTTCTCCCAGACTCCGCGGTCGTTGGCCAATCCGAACCCGTCGCTGCCAATGACCGCGCCCGGATGCACGATCACTCGCTCCCCCAGAGATGCAGGTCCCACAATACTGACTCGCGCAATCAAGTTCGCATAGGCGCCGATGAAACATGGCGCGGTAATAATACAACCCGGGCCGATTACAGAATTATCCCCAATCGTACATTTAGCATTAATAACCACATTGGGGCCAATTGCTACATTATTTGCGACCTCACATTCATCACTGATAATTGCGCTTGGATGAATACCCGGAATTAATTCGTCCGCAGGATATATATATCGTACGGCTCGCGCAAAACTAAGCGAAGGATTGTCGCTAACCAATGCAACCATTTCACAGTGCGCGACCAAGTCTGCAGGCACAATCACCGCGCTTGCCTGGGTTGCTTGCAGTGATTTTACATATTGGCGGGATATAGCAAACGAAAGACTTCCAACTGTGCCGTTATCGAGATCAGTAACGTGGGTGATTTTTACATCGCCGTCGCCGACGATGTCGGCACCTATAACACGAGCAATATCGCGTACCGAATACGCCATCTTATCGTCATTTAACTACGGAGTTGCATTAAGTTTTTTTAATACGCGATCGGTAATATCCACACTTGGACTCGCGTACAAAACCGGCTGCGTAAGCACCAGGTCATAATTCTCCTGCTTGGCGATTTGCTGGATGACTTCATACACTTTCTTTTGCAAAGTACCGAGCTCTTCATTTCTACGAATATTAAAATCTTCACGCAACTCGTCGCGCATACGATTATAATCTCGCTTCTTACTTAATATATCGCGCTCCAGATTTAAACGATTGGCCTCGCTCATAATACTGCCGTCGTTTTTCAATTTTTCCTCAAGCTTCAATACACTGTCGCGCGCCGAGGTCAGTTGTTTATCTCTGCCTGAAAATTCACGCTCCAGCGCTTTACGCGCAGCTTCAGCCTGTGGAGACTGTTCCATAATTTTTGCAATATTTACAAAACCGATCTTCGGTTGCGCATAAGCAACAGAAGACACACTAAATATGGTCAACACTAAGATAAACAGAATTCGTTTTGTATTCAAAATCTTTCTCCTGGATTAAAAACTGGTACCAAACTCAAACTGGAAAAATTCGGTTTCGTCCTCTTCATCATCATTAAACGGACTTGCAAAACTAAACGTAACACCACCCAGCCCGGTAATTAAGTTTACTTCCAGTCCCAAGCTTCCACGCAACTCGCTTGATTCAAAATCGTCAAAATCTTCAAACACGTTTCCCACATCAGCAAAAATTCCAAACCGTAAACTTCTCGGATCAGCAATAGCTGGGACCGGAAAATACAACTGCACCCCAGCGGTAGTTACAAAATTACCACCAAATGCGTCATCCTGCGAATCCTGAGGCCCCAGTGTGTTGTCTCGGAAACCCCTGACTGAACCGGTGCCGCCAGCACGAAATTTCTCAAAAAACGGTAAATCGGAGGTATCACCATAGCTATCTCCGTAACCTATTTCTGATCGGGTAGCAAACGTAAATATTTTAGTCAATGGAATTAACCAAATGTTCTCATAGTCGACCTTATAGTACTCTAATTCACTGTAAGGAATAGCGGCTTCAATTCTCGCTCGCTGATAAAATCCACTAGTGCCAAATACTCGCCTATTACGGCTATCATGTGTATATACTGCAGTCACATTTAGATTTATAAAATTATCGCCATTTTCATCCAAAAACTCTCTTACCTCATCTGAAGAACCAGTATCTGTAATGTCAATTTCTGTCCTTCTTATATCGGCGGTTACACCAACCCTGTCAACTTCCGTCAATGGAATACCATAGGTTCCGCGCAAACTAAACTGATCTGAATCAAAATCGGAAATATCCGCTTCTTCTGCATCAGTAGATAAATAGCTAAACCCAAAGCCCCGACTAACACCATCGATAGTATGATAGGGGTCAGAATATGCAAGACTGAAAACGGTATTAACCCGGCTAGTATTGACACTAAATGAAACCTGTTTACCCGTTCCCAGAAAGTTGTCCTGACTCACGCTTGAGGTAATAACTGCACCCTGACTATCGGACAAACCCGCCCCGATGGAAAAACTACCTGCCAGTCTCTCGGAGACGACAATATCCAGATCCACCACGTCATCTTCACCAGGAACTCGAACGGTTTCAATTTCCACTTGTTCCACAAACCCCAGACGCTGAATTCGCCTGCGCGACCCTTCCACACCTGCTTGCGAATACCAGCCTCCTTCCATTTGTCGCAGTTCGCGTCGAAACACTTCATCGCGACTATACTGATTACCACTTATATTAATTCTGCGCACGTATACACGCTTTCCTTGATCGATAAAAAATGTCAGGTCGACGGACTTGGTTTCCTCATCTACGTCGGGAATGGGATTAACGCGAGCAAACGCATAACCATCATTCCCCAACCGGTTGGAAATGCGCTCAGTTGAAGCAACCACTTGACGACGCGAGAAAATCTCACCGACTTCTACATCGATTAATTGTCTTAACTCTTCTTCCGGTACGGCAAATGTCCCTGCTAACTTGATTTCACGCAAAACATACTGGTTACCCTCATCTACATTAATAGTAATGTAGATATCTTTCTTGTCAGGCCCGATCGATACCTGCGTCGAATCCACATTAAAATTCAAATAACCGGTATCCAGGTATTTGGAACGCAATGTCTCCAGATCTGCCGATAATCGCTGCTTGGAATATTTGTCGCCGTCCCCCCAAAATTGCCACCACGCTTGCTTGCCGGATTCAAATCCTTTTTTAAGCTCCTTATCTTTGTAAACAGTATTGCCGACAATATTAATACTGCGTATTTCAGCGGCTTCTCCTTCTGCTATTTGAATTTGCACCGCAACTCTATTTCGTGACAGGGGCTCTCTAATCGTTTTGATTTGAACACTATACTTGCCCCGAGCAAAATACTGTTGCAGCAACTCGTTTTCCAATCGATCCAGCACCGATCGATTTAACACCCTGCCGGGAGCTACTCCGATGGCCGCCAAACTTTCGATCAATTGCTCGTCAGTGATATCGCGGTTTCCGATAATATCCAGCGACGCAATTCCGGGACGCTCACGCAAAACGACGATCAACACATCGTCTTCACGCCGCAAAGTAACATCGCTAAATAGTTCGGTCTTATAAAGCTCTTTGATAACCAGCACAGAATCGGCATCGGAAAAAACATCCCCCACCTTTACCGGCAAATACGTAAATACTGTTCCCGCCTCTATTCGCTCCAACCCTTCCAGCAAAATATCACGAATCTTAAACGGCTCCGCACTAGCCGCTTGGGCCAGCAACAACAGATATAAAAGAAAAAATAGTTTTATTATTCTTATTATCACTTTTTGTGCGCACGTTCTTCAGCCAAATAAGCGCTGAAAATCATTATAGAATGCCAAAGTCATCAATCCGGCCAGCATGAAAATTCCGACTTTTTGGCCATGCATTTGAACCGC
>JANQOT010000076.1 GCA_028285655.1 Gammaproteobacteria bacterium
GCACCGCTGTTATCAGCCACGTCCAGCGTTGATTGCATCTGTATCATCGTTATTCCTTAACCTTCAACACCACGTTCAACCACTTCGACCAGCGTCCAGGACTTGGTCTTTGAAATCGGCCTGCATTCGCGAATAGTCACCACGTCGCCAATGGCACATTCGTTGTTTTCGTCATGCGCATGAAATTTTGTCGACTTGCTCATGAACTTGCCGTACACCGCATGCTTAACACGACGCTCCGCCAGCACCGTTATGGACTTATCCATTTTGTTGCTCACGACTCTGCCGGACACTGTGCGTATTTTTTTATCTTCTTCAGCCATTTTTTCTCTATTCGCTCACTCGTGCTTTTTCGTTTAACACCGTTTTAATGCGAGCAATATCTTTTCGAATTCTGGAAAACTCATGGTTGCGACTCGCCTGGCCCATGGAATACTGCATGCGCAATTTGAACTGCTCTTTACGCAATTCGATTAATTCGTTTTTCAATTCCTGCGCGTCTTTGCCGCGCAATTCCGCCGCTTTCATCACATTAGTGTCCTGCTTACAAACTCAGTACGAATAGGTAATTTCGCCGCTGCCAGTTTAAATGCTTCGCGCGCCAGCTCTTCGGAAACACCTTCCATTTCGTACAACATTTTGCCCGGCTGAATTTTGGCAACCCAGTATTCAACGTTACCTTTACCTTTCCCCTGCCGCACTTCCAGCGGTTTTTTGGTGACCGGAACGTCAGGAAAAATTCTGATCCAGATTTTGCCGCCGCGTTTTACGTGGCGAGTCATCGCGCGTCGTGCTGCTTCGATCTGTCTGGCCGTTAAACGCCCGCGCCCAACCGCTTTTAAACCATAGTCGCCAAAACTGACTTTGTTGCCGTTTTGCGCAAGGCCGCGGTTGCGTCCTTTTTGCTGTTTTCTGAATTTGGTTTTCTTGGGCTGTAACACGTGCTTGTCCTTTTAAGCGTTCGCTCGCTTGCCGTCCGGCATTTCTTCGCTTTGCTTACTCTCTAAATCAAATACTTCGCCTTTGAAGATCCAGGTTTTAATGCCGATAATTCCATAAGTGGTCTTTGCTTCGGCAAACCCGTAGTCGATATCGGCACGCAGCGTATGCAAGGGTACTCTGCCTTCGCGATACCATTCCGAACGCGCAATTTCAGCGCCGTTTAATCTGCCGGCTACATTAATTTTTACACCCAACGCGCCGAGTCGCATGGCATTGCTAACTGCACGCTTCATCGCACGACGAAACATGATGCGCCGCTCCAGTTGTTGCGCGACACTTTCAGAAACCAGTTGCGCATCGATTTCCGGCTTGCGAATCTCTTCGATATTAATTTTTACGTTATTAATATTCAGGTCCATGCGCTGGGCGATTTCCTTACGCAACGCTTCCACGTCTTCGCCTTTTTTACCGATCACGATGCCGGGTCTGGCAGTATGGATAACCACAAATGCCGCACGTGCCGGACGATCAATCTGGATTCGGCTTACCGAAGCCTGCGACAGTTTCTTTTTGAGATAGTCGCGAATTTCCAGATCGCTATTTAAAAACTGCGCATAGTCTTTACCCTCTGCGTACCACTTTGAGGTCCAGTCGGTGGCAATACCTAATCGAAATCCGGTTGGATGTACTTTCTGGCCCATAATTTATCTACCATCTCCAACAGTCACCGTAAGGTGGCTGGTTCTTTTCAGAATTTTGCAGGCCCGTCCTTTTGCACGCGCCTGAAAACGCCGATGGGTTGCACCTTCATCGACAAAAATTTTAGTAATTTTCAGTTCGTCGATATCTGCGCCTTCATTGTGCTCCGCGTTGGCAATCGCGGAATCCAAAACTTTTTTTACAATTACGGCCGCTTTCTTGGGACTAAACTCAAGAATCTCGACTGCACGACTCACGTCTTTGCCACGAATTTGATCCGCGACCAGCCGGCATTTTTGTGCCGACAGACGAATATGTTTTAATTTGGCTGATACTTCCATTTTACTTGCGTCTTTATTTCGCTTTTTTATCGCCGGCGTGACCTTTAAAGGTTCGCGTTCCGGCAAATTCACCCAGCTTGTGCCCGACCATGTTTTCCGAAATCAATATCGGCACATGTTGACGTCCGTTATGCACCGCAATGGTCAAACCCACCATATCCGGAGCCACCATCGAACGGCGCGACCAGGTTTTAATCGGTTTACGATCATTATTAGCGTTGGCCGCTTCGACCTTTTTCATTAAGTGATGGTCAATATGGGGACCTTTACGTAACGATCTTGGCACTGGTTAAATTCCTCTATTACTTCTTATTACGTCGGCGTACGATCATGTTATCGGTACGCTTGTTTTTACGGGTTTTAAATCCTTTGGTCGGCATGCCCCATGGGGAAACCGGATGGCGTCCGCCCGAGGTACGACCTTCACCGCCGCCGTGCGGATGATCGATCGGATTCATCGCCACTCCGCGTACGGTCGGTTTCACACCGCGCCAACGTTTGGCGCCTGCCTTGCCGAGCTTACGCAGGTTATGTTCTGTATTGCCGACTTCGCCGATGGTGGCGCGGCACTCGGCCTGTACTTTGCGCATTTCACCGGAGCGTAAACGCAATGTAGCGTGTACGCCTTCTCTGGCGACCAGTTGAATCGCCGCACCGGCACTGCGGCCCATTTGCGCGCCTTTGCCGGGTTTGAGTTCTACGCAATGAACAACAGTTCCCACCGGAATACTGCGTAACGGCAGTGCATTGCCGACTTTAATCGGCGACTGCGCACCGGAAATAATCTGGTCGTCCACTTTTACTCCGCGCGGCGCGATGATATAGCGTCGTTCGCCGTCGGCGTACTTTAATAATGCAAGATTTGCAGAACGATTCGGATCGTATTCCAGTCGTTCGACCTGCGCCGGGATACCGTCTTTGTTACGTTTAAAATCAACGACGCGATAGCGTTGTTTGTGTCCGCCACCTCGATGGCGCGTGGTAATGCGGCCGGCATTGTTGCGCCCACCGGACTTCGATTTTTTTTCAACCAATCCTTTGTAAGGCTCGCCTTTATACAAATCCGGCTGAACGACGCGAACCTGAAAACGGCGACCTGGTGAAGTTGGTTTGGCTTTAACTACTGGCATTGTTCTGTTCTCGAAATCTAGTCCATTCCACTCATGTCAATATCGTGGCCGGCTTCCAGACGCACATAGGCTTTTTTCCAGTCGCCGCGTTTGCCCATGGTACGGCCAAAACGTTTTACTTTGCCTTTGACATTACTGGTACGAACCGCAGCTACTTTTACATTGAACAACAGTTCTACTGCTGATTTGATTTCCTGCTTGCTGGCATTGGGCAGTACTTTGAATACATGCTGATTCTGCGAATCCGCCAGACCGGCTGTTTTCTCCGAAACATGCGGCGCAAGTAATACTTGAGTCAGTCGTTCGGTACTCATTCGGCTAACCACTCTTCTACTTCTTTAATGGCGTCCTCGGTAATCACAACATGGTCAAACTTCACCAGGCTGACCGGGTCGATGCCGCCGACTTCCACAACATCCACATACGACAGGTTACGCACCGATAAATAAAGATTCACGTCTGCTTTTTCGGTGCCGACAATAATAAATGCAGACTCGACGCCGATTTCGGCAAGCTTTGCCAGCACTTCTTTGGTTTTCGGCGTTTTAACGGTAAATTCGTCTACCATATGCAGGCGCTCAGTGCGCGCCAGCTCGGAAAAAATGGATGCGTAGGCCGCGCGCACCATTTTTTTGTTCAATTTCTGTTTATAACTACGCGGTTTGGCAGCAAATGTTTGTCCACCGCTGCGCCATAACGGGCTGCGCGTCGTACCTGCACGGGCTCGCCCCGTACCTTTTTGACGCCATGGCTTGGCACCGCCGCCGCTGACGGCGGAACGGTTCTTTTGCGCTTTGGTTCCCTGGCGCGCTCCCGCAAGATAAGCGGTTACCGCCTGATGAACCAGCGCTTCGTTGTATTCACGACCAAATGTATCGTCCGATACTTCTACTTTTGATCTGCTGTTTGCCTTGGCGAGTTTCATCATCTATTCCCTATTCCAGCTAGGCATTCGCCACCGGCTTGACGATGACGCGGCCGCCTTTGGAACCGGGGACCGCCCCCTTGATAAGTAGCAAGTCGCGCTCTGCATCGACTTTTACTACGGTGAGGTTTTTGGTGCTGACTTGCACATTCCCCATATGCCCGGACATTTTTTTACCTTTGAATACGCGTCCCGGCGTTTGGCATTGTCCGGTGGAACCCGGTACGCGGTGTGAAATCGAGTTGCCGTGGCTGTTATCCTGGCCGCGGAAATTGTGTCGTTTAATAGTGCCGGCAAAGCCCTTTCCTTTGGATATGCCGGAAACCTGAACAAACTGACCTTCTTCAAAGATATCGGCTTTTACTTCGGCCCCAAGCGCCAGCTCGACTTCCTCGGCCGCATCCAGCCGGAATTCGCACAGGCCTTCACCTGATTCCACGCTGGCCTTGCTGTAATGACCGGTGATGGCCTTGTTTACCCGCGAGGGCTTTTTGTTGCCATAGGAAACCTGCACGGCACGATAGCCGTCGCTATCCTGCTCTTTCAGTTGGGTGACGCGATTACTTTCCACGTGCAGCACCGTAACCGGCACAGACACGCCTTCTTCAGTAAATACGCGGGTCATCCCCACTTTTTTTCCAATTACACCTATGGGCATCGAAATCAGTCTCAGTAAGTTTTTACCTGGTCCTCGCGAATGTGGCCCGGACAAGCATCACTCGCCCGGGCCACAGGAAGCCGCGAATTATTACAAATA
>JANQOT010000098.1 GCA_028285655.1 Gammaproteobacteria bacterium
GCCGGCAAGATCGGGAAAACGCCGCTGCATACTTTTTAAAACGGTTTTTTCATAATTGCTGTACACACATATAGGCCCGGCTTCGCCGACCGCATCGATTAATGCTTCGCAAAACGCACGCATTGGGGCATTCCCGGAGGTATCCAGAAATTCAGCATGCTGCAGATCGCCGTTGTCGAATTCGATATGACAGGACCACTGAAACGGCAACGGCTCGTACGGGCGCGTATTTGCCCAGACCGGAATTGCAAATCCGATGGTTTCAAAATCGACATAGTAGCGCGGGTATGCGAGCGAGTTTAGTTCATCCTGCAGCGTGTGCGGAATAATCTGGCTGCCGCTCTTATATGCATTTAACCGCGCCAGCAGATTTTCATCGTCGATAAAGCCCGGCGGCACATCGCGTGCATCCTGATAACCTGCCTGCAGGATTTCCTGTTTCTGTTTTTTCTTTAAACCGGGAAATTTTTCCACCGGATACTCCACGGTCTCGACATGTTTCCAGCAATGCTGCATAAACGGGCATGCATACGGCTGCGTACAATGATCGCCCACCTCTATTCGCGGTAAGTCACCTGTAATGGTTTCGTTGGCCTGCTCCACCCACGCCACTACTTGCGCCGAATGTTCCGTCGCCGGTTCGGTTAGATCGACCACTTCAAACAAGCGCGCATAGTTGCCGTCACCCAGGTATTCAAACTCTTTATTGATATGCGCCAGGCTGATGGTCGTCGGCGCATAACCGGCTTGTTGCATTACCCAGTACTGAATCGCGCAGTCGACATAGTGTTGTTCTTTTACCGACGTGGACGCTTTGACTTCGACGACTTCGATAAAATCCTGCCGTCGCGAAAGCAAATCCGCGCGGATTTGTACATTTTGAGTTTGAAAGGTGGCTTCATACAGAGTGGTATCAAACAGCTCTCCCATGTATTTGTGTGTCGATTTTACGGCCTGGCGTAACCCGCGGTCGTAGGCAATCAAGATTCCCCCGGGCATCAGCACTTCCTGCGCCACCGCTCCGACTTCATTACCGATGGTAAACGCGACTTGCGAAGATTCGGAATACTGGATTAATTCACGCCGATGCACTTCCAGGTACAAACGTTTGGGGCATTGCAGGTAAGCAAGAATGCGGGATTTGGAAAGCGTATAGGGCATGGCGGCTAGTATGAATAATATTTCGAATGGCGAAAACGAATAATCCGGCGTACCGGCTCAACTACCCTTCAAAAAAGAGATGATAATTATTAATATAATCAAGCTGTTATATAAATAATCTCATCCTAAAAATCATCCGGCTATATATCCAGAAAATACCGCCTGTCCCCGAGTGTGTTTACCGATTTGCATATGCCCTTATAAAGAACAAAAGGAATTTACTTCAAACCGCTCAATCTTTACGTGCATCGGGCTGACCGTCAGCCAGCCTCGAGTGAAGCGTAATGGAACTACCTTCACGGCATAGGGATTGAAAACGGTTTGAGAACTTGTATCGAGCCGATTTTGAATTTAAATGCACCCACTCTTAGATCTTTTAGCGTAAAAATACTGATTGTATTTTTTCTGGCTGCGTTTATTCCCATCGGTTTACAAACGCTTTTTTCCAAATTCTATGTCTCGAATTATGTCGAACAGGAAGCGAATGCCAACCTGATCAAACACGCCAGGTCGTACGGGCAACTGACGTTTAGTGAGCTGAACAAGTACAGCCAGTTACTGGATTCGATCAGTAAAAATACCAACGCTTCTATTCCTGCTCATGCAAGCTCCGCCTTTCACAAACTGGAATTGATTCCGGTCGTCAACGAAAAAAGCGTCGGGTTCGGTTATTCCATACGCCCTCGCCTGACTCATTACCTGGACAAGCAAGGCAATCTGTTTTTCCGTATCGAAAAACTGCACTTATCCGGTATCGGCGATATGTTTGTTTTGCGCGGCACGTTAAAAAGCGAAGCCATTTTCGGCAACGAAAGCAATAACCCGTATAGCGAACCGGTATGCATTATATCCGGGCAACTTGAAATTTTATTTTGCAACGACGATGTAGCCCTGGAAGAAACCAAGCTCACCAACCTGTATGCGCTGATTAATGCCAAAGAGCATATGATTCAAAAAACGCTGGAAGGCCATAGTTTTCGTTTAATTTCATGGGAGCTCGATTTACCGCAACATTTTCAATCCGTACCATGGCATGTGGTGATTCTGAAAAAGGAAGTCGCCATTCTCTCTTCCCTGTGGGACTTTGAATATTATTTAATTCCGGCTGCGTTGTTGTTTTTTCTGATTGCAAGCCTGATTGTGCACAAGCTTAGCGCAAAACTACTACGCCCGTTAAATACGTTATCTGCAGCAACCAAACAAATTGCCTCGGGTGACTATGACGTTAATGTGAAAATCAAGACCAGCGATGAATTTGAAGAACTGGGGCGTTCTTTCAATATTATGTCGGCCAATTTACGCCATGATTCGGAAAAAAGTGACACTTATTCAAAGCTGGAACGCGACTTTCTGCAATCTGCCGACATTCATCAATCGATAAAAAACAATTTACCGCTGTTATTAAAACTCTTTGAAACCGACTGGATGTCGATCATTATTGCGGACCCGCTGCAACCACGCCAGTTTAGTTCGCACACAGTTATTTACAATCCGGAACAACAGGATGTGCACTATAACTATCTCAACAGCAGAATCGATGAACCGATCGATACGATTAACAATCTGTTTATACTAGATCGCCCGGTATTTCAGGATTTGTTTCGTCCGTTTCCGGTGAAGAACGAATACGAATACATCTGGATTCATACTATTATTCATGCGCAGCATATCGTCGGGTACATATGTATCGGCAGCAATATTGCGCATCTGGGAAAACACAAAGCCTTTTCACTACAGGACTTGTCGGAACGTTTCTCGGTGATCTACTCCACCCACTACCAGCAGTCGGTGTTGTACAAAAAGGCGAATTTCGACAGTTTAACCGGCTTACCCAACCGCAATTATCTGTTCAGCCATTTAAGCAAACTGTGGCAGCGCGCAGTCGAGAAAAACGAACAGATCGCCCTGTTGTATATCGACCTGGATCACTTCAAAAATGTTAACGATCTTTCCGGTCACAGTACCGGCAACGAAGTGCTTATTCAGGTCGCGCAGCGCTTGAACGCCGGTATACACAGGCAATACTGCCTGGCCAGATTAAGCGGCGATGAATTTTGTATCGTCATCGAAAAGCTGCAAAGCAAACAACAGGCGATCGAGCTCGCGGAAAAAATACACCAGCGCTTCAAAGAACCCTTTATTGTTAGCGACATGTCTTACTACCTGGGAACCAGCATCGGGATCATCGCCGGCCCCGATGGTTGCGAAAGCGCGCAACAAATGCTTGAAAAAGGCGATCTGGCCATGTTTAAAGCCAAACAGGAAGGCCGCAGCCAGACGATTCTGTTTGACGAATCGGTGGAAAAAGAGCGCAATACGCGTTTGTCGCTGGAACATTATTTACACCATGCGCTGGAATTCAACGAGATTTCGCTGTGTTACCAGCCAAAAATTCATCTGGAAACCGGCAAACTGGTCAGCGCCGAAGCGCTGGCGCGCTGGCATCAAAGCAAACTGGGCATGGTCAATACCGAAGCGTTTATTTCACTGGCCGAAGAAACCGGCCTGATCAACGAAATCGGTGAATGGATTTTGAAAAAAGCCTGCTACCAGTATATGGACTGGATCGAAAAAGACATTCTGCTGGAATCGATTGCAGTCAATGTATCGGCACGCCAGCTTGCATCCAGTCATTTCACACAAGTGGTTGAAGCCGCGCTGCAGGAGACCGGCGTGCCGCCGCATTGCCTGGACCTGGAAGTCACGGAAAGCGCATTTATCAATGATGCAAATGTATTAACCAAGGAACTGCAACAATTGCACGAGCTGGGAGTCAAGATTTCCATCGACGACTTCGGCAAGGAATATTCTTCGCTGAACTACCTGAAAAAGATTCCTTTCGACCTGATCAAGATCGACCGGGAATTTATCATGGACCTCGATAAAGACCAGCGCGACCGGCATATTGTGGAAGTTATTATCGATATAGGCCACACGCTGGGAAAGAAAATTGTCGCCGAAGGTATCGAGACGATCGCGCATAAAAACATTTTGCAGACGCTGAATTGCGACTATGGCCAGGGCTACTTGTTCAGCCGGCCACTTCCGGACATCGAGTTCCTGGAATACGCAGTGGAATACATCGAACAGCGAACAAGCAATACCATTCGAGGATTACGCCTGAATTAGATCCTTGCGTGGCTTCGTAAAACTGCAAGCACAAAAAAAGGCGAGGAAACCCCGCCTTTTGTTTTGCAGTGATGTGTTTCCTAGCGCGGAACCGCTACATTCATTTCTTTCTTGGAAAGTACGCCGTTACCGTCTGCATCCTTTTTGGCGAATTTCTTTTCCGCGTATGCTAGAAATTCATCCTTGCTGATTTCCGCATCGTTATTGGAGTCCATTTTACCGAACTTTTCCTTTTTACTTTTGCCGGCGTGAGCATCGGCGACAAACATTCCTTCAGACAGACTTGTCGTGTGGAAAGGACTTTCTTCGGCCTTAACCGGGCTGATCGCCAACATACTCACGGCAAATACCGCACCCAAGGCAGACGGAATCGATACGAATTTGGTCTTACTTAACATCTAATACTCCTAATGTAGTCAATGGTCATTGTAGTCGTAACAAAGCACACACTTTTTGTGTTGCGCTGTGTGATGTATTGACTCGAAGCATGAAAAATAGTTTGGCCGCGATCCATCGTATTTTTCGTAGATATATTTCCGATTTTGCGAAGAATAAAACAAAGACGAATAACGCTTGGAAAATACTTGTTCGTACAGGGCAGTCAGGGCACTTATTTATCTATGCCTTGTCTTAAAAGTAATGATTTTAACGACAAAAAGGAGGTTTACCGCAAAAAACTCAACTTGCGAATATGTCACCAAAGTGTTTCGACATTTCGATCCACTCACCGGCGAAGCACCCGAGCTTTATCACACACGGTGTCAGCCTATTCTGAACCAGGCGCGCGCCCTGCTTGTCGAGGTTCCACGCGCGACGATTTTTGCGATACTGCGCGAGCTCAGCCGAATTACCTCGGCAACCGAAGCTGCACTTGGAGCCGACTCCAATCAGCCCGCGTATATTGCCCACGCGCTTACACTAAAAGAACAGTTTCAACTACGCGCAAGCGACAAGTTGGCTGCCAGCGAGTATGCACCCCACTATTATGCCGTGATCGCCCTTACTTTGATTGGTTACATTCACCTGGTGTACAGCGGTCGCATGCATGCGCTAAATAAAAGTACCTACGATGGCTACATCGAACAAGTATGCGAAGAAGCCGAACACTGTGTCGCGATCGCAGAAACCCTGATGATCAGCGATTCGTTTGAATTGCTGCCGGAACTAAAGGAGGCATGCTAGTGAAACAAGAACTTTCAACATTATTTTTTGTCATAGTAACAAGCATGGAGACTCCCCAAACGGACAGGGAAGTCCGCTACCTAAGGAGTGTGTGAGCGTATAGATACGCGACGTAGAGCGTGCGTCTTGGATGACGCATCTAATCCTCTAAAATCTCAACTTAAACTTGGGCGCAGCCTCCGGCATATCCACGACACCGCTTGGCTTATTATCATCCGATAGAACCGGGCCTAAGCGTTGATCTTCTTCATAGATTGATCTCGCTCCCCAGCGGACATTTTTTTTGGTCTCAGCCGGCTTTTGGCGCCACCCATTTTCTTCTTCTTTTTTCGGTTCGCGCCAGTCATCACGCTCCAGGATGGTGGTTACATTGCTTGCATCCAAATCCAGTGTTAAATCCAGCGGGATATTTTGCTCGGCATATACTACAGAAGTAATCAACACAATCGATGCAAGTAATAGTTTTTGGTCACTAGGTACTACATCGCCAAAATATAATCTGAATGTGTTACTCATTTTTCCAGCCCAGGGAATCAAACCAGTATTTGTGCTTGGCGGGTAACCACCCTTCTGCATCGCGTGCTGTAATCCAGGCATTAATATAATTCAAAAACTCCTGCTCGCCTTTATGCACAGCCATACCCGCTTTATAGCTTAACAATGGCTTGTTGAGCGGAACATCGACTTTGGATGGATGCTCCAGGGTCAAAAACTTCGGCACAGGAGACGCTTCTATTAATGCGTGGATTTCATTGTTCAGCAGCGCATCAACTGCGTCTTCACTTTTAGTAAAGGATTTTATATTGGCATTTGCAAACACTTTATTCGCGACCGGTTCAGACACCGATTTAGAAACAACCCCTAAGGTCACCTTGGGTGAATTCAACTCCTGGAGTGAATTGATGTCTTTGGTTTTTTCGATATTTGCAGCCACGCTGACACCCGAGTGGCCGTAGGGTTCGCTAAAATTAACGTGCAACGCGCGTTTGGGTGTAATCGCCATCCCGGAGATAATGATGTCGATATCGTTATCTTTTAATGCCGGAATCAAGTCTTCCCATTCAACCACTTTGTATTTCACTTCGACGCCCAAATCTTTGGCTAACTGTTGCGCTACTTGTATTTCATAGCCATACAACTCGCCGTCTTTATTTTTCATGACCCAAGGCTCATAGACGGAAACGCCGACGTGCAAAACGCCTTCATCCAGCACTTCATCCAGCACATCCGCATGCAGACTAATCGCGAAGGTGGTCAAAAATACAATGGCAATAATGTTTTTTATAATTTGTGGTTTCATTTTTAGTCAGGTTAATGTTGGTTGAGCGTTATCAAAGGCGATTATATAGCACTAACTATGTTAATGTGATCCATTTTCTGAATATTCAGGCAAACTTTGCCAGCTCCCACCCATTGCTTTATATAGCGCGACATATGCAAGTCCACTGTTAGTTTCACTTTCAACCAGTTGATCCTGGGCTTCAAGCAATCGCCGTTCTGCATCCAATAAATTGAGAAAATTGTCTGCTCCATTTCTGTATCGCACTTCGGCCAACGTCGCTGCTTGTGCGCTCGCTTCTTCTGCTATCTCCAATTGCTGCTGGTTTTGACGCGTCATGACATAATCAACCAGCGAATTTTCCGCCTCTTCCAGTGCTTCTAATACTGTTTGCTCATAGAAGGCGAATTGCGCATCTACACCCGCTTCAGCAACTCGAACCCGTTCTTTTACGCGTCCCAGGTCAAAGGCAGCCCACGTCAGCAGCGGTCCGAACGAGAATACGCTGCTGCTTGATTGGCCAAATGCATCTGCAGAAGCAGAGAGAAATCCTACATTTCCGGCCAGCGAGATTGTTGGAAATAACTCTGAAGACTCTACACCGATATTGGCCGTGGCCGCCGCCAGCAGGCGTTCTGCAGTTTTAACATCTGCGCGCCGACGCAATAAACTGGTGGGATCGCCGATGTGCAATTCACTGGGCAATATGGGCAGTCCCCGCGGGATCAGCAAACGTGTTTTTAAATTTGCAGGGTCCTCGCCTACTAACACAGCAAGTCGGTGTATTCTTTGCTTTACCTCAGACTCCAGCGGCGGAATCGTTGCACGCGTTGAAGCCAATTGGGCCTTTGCACGCGCGATGTCCAAATCTGTACCTCGACCCCCTTCCAGTAACGCCAAGGTTAGTTCATACGTACGCTGTTGGTTGTCCGCATTTTTTTTAGCCACGTCCAGGCGAGCTTGTGCGCCGCGTAATTCGATGTAATTACGCGCAACTTCTGCAGACACGGTGACAAAAACATCTCGCCACTCATAAATGGCGGCTTCATAGCTGGCCGATAATGCTTCAATCGATCGACGAATGCGCCCGAAAAAATCGAGTTCCCATACCGCATCCAGCCGTGCATCGTATACGGTTTGAATGCGTTGGGTATTGGACGAAATTTCTTCACTTGACTGTTCACGTGTAACCCCGGCCTGCGCCGGCACAATGGGATATCGCTCCAACGCCTGCTCACCAAGTAACGCGCGCGCGGCGACAATGTTTGCCTGCGCCACTTTGATATCATGATTTGTATTGACTGACTTTTCGACAAGCTCATTTAATATCTCGTCATTTAATTGCTTCCACCATTCAATCTCTGGCTCAGCTTCAGAATACGATTGTGAGAACTCTGAAAATTGGTCGTTTACGTCAACTTCGGGTTCTGCATAGTCTGGACCCGCCGCACAGGCCATCAACAAACCTAAGGTAAAAACTAACAAACCACTTTGTTTAAGTATAAATGTAGGATTCATTTTTCCTGCGTCGCAACGTTCGGACTAGTTTGCGGTTTGCCGCGCACTAAGCGTCGAATCACAACATAAAAAACCGGCGTTAAAAACAAGCCAACTAAAGTAACGCCTAACATGCCGCTAAACACCGCGGTACCTAACGATTGTCGCATTTCTGCTGCTGCACCGGTTGCCAGCATCAACGGCACAACACCAAGAATAAATGCAAATGCGGTCATCAAAATAGGTCGCAAACGCAGTTGTGCAGCCACGGTTGCGGCTTCGTAAATGCTTTTTCCGGAATCTTCCTGTTGTTTGGCAAACTCCACCATCAAAATTGCATTCTTGCTGGCTAACCCAATCAACACAACAAAGCCAATTTGCGTCAGGATATTGTTATCAAGCCCTCTGAACCATACGCCTGACAAAGCAAACAAAATACATAGCGGCACAATTAATATAATCGCGATCGGTAGCGACCAACTTTCGTATTGAGCTGCTAAAAGCAAGAATACAAAGAATACACTTAGCGGAAAAATCAGCAGTCCGACGTTACCTGCGAGTTTTTGCTGAAATGCAATTTCGGTCCATTCTGTACCCATGCCTCTGGGTAAGGTCGAACCGGCAATCTCTTCCATAATCGATAATGCCTCTCCCGTACTCGTGCCAGGCATTGCCGCACCCTGTAACTCTGCTGTTGTATAGAGATTGTGTCGCACTACACGATCGGGTCCAGTCGTATTGACCACCTCCACTAGCGACCCCAGCGGGACCATATCGCCAGTGGTACTTCGAGTGCGCAAGTTCGCAATGTCATTAGGTTCCAATCGATAAGGTGCATCTGCCTGGGTGGTAACGCGGTAGGTACGACCAAATAAATTAAAATCGTTTACATAAGCCGAACCCAAATAAATTTGCAGCGTGTCAAATACATTTTCGATGGGAACATTTAATTGCTCGGCACGCGTTCGATCAATCTCCAGGTAGTACTCGGGCGTAGCGTTGCTGAACGTGGTAAAGGCAAACATAATATCTGGATGCTGGTTTGCTGCACCACCCACTTGCCAGGTGGAGGCTTCCAACGCGCGCAAACCGCGGCCGGAGCGGTCTTGAACCATGAGCTTGAAGCCGCCGGAATTACCTAAACCTCGAACGGGAGGTGGCTCGAGTACAAAAAACGACGCTTCCTGGATCGGTTGCAATGCTTGTGAGACTTTTTGCACCAATGCGGTAGACGTATCTCCACTTTTGCGATCGTTAAATGGTTTCAGAGTGACAAATATTGCTCCTGCATTTGGCGCATTTGAGAATGTAGCTCCTGAAAATCCCGCAAACGCTACAACATTGTACGAACCTTCCACATCCTTGATGATTTCGGTTGCCTCGCGAATCACCTGATCTGTTCGTTTTAGCGACGCGCCTTTGGGTAATTCCACCGCCACAATGATATAGCCTTGATCTTGTTGCGGAATAAATCCGCCCGGTACAATTTTAAATAGAAAAAAAGTACCTGCTAACAACAAAACGAATACGCCCAATGAAAAGACAGGCTTTCGCGCCACTTTGCAAATAATCGTTGCGTATTGTTGGGTAACACGGTCAAAGCCTGCATTGAATATACGAAAAAAAGGATCGGTTAGCGTATTCCATAAACTTTTCTTTTGCTTTTTACCTTCCTTGCGCAACAGAATGGCCGCAAGTGCCGGGCTTAAGGTGAGCGAATTAAGCATGGATATCAGCGTGGCTACCGCGATGGTTACAGCAAACTGGCGGAAAAACTGACCGGATATACCGCCTAAAAACGCAGCCGGCACAAATACAGCAACCAGTACCAGTGATATGGCGATTAATGCACTGCCCACCTCTGTCATCGTGACGCGTGACGCTTCATGCGCACTTAAACCTTCATGAATTTTTCGTTCTACATTCTCCACCACGACGATCGCATCATCCACGACGATTCCGATCGCCAAGACCAACCCGAACAATGACAAATTATTTAATGTGAATCCCAACGCCGACATGACTGCGAAAGTTCCAATCAACGATACCGGAATAGCGACGATGGGAATAATGGCGGCACGCCAGTTCTGTAAAAACAGTACGATCACAAAAATGACCAGCAATGCGGCTTCTACAATTGTTTTATAAACCGCATGTACGGATTCGCGCACAAATTCAGTTGGGTTATACACGATTTCATGACTTAACCCTTCCGGAAAATCTTCCGCAAGCGTTTGGACAGTTTCAATAATTTGATCGGCCGTTGACAGCGCATTAGTGCCAGGACGCTGGAAGATTAAAATAGCCACCGCCGGTTTTCCGTTTAAATAACTGTTGGTCACATAATCTCTCGCACCAAGTTCGACTCTTGCGACATCACGAACTCGGGTAAGACGGCCATCTTCACCGGCTTTTACAATGACGTTTTCAAATTGTTCCGGATCAATAAATCGACCTTGCGTGTTAACTGCAATTTGAAATTCATTGGCAAGAGGCATCGGGGGCTGACCCAATGTGCCACTGGCAACCTGCACATTTTGCGCTTGTAGTGACGAAACAATATCGCCAGCCGTTAAGTTCAGTTCTTTTAGCCGGTCCGGGTCTAACCAAATACGCATACTGTATTCGCTGCCGCCAAAGACACGAATACTGCCGATTCCCTGCAAACGCGATAACACATCGCGAATCTGCAAAAATGCGTAATTACTGATGTACAGTTGATCGTAGGTATTGTCGGGTGACTGCAAATGCACCACCATCATCAGATTCGGCGAGCTTTTTTGTGTTACCACACCTAACCTGCGAACTTCTTCAGGCAATCTCGGTTCTGCCACGGAAACGCGGTTTTGTACCAATACCTGGGCAATATCCAAGTCCGTGCCCACATCAAAAGTAATGGTCAACGTCATTACACCGTCACTTGTGGATTGAGAGGTCATATACAGCATGCCCTCAACACCATTAACCTCCTGCTCGATCGGCGTCGCAACCGTTTCTGCAATGGTTTCAGGAGATGCACCAGGATAGGTTGCGGTCACCGTAATCGTCGGCGGGGCAACTTCCGGATATTGCGCGACCGGCAGATTGAAATAAGCAAGCGTTCCGATTGCGATAATCAAAATTGAAATAACGACCGCAAATCTTGGACGATCGATGTAAAAGTGGGAGAACTTCATACTAGGAGGAAGCGGTTTCTAATACGACGTCAGGGTCTTCAATTTCAATAGACTTGGGAGATACGGGCGAATCTACACGCACACGTTGAATGCCATTCACTACAATACGCTCTTCGCCATTCAGCCCTTCTGTGATGATTCGAAGCCCGTTGTAGGTATTTCCCAGGGTAACCACTCTTCGTTGTGCAATATTGTTTTCGTCCACGACATACACAAACTTCAAAGACTGATCAAACAGGATTGATTGATCTGGAATTAAAACCGCCTCATAGGGGCCTTTGCCTAGTAATCTTACTTTGGCGAATAAACCTGGTGTTAATACATAGTC
>JANQOT010000100.1 GCA_028285655.1 Gammaproteobacteria bacterium
CTCCGACGATTTTGGAACTTATGAATATTCCCGTTCCGTCGCAAATGAATGCGAAGTCGATAATTTTATAGTTAAAAAAATTTGCGAAAGTCGGTTATACATTAGTAATGTGTCACTTCGTGACTATTAATCTGCGAGCAATACTCGCTCGCAATAGTGATTCCACCGTGAGTCTTCCGCATAGCTTTTTTATTGTGCTAATCGAAGGGATTCCACCGTGAGTCTAAGATTGTAGTTTGGGTAATGCGCTAATCGAACGGGTTCCACCAACGCTTCTTCTTTTCCTTTTTTTCTTCTTCCTGCGCAATTTCTTCCGGGTCTTTTGGTAAAGTAGCTAAATATTCTTCTTCGCTGGGCGCTACATAGTCGTCATCCAGAATTTTGGCGACTTCGCTGTCGTGTTCGGAATCTTTAAGCTCCGTTGCAGACGCAATTATTTTTAACGCATTGACTACCTGGCCTGCAGACGCCACCTTACGAATCGGAATAGTGGTTTTGTTTCCCGATTGTTGGGCTTCAAATTTACGTTTGAAGGCAAACCGGACATCGGGCGAGAAGCCATCCCACGGGTCTTTCACTACCGTTTTTCTTTTGATTTCAGAGCTTATAATTTCTAACTCTATGTTTCCAAACAACAATAGCCCTCTACCTGATTCCAGTACGCGTAGACCTTTGCGCGCAATAGAGTATGCAACATCAACGCATTTTTTGCCTCGTTCATCAACATTTTTAGAATTTCCTGCAGATAAACAAACGGGTCGAATATAGTTAATGCTCTCCTCGGTGACATCGACGGCCCGCCCGGCAATACTGCCTCTTAACTCTTTCTCGGCCTTACGTTCTTCTGCACTTAAGCCGGGGCGACGTGAATCTCCTCCTTCCTGGTAAATAACCACCGGTTTCTGAAAAGGCTCATATTTGGGGGTGTTATTAGAAGAAGTCGAGCAAAGCTTGGTGATTTGCTCCTGGGTAAAACCCTTGTCGAGATAGAATTGCACCGTATCCGGGTCGCATTCAGCCCAGGCATATGTGGGACAAAAAAGTAATGTTATATAAATTAGGTAGTTACGCGCCATCATTAGCTTATAAGAATTGTTATGGTTTAGATTGAGACTTCTCAACAAAGTTTAGTGACTTTTAAGCAAGTTCTCAATTTTTAGACAAAAAAACAGGCACCCGAGGGTGCCTGTTTTATATGGTTATTTAAGTCAGGTAACTTAAATTAGAACCATTGCACAATACCTACTGCAATCATGTCTACGTCTTCACCCGTATTAACACCTGCGGGGCTAATGCCGAAGTCATAGTTTGCATTGTCTTCGTTGTCTACTTCAGAGTAGGTCAAACGAAGCTCGGTACCTGCTGGCATGGTGTAGAAAATACCTAAGTTGAATGCGGTAGCATCGGTATCACTCTCACCAACTCCATTACAGTCGGTAGTACTATCACATTCGAACTCATCTGCATCCATGTAAGAGAAACGGAAGTCAAATCCGTTACCGAAGGTTTGCTTACCGGAAACCATCCAGGCACTGCGATCAAATTCGCTGTCTCCACCTAAAGGACCAGCAGATCGTGAACAGTTTTCATGATCATATTCAATGTCTTCATACATCGCAGAAATCCAGGTAGACATACCGTTGCCCCATGACTTGATGTAGCGACCGGCAACACGCCATGAAGTATCGTCTGAGTCTTCACAGGCAAAGTCTACCGCAGCCCACTCATCATGGATTTCGTAGGTCACTGCAAACCAGACATTGTCACCAGAAGCCAGAGTATTTTCATATGCTAAGCTGGTAGACCAAATACGTGGATCAAGTTCTTGGACTTCGTCGGTACCGGTAGTAACTTCGATGTCACCATTACCACTGAAGTATTGAAATGCTTCGTCTTGCTGAGCGTTGGTGGTCGCTAAACGGAAGTTAAATCCATTAATATTCGGGCTCCAGTATTGGACAATACCGTTTTGGCGTCGGTTGAACGCGTTGTTAGCTGCGCCAAATCCGCCAGCTGAACATGTATCAGTATTGCCGTCATCATCACCATCAGCAACACAACCGAAGTTGGTGATACCACCGAAACCGCCACCGTTATCAAAACCGAATCCACCGTTGAAGAAACGGGTGCCGTAACCGACTGAACCCATGATAGAGGTGTGAGAATCTGCACCTGCATCATAAAACGGGTCAACCCATGCTGCGACTGATTCGTTATGTGGTAGCAACCATTGGCCTAACATTAATTCACCGAAAGCACCGCTCAAGCTAATTTTACTATTACGGTTACAGAAGTCGTTGAATCCGAAGAAGCCGGAACCGCCAAAGCGGTTGTGGAATGTAAATTGTTCACAGCGGAAGTTCGCCATAATGGCTTGACCACCCATAGACATACCAGTGTCGATAGAAGCAGAGAACCCGATATTTGCCGCGTTGTTACTGATACGGTCAATATCACGATCGCCACCATCCGACTGCTCGTTGTCGACTGTGATGAACTCATACGACCAGTTTTGCCAGCCGTAGATCGTCCAGTTCGAGTTAGCGTTACCGCCACTGACGCCACCCGCAATTACTGCAACAGGTGCAGATGCCAGGCCAAGCGCAAGCGCGGCTCCTAGTAGTTTAGTTTTCATTGAGACTCCTCTCATTAAGGTTAAAAGTACTCGAGTAGTTTGCTTGTGACAGTCTTCTAATAGTTGCAGATAAGCTACAAACTTACGCTTCCCTCCTTCAACAAGAAGTCTGTCGATTTCCCTGAGCGAAGCGCTATTCCTTATGCGTTTTTCTGTAGTGAATACACACCACAGCTCCGCTCGAAAATTCACAAGCGTTGCGAGCTTACCACAGTAAATTTGCGAAATGCCAACAATTTTTCAAATTTGTTGCATAAATGAGACAGTAGAGAAAAGTGCCTGAATTTAAAAAAATCGGCAGAAATAAGCGCTAACTACCGAGTATATTAGGAATTAATAAATTGCTAACATGGGTTTTGTTGGGTGGCTGGATGTAGGCGTGCATTGAGTTGGGTCGGGAAGCTTGTTGCGAATATACAACAATGTTTGTTATAAACGTTAAGTATATGAAATTCATAAATTTTTCAAAAATTGTGAAGCACTTAAATTTTCTTTAACCCTTACAGTTATCGGGCTAAAGCAGGATTTGGTCTCCAGCGGTAAATTACCGCCGTCTCAAACCAGTATGATCAAGCGTGTCAGGAGAGTTCAACACAAAGGATTGATATGACTTTTAACCTGTTTATCGCGCTAATTGTGCTAATACTAAGCATAGGCTGGGTGACTTTTAGCTGAAGAACCCCCTAAAGGATCAATTAAGGTCTTTCTTGGCCACAAACTTCATGGGCGTGGCTTCTTTGTATTCTTCATCAAATATCAACTGGATGGCGACTTGGCCGGATTCAGTTCTGGCTTTTACCTGCTTTAGTCCACTGTACCGGGTTGCCAGGTAGGCGCAGGAAAGGGCGATTTTCGGATCGTCATCCTCGAGTAATGCCGCGACCAGCATATTTGCGACCAGAGTCGCTTTATCGCGCGCGTCGGACTCACTCGTGGTGAACGATTTGGGCGGAAACGCATGTTCCAGTTTTTGATCCAATAGCTCCAGGTCGCTTAACTGTTTTTTAGTGAGTGCGACACTGCGTTTATATTCCAGGACTTTATCCGCATTTAAAATAACGACCAAATCTGAGGAATGAGTATTACTGTCCATGACGACCTTTCGATTGGGCGCTGTTAAGTGCTTTAATTTCCGACCGCATTAGCGACAGGGTTTGTAAAATCAAGAGTCTCATATCCAATGATTGCTGCAGGCTCCACAGATTTGCCAACGTTAGTAAATGATCAATAATGGTTTGATTGTAGGAGCGATAGTTTATGCTAAGTCTGCTTATATGAAGTAAATGATGCAGGCTCTCGGTAAATTTGTCGCTCAAAGGTAGTTGGTAAAGCGTATCTGCGCCAATATAGCATCGATCAATAGCACTTAACGCGGCAAAAAAATAAGAGCCGGTTTCCGAGTAGTCAAAATCAAATTCAGGAGAATAACAATTTTTAAGCGTTTGAATGTGGTGAGAGACTATAGGTGCGTCAAGCACTAATGAATTGTCGCCCTGCAAGCATTCCTCTAGTATAAATAGAGTTTCTTCCAATACTAGAATTGAATTGGTATCAGCACGACTATCCATACAGTTCGAATGTCCGGGCGATAAGCGAAGTCCAATAATAATAACTTTACTATGAAATATCGAATTCTGTACTTTATTTTGGTAATTATCGCTTTGGTAGCATACCTGGTGTCTTTGGTCAGCCCTTTAATTACAGTTAAAAAACTTTTGTTTTTTAGCGATACGATAACCTTTATGTCGATTCTATCTACATTACGTGCAAACGGAGAGCTGGTACTGCTAGTAGTAATCTTTGTTTTTACAATAGTATTGCCGACATTAAAATTTCTTTTGCTTATTAATGTCGGATTGAATCCCGAAGTTCTGCAAACAAAAACAAAATTCTTGGTGGTACTGGAGCAAATTAGCAAATGGGCGATGCTTGATGTATTTATCGCCGCGTTGATTATTGTAATCGTAAAATTGGAAATTTTATCTTCAGCATATACACATTATGGTTTGTACTTATTCATCGCTTCCGTGCTTCTGTCGATGGTGTGCTCGCAAACACAAAGATACTGGCTTTTCGCAAATTCACATCGGCGATAGTTTAGTCAATAAAATAACAATATATTCACTAAAGAAATATTTCAGGGAATTTGATTTAACAAATCGCGCAATATAGCTGACAGGTCGGGATGCAGTAAAATTCTCTGGCGTTCCTGCATCACCTGTGTGACTTCGCCGCAATGATAACGATTATTTTGGAATTTTTTTACAAATAACTCTTGCTGGGATTTTGGCATGGCGGAAAATGTCTGTTCACCGCTGGCCTGGTTTTTTTGTAATCTAGAAATTTGCTCTTGAATGGCAGAACGGTACGTTTTGGCTGCTTGTTCTGTATTAACCTTTTGCAGCAGAATGCGTAGCTCTCGATATTCCAGTGCAAAACTGGATTTACTTTCTTCAAGCAAGTGTGCATGCGCGACAGGCGCAGTTACCACAAATCCTGTGACTACCATAAACAATACACACAGGCAGGCCATTTTATGTTTGAAAAAAGCGGTAGGGTACAGCAACAACAATACCTCGATCTGTTTTCCTATTAATATAAGGCTTTGATCAGAGTGAGGGAAGTATAGTTCTGGACCGAAGGGCTGATTTAGGCCCAATGTCATGATTATCGGAGAATGGGCAGCCTCATTAAATCAATCTTAAGCTATCTGTTTTCTGCAGCCATTTCCTGTGCGCGTTCCAGGTAGTACTTCGCCTGCCCGCTATTGCCCGCGACGGCCTGCTGTTCGGCCCAAATCAAATAGCGTACACGAATTGATTCGATTCCCGAGCTGGCAGCCTTATTTCCAGGGTCCAGTTTTAGTACCATCTGATAGGTGTCGAGTGCATTATCCGACGGAGGTGAAGTTAATTTCTTATCCTCCATCTGAATTTGCGCCAGATTTAACAACGCCTGAATAGTATTTTCTTTTTGGGTATCGGCAGATTTCGAAGCTGATACAGCAACAGGCGTTTCTTCAACCGGTAATTCGGCTTCAGAAGTGTTCGAATCTTCAGAACTGTCGCCGGCGTTTAAGGATGAAAAAAACGATTTAACTCGCTCTGCTACCGATGGAGTAGCCTCATCGTTAACGATGCTACTACTTACTTGTTGCGGTGTGTCAGTATTTACAATTGCCGCTACTTCAGAGGTATCATTTAAAGGTGCAGTATCTTTTGCTTCGGTATTTAGTTCAGAGTCAACAAATGTAGTTTCCTCGGCGCCGGCTTCCACATTCAACATAGCGCTCTGGTTGCCGTTGGACGCAATAAGCATTATGCCGCCGTAAAATAATAACGCCCCTATCGTTAATATTATAAACGTCCACTGCAATGAGCTTAATCGGTTTGAGTGCACCGCTTGCTTGGGAACAAGTCTGGTTAATGAAAGATCTGTATTTTCGATAAATAGTGGCTTGGATTCTTCATTCGTCTCTTTTGGGACACTATTTTCGACGCTTTGCTCTTTTAATTCGGTTGCAGGTTTTTTCGTAGTTTTATCGGCGAGCGTACTTTCTTCCTGCAAAACCACTGGTTCGATTTCCGGTTCTTCGGGCTCAATGTCGATATTTTTATCAGCAATAAATTCTGTATCGAGGACAGCACTGGTTTCAGTGTGCGACTCGGCAGACTCGGTAATATTTTTCGCATCCGCTATCAGCTCTTCTTCTGAAGCGTCCGCCATTATTCGCTCATAAACATTAGGCTTGCTGTCGGTGGATCTGTCGCCGACTACTTTTATGGTAACTCGCTGCGCCTCGATTTTTTTGCTCTTCGCTTTTGGACTGGACTTTCTCGTTTGCTTTTTATTTATTGATTTTTTATCACCTGCCACGTTAGCGGTGGAGTTAAAATCAAAATCGGGCGTTGGATAACTGGCAAACAAATTGACGCCATCAACCTGGCTCTTGTTTAACAAAACACTGAGTAACTTCGATACGGTAGCCGCATTGATTTCGCGACTTTGATTAAAGTTTGCATATTCGCGACACCACTCAAGCAGGACGGCGGCTTTAAACAGGCTGCCGCTGGAATGTGTAACAATAGTTCTAAGCGCTTGTTCGTCAAAGCTGAACTGTAAGTCCGGTGAAACCTGGTTTTGACGAAGATCGATAAACTCAATTAAATCTTCGTGCATAAATTCGTCAAGTGTGCAATGAGCAATACTTAAACGTTTTATATTAGAAATTTGTTCTACCTGCCCTAGCAAATCGGGACCTCCGGCAAACAGAAATACAATATTGTTCTTTTTGGTATTTGTACTTAAAGCCAGTGTTACTAATTCATTAAAGTTTTCTATCGGGAGCTTGTCGGCGTCGTCAATGCTGATTAACAGATACTCATCAAGCTGTATAGATTCATAAATAATGGCCGAAATAAGGCTAAAATCGACTGCGTTGCCGGAATCATCGTTGGTTTCGGTGCCCAGCAGGTCGTTACTATGCAACGACAAGGAGCGGATTTCGCTGTCGATTTCCTTATTGAGTTCGGCAATAAAGGCGGATTTACCGTCTCTGTTGTTACTGGTAACCAGTACAATATCGGTCGCTTGCCGTATATGGGTAAAAACGCTTTCCTTGGCGCGTTTAATTACGCCCTCAAGTACGACGCCGGTTTCTTGCTCTTTTAAAGCGAATGAAACATCTTCATTATTTGCTGTTGCTTGTGCCGATTTCACGATTAGTTTGACTGGTAATTATCTGTGACTGCCGAACTCTAACCTTTTGTTGCCGGCAATAAATTGGTCTAATTCACGCAATCGAAATATTTCTTTTTTTACAGTACATTAGGGGTGGCTGTTGCCCAATGTTTGTAAATTATGTGATACACCGCACAGCGTATCGATCAGCCGCAATACGACCGCAGGATGAATCTTGTTGGTGAATACTGGAGCGCCTGTAGACGAAAGCATGAATTCTATAGTAAGCATTGAAGTAAGTTCGCGTTGCAATATAGAGAAAGCCTGCAAAGCGTATTTCGAGCTTGGCGCTGAGCGGGTATTTGTGACCTGGCGGCCTAATGAGGTGATCCAGCAATTTTGTGAAACATGCGTGAAACTCTCGGCAGCCGGTATCAGTGTGGTCCCGCATATGGTCGCCAGGAATTTGCGCAGCGTGAATGAATGTCAAACACTGCTGCTTCAATTCGAGCGATGTTCGGGAATTGATGCTTTAATGCTATTGGGTGGAGATGTCACTAAAGCGGCAGGACCATATCATAATGCGATAGATCTCCTAGCCGACCAGAATTTTCAGACGCTGGGCATAAACAAAATTTTTATTGCCGGATATCCGCAGGGACATGCATTAATCTCGCAAGAAGAGCTTGCAGCAAGTTTAATAAAAAAAGCGGCTTGTATACGCGCTCTGAATCTTGAACCGGAAATAGTCACCCAGCTCTGTACATCAATGGCGGACTCGATAGCCTGGGCGCTGACAACTAAAGGCCGGCATAATGTAGATGTTCGAATAAGTGTTCCGCTGGGCAATAAAGAAATTATTAAACGACGATTAAAACAGATCTATCCAGACCTGACAGCGTTAAAAAGTGCAAGCAACCATGACGTCGAAGCACTGAAATTTCTGAGTTCAGCGTGTAAAAAACTCCAGTCCGGAAACACACAATTAAGCCTGCATTTAATTCCGTTCCACGACATGGATACTTTATTAAATTACACAAATGAAATTATCACCATGCTAGAAAGTGAGTTATCATAGTGCGCTATTTGAATGAATGACTAATAACGATTAAGGAGCAATACGTGGGTGACGAAACTAATTACGGATTTGCGACTCGGTCTGTTCATGCAGGCGCCGAACCGGATCCGACAACCGGTGCTCGATCTATTCCTATTACCCAGTCTACCGCATTTGTATTTAAAGACGCAGATCATGCTGCTGCATTATTTGGATTGGAACAGACTGGGTTTATCTATTCACGATTGACCAATCCTACGGTTAGCGCATTCCAGGCGCGTGTCGCGAATCTGGAAGGCGGTGTTGGCGGCACTTGTACTGCATCTGGGCATTCAGCGCAAATGCTGGCGCTGTTCGCATTGATGAATCCTGGTGATGAGTTCGTTGCGTCTAACAAGTTATACGGCGGATCAATTACTCAATTCGGGCATAGTTTTAAAAAATTCGGTTGGAACGTCGTTTTTGTCGATCCGGTAGACCCGGAAAATTTCAGAAAAGCGATTACCGCCAAAACCAAGGCAGTTTTCACCGAAAGTCTGGCCAATCCCGGCGGTGTGGTATGCGACATAGAAGCCATCGCCAATATCGCACACGAAGCCGGCGTGCCCTGTATTGTCGATAATACGCTGCCCTCGCCCGCGCTATGTCGGCCAATTGAATTCGGCGCCGATATTATTGTGCACTCCACTACTAAATTTATATCCGGCCATGGCAATGCAATGGGTGGTGCGGTGGTCGATTCGGGTAATTTTGACTGGTCGCAAAACGATAAATTTAAGGGTTTGACAGAAAATTGTGAGGCCTACCACGGCTTGAATTTTTACGAAACATTTGGACCGATGGCGTATACCGTGTACTGCCATGCCGTCGGCTTGCGAGATCTTGGGCCGGCGATGTCGCCGATGAATGCCTACTTGTCTATTACCGGCGCTGAAACATTACCGCTGCGTATGCAAAAGCATGCGGATAACGCATTGGCGGTAGCGCAATGGTTACAGCAAAACGATGCAGTAAACTGGGTTTCCTACGCCGGACTGGCAGATAGCCCTTTTTATTCTTTAGCACAAAAATATTGTCCGAAAGGGGCCGGAGCGGTGTTTACCTTTGGCGTTAAAGGCGGTTACAAGGTGGGTATGGGCGTAGTAGATAACTGTAAATTGTTTTCTCACCTCGCCAATATCGGAGATACGCGCTCGCTGATTATTCACCCGGCATCAACCACGCACAGGCAGCTGACCGAAGAACAACAGATTTCGGCCGGAGCCGGGCCCGACGTGGTGCGACTATCAATCGGAATCGAGGATGCTGAAGATATTATTGCGGATCTTGATCAGGCGCTGCAAAAAGCCAGTTAAATTAAGTTCGATCCAGAATTAACAGGAGTCTTTTTACCCGGCGATTTGATGGACGTTGGAAGGTTCCTGTTGGTCGCTCATATAATACTGATCACGCCCGTTTTCCTTGGCGTGATATACCGCTTTATCTGCTGCTTGAACTAATTCAGACCAGTCTTTGTAACAAGGCTCGCCCTGGTAAACGACAGCGCCGGCTGAAACGGTTACATGAATGACGTCACCATTCTTTAAATGAATTGATTCATTATGAAATGAATTAATAATACGATTACAAGCGATTTCCACACCTTTGCGGTTTATACCCGGCAGCAGAATTGTAAATTCTTCACCGCCGTAACGTGCGACGATGTCTGTGTCGCGCATACACTTTAATAATACTTGGGACGCCTGCACCAATACTTCGTCACCTGCGTCATGGCCGAACGTGTCGTTAATCCGCTTGAAAAAATCCAGATCGACAAAAATAACGCCCAGAGGCCAACGATGTTTTTTTGAATTATCAAACTCAACCATTATTGCTTCATCGAAATGCCTGCGATTGTGTAATTTAGTCAGGCTGTCTCGACGGCTTTCTTCCTCCAGTTCCATTGCTTTGGATTTTAATTGTGCCGCTGCTTCCTGCAGGTGTTCGGTTTCTTTTATTTTGTTTAAATTTCTTAGTATCAAAACCTCTTTTGCCTGCTCGGATATAAATTCAAGCATGCGCGGATTATCTACTTCGATGTCAAACATGTTGGCCAGGTCGCTGTAGTTAGCAGATACTGACTCGATAATATCGCGAAATTCGACATGACTGATGCCGGTGATTCGCTCTGCCTTGCTCACAGCGTCCAGCATGACTGTTTGCACGTCTTTATCTTCAGAAATAAATATATCGGCTAACCAACAGGAACATGCAACCGCTTTACTAATATCGGGTGTGTCTGTAGTAGATTCTTCGCAAAATGTTGCATGGCTGACTGCAACCGGTTCAAAAATTTTTGCCGGCAAGTGCCATTCCGACAATAGCCAGGCACCAACATTGCTGTGATCGCAACCAAGTTCCGCAACCTCGTGCTGGCATAAAATTTCGTGGTGCTTTTGTTGCTCGTCTAAATTTTTATATAAGTCCGGCTTTGCCTTATCCAGTGCCAACATACCGATGTCCTGTAACAGACCGGCTAAAAACGTACTGTCTTTTGAGCATCCCTGTAAGCGCTGGCCTATTTCCTGGCACAACATTGCAGCGGCCAACGATCGTTTCCAGTAGAGGTTGTAATCCAGACCCGAATTCTGTGCATCGGTATCTGTGTGTTTAAGCGAGAAGCTCAATGCGATATTCAGAGTCCCTTCCAGGCCGAACAATGTAATCGCCTGGCGAAGATTTTCTATCTTGCGTTGCTTGGCGTATAAAGGAGAATTCGCCATGCGCATCAGCTTGGCGCTCAACGCCGGGTCCATTCCGACCACATCGGCAACGTCGCCTAGGCCGGAAGTCTCACAACTGCTTAGTTCTATAATTTTATTCGCAATTGCCGGAGGGCTGGGCAGATTCGTGCAGTTACGCAGAATTTTTATCAGGCTGTCGCTTAAAGGCATCATACTTGTTCAGTCGTCGTTAGGGTCCATTCTCTTTATCGACGTATTCGAACGCGACTTTAGCCGGGCGAGGCGCCATTGGTAGCAGATTCGGGTCGGCTAATAGAGGTAAGCAGCAAGCAGCGGGGTTTGCCGGATAAGTTTGTGTTTCAGCCTGCAGACGAGGCAAATGGTGTCCGAATGACTGATCGGTCCAAGATGATGGCCAGCCGGCCCGTTGAGGGCCGGCCGGCAGGTTTTAAGGAGGCGAACTGAACGCTCTACGCGGCCGCAGATTTTTCGAGGCGACCGATTAATGCCTCAAGCTCACTCGCCAGCGTCGCAGGTAGGCGATCGCCAAACTGAGCGTAATGCTTGCGAATACTTGGAACGTCGGCCAGCCATTTGTCTGGATGAACGGCGAGTAGTTTATCCATGGTGGCGTCGTCAACGTCCAGACCTGCGACGTCGATTGCACCCGCTTCCGGTACATACCCGATCGGAGTTTCGACCGCGTCGGCTTTATCGGTGACACGTTCAAAGATCCACTTCAACACGCGAGAGTTTTCACCGAAACCTGGCCACATGAATTTGCCCTGGTCGTTTTTAAGGAACCAGTTGACGTAAAAGATTCTCGGCAATTTGGCATTAGGAGTATTTCCAATTTTCAGCCAGTGGCTCCAGTAGTCCGCCATGTTATATCCGCAGAATGGCAACATCGCCATCGGGTCGTGACGCAATTCGCCGACTCCGCCGGCTGCTTGCGCAGCGGTTTTTTCGCTGCCCATAATCGAGCCAAGGAATGTTCCATGTTCCCAGGAGAACGCCTCGTTCACTAATGGCACCGTTGTCGAGCGACGGCCGCCAAACAAAATTGCACTGATCGGCACGCCTTTCGGATCTTCCCACTCGTCCGCAATAACCGGGCACTGGCCTGCCGGCGTAGTAAAGCGTGCATTAGGGTGTGCACAAGGTGTGTCGGAATCCGGAGTCCAGTCTTCACCTTTCCATGAAATACAATGTGCCGGTGGTTTTTCTGTCATGTCTTCCCACCAGACGTCGTTATCGTCTGTAGTGCCGACATTCGTGAAAATGCTGTTCTTCTCCAGCGTGGTCATTGCATGCATGTTGGAATGATTGCCGGTTCCCGGGGCGACACCGAAA
Source organism: Gammaproteobacteria bacterium (assembly GCA_028285655.1). Classification (GTDB taxonomy): domain Bacteria; phylum Pseudomonadota; class Gammaproteobacteria; order UBA4575; family UBA4575; genus JANQOT01. The sequence continues at coordinate 12,449 of JANQOT010000100.1, forward strand.
AACCCAGATTCCGGGTTAATGGCATGCAGTTGTCCGTCTTTACCGAATTTCATCCAGCAAATATCGTCGCCCACGCATTCGACTTTCCAGCCGGGGATAGTGGGTTCCATCATCGCCAGGTTGGTTTTGCCACAGGCGCTTGGAAACGCAGCGGCAATGTATCGAACCTCGTTTTCCGGGCTGGTAATTTTCAAAATTAACATGTGCTCTGCCATCCAACCTTCGTCTCTTGCAAGGTTTGACGCAATGCGAAGCGCAAAACACTTTTTACCCAGCAGCGCGTTACCGCCGTAGCCTGATCCAAACGACCAGATTTCACGGGTTTCGGGGTAATGAGTGATGTATTTAGTTTCATTGCATGGCCAGGCCACGTCTTTTTGGCCCGGTTCCAGCGGTGCACCTACAGTGTGCAGACAAGGCACATACTCGCCGTCGTCGCCCAGTACTTCCAGGACCTTGCTTCCCACCCGCGCCATAATGTGCATGTTTACGACAGCGTAAGCTGAATCCGTAAGCTGTACACCAATCTTCGCAATGTCTGATCCGATCGGTCCCATGCTGAAAGGAATTACGTACATAGTGCGTCCGCGCATACAACCGGTGAATAAAGTATTCAATTCTTTGCGCATTTCTGCGGGTGCCATCCAGTGATTGGTGGGCCCGGCCTCGATCTCTTCTTCGCTGCAAATAAAAGTACGATCTTCTACGCGAGCAACGTCGGACGGGTCCGAACGAATGATATAACTGTTTGGTCGTTTTTCTTCGTTGAGTCTAATGGCGGAGCCGTTGTCCACTAACAATTGAAATAGTCTGTCGTATTCTTCTTTTGAACCGTCACACCAAACAATTTTGTCGGGCTGGCATAGTGCTGCTTTTTCCTCAACCCATTTTAGAAGTTTTGTGTGATTTGTTGGATTGGTAGTCATAAAGTAAAAACCCTGTCGTAAGTTATCCGATGACGAAAATTTCTTTCCGCTTCTATCGTCATGAAAGTATTAATTTAAACTAACGTGAATGATCAAAAAAATTTGAGTCGTTATATTTTTTTATAAACTCAAGTGATCAGCCTAACGCTCGTTACTACTGCACTAAATACATGTGTAAGCCGTGAGTAGGATTGCCAATAGCGTACGGTGAATTAACAGCACGCTAGTGCCACCGGATTAGGAGATTCAGGCCGAATCCGACATGCGGCAACCGAGCCGTAGACCCTATCATCTGGCCAAGGAGCACTCAAGCCTAAACCATACAAATTACTTATATAAAATATAAACTAATTTGATTAATATAAAATCTTATAATTTTCGACGGCACATTCCCTGTATTTCAAGCAAACTCTTGCACGTTATTTTCAATTGCGGCAGCAAGTGTTTGCAGGCGACTGAAATTAATCAGCTTCCTTACAAAAAGATAAATAATTTGCTTAATTTTACTTTACGGTGGATTGCGGTTTATTTCGGTAATCAAATATCCGGGCTGCGCCTCTAAAAACGCCGGCAGAATTTTTCGAAATTTCTTTTGTCAGGATTTGAACTCGTTAAAATCGCGTTGAATTTTTTGGCAGTCAACTGTCGCTTTTAAAACCATTACCCCCGGGATGCGTTGCGCATTACGAGCAACCAATATCTTCACCGGGAAAAACCGCGGCCAATGGTTTGAGTCCCTGGTTTTGGTCGATAACTTATGCGCCGGTCTTTCGCTGTAAGAAAATTTTATGCGAGTAATATCAGGTCACGCCCATTGTGCTAGTAAGAAACGCTAATCTTTCGCGTGACCTATTACTCCAATCTTGGTAAGGAATCGCTTCGCGATGCTTAACTTGCGTTTACTACCACGTCGCACCCACAAAATAAATGA
>JANQOT010000148.1 GCA_028285655.1 Gammaproteobacteria bacterium
CCTTTTCCTCGTAAGGGGTATGCGGTATTAGCTCGAGTTTCCCCGAGTTGTCCCCCACTACTGGGCAGATTCCCACGCGTTACTCACCCGTCCGCCACTGTACTCGCTCCCGAAGGAACTTTCTCGTTCGACTTGCATGTGTTAAGCATGCCGCCAGCGTTCAATCTGAGCCAGGATCAAACTCTTCAGTTAAAAGTTTTTAGTAGCTTACGGCTACAAATCTTTTTAGAGAGTTAATGACCCAAGCCTAATTAATATAGGTTTGTTTAAGGTCACTCACGCTCAATTTTTTGTACAGAGAACGTAAGTGCCCACACAAGTCACTTGATAAATTGTAAAAAAACGGCTTCGACATTTGTTCGAAGCGGACCCACAAGTATAAAAGCCATCCCTGACGCTATCAATAGCCAGGATGGGGCTATAATTGAAACTAATTGGGTGCGCTCATCCGATAATGGAGAGCGGCGTGCATTATAGTTGCTCTAAGTATTTAATCAACCACTATTTTTCGGCACCGGCCAAAAACCCCGAATTATCGATTTCAAGCCCGGTTTTGAGTTCGAAATTGACCCGCGATCTCAGGTGGATGGATTCAGAATTTTGACCTCGCGCTGCGGGAACGGAATTTCGACATTGTGCTCCTTCAGGGCTTTCCAGATCATCATATAAAGGTCCGCGCCGACCCGGTTTTTGCCGTCGTCGATGCCGGTCATCCAGTATTCGATCAGAATATCGACCCCGGAATCGCCGAATCCGCTGATTTCCGCATCCGGTTGCTCCTCCTCTGTCGCCTCGGGACCGCTGATCACCTGCGGATGCTGAGCCACGGTTTCTCTTAATACTTTCACCAGATTTTCCATATCGGTGTCATAGCTCACCTGCAGCTCGATTTCGTAGCGCTGTTTTTTATCTTGATGCGTCCAGTTGACGAAGGTGGTGGTAATAAAGGACTCGTTCGGAACGACAATATCCTTACCGTCAAAGGTTTTGAGAATCGCGGAACGCATGTTTAACGCACGAATCGTTCCGGCACGGCCGTCTTCCAGCTCGATATAGTCGCCCACGGTCAGCGAACGGTCCAGCAACAGGATCAGCCCCGAAATAAAGTTGGAGGCAATCGACTGCAGCCCGAATCCAAGCCCGACACCCAGCGCACCGCCGAACACCGCCAACGCGGTCAGATTTATGCCCATCACCTGCAGCAGCAGGATGAAAATGACCAAAAACAACGCAATCTCAAACAGCTTGGCGAACACTTCCCGCGTGCCGACTTCGAGTTGCTCCTGGCGGCGAATGAATTGCTTGCCGCCTTCGTTGGATACGCGGCCCAGCCAGAACAGAATCGAGCCAAACACCACCACTCTGGCGATTGCATACAGTGAAATGGAAATATTGCCGATCTGCAGCTTGACCGATTCCATGTAGGTGGTGACATCGTCCAGCCAGCCGAATACGTGCAGAATCGCAATCGGAATCGCAATCCATTTCACAAACTTTTTAATCGTGGCGGACTGAATAAAATTAGAAATGATGGCGTAGATCAGCGCGACCACCGCCAGTCCGCGAATAATACGAACCAGCCAGGATTGTTCCACCAGGCCATCCGCCAGTTCGACGCTGACCCCCAGAAACAGCACTGTAAACAGCGGAAACAGAACACCTTTGAGTTTGTATAAAAACTCGCGCGTTTTGCCCATCGAACCGGGTTGAACCGGATCGGAAGGTTCCCTCAGGTATTTACCAATAACTTTACTGGCGAACAGCGCGACGATTATCGCAGCCACAATCAAACCGACTTGCGCGTAGAACTGCGGACTTTGCGCCCATTCGACGATTTGATGAAAAATTTCCAGCGACTGCCGCTGAATGTCGGCGATACTCAGATTCAGTTCGCCGGTTTGAATCCCGACGCCGGTATCAGCTCCGGCACCAATCTCGATGACTTCGGGTTCGGCTTCGGCGAATGATTCTTCCGCGACGGCCGACTCATTTTGTGGAGTCTCGCTCATAGCTTATTAAATTATTGTTTTTATTTTGCCAGGCTTACTTTGGCGACTTTTCGTTTACCCACCTGCAATATTAATGGATCGGAAAATTTCAGTTCCAGTTTGGTGTCGGCAATTTTTTCGCCGTTCACCTTAACCGCTCCCTGCTTGATCATGCGAATGGCTTCGGAAGTGCTGCTGACCAATCCCGCATCTTTTAGAGCGGCTCCCACCAGCCAAGGTTCACCCGATCGATTTAATTCATGCTCCGGAATTTCGTCCGGCAGCTGGTTTTTCTGAAAGCGCTGTACAAAATCCTGTTTGGCATTCTTGGCCGCCGTTTTATCGTGAAAACGTTCGACGATTTCCATGCCGAGTTCAAATTTGATATCGCGCGGATTGGCCCCCTCTTTTTCGATGGAATCGCGGTAGGCCTGAATCTGGTCGAGCGGTTTGAAACTGAGTAACTCGAAATAACGCCACATGATGTCGTCGGACAGGGACATGATTTTACCGAACATGTCATTGGCGGGTTCGTCGATACCGATGTAGTTGTCCAGCGATTTCGACATTTTCTGCACGCCGTCCAGTCCTTCCAGAATCGGCATGGTCATAATTACCTGCGGCGTCTGGCCGTAATGCTTTTGCAATTCGCGGCCCATTAGCAAATTAAACTTCTGGTCGGTGCCGCCCAGTTCGACGTCGGCCCGCATGGCCACCGAATCGTAGCCCTGTACCAGCGGGTATAAAAATTCATGAATCGCAATCGACTGGTTATTGGTATAGCGCTTGTGAAAATCGTCGCGTTCCAGCATGCGCGCCACGGTATGCTGCGCCGCCAGCCCGATCATGTCGGCCGCGCTCATTTTGCCCATCCACTCCGAGTTGAAGCAGACCTTGGTGCGGTCGGGGTCGAGAATTTTAAAAATCTGCTGTTTGTAGGTCTCGGCATTGGCCTCGACTTCCTCGCGGGTCAGCGGCTTGCGAGTGACATTCTTGCCTGTGGGGTCGCCGATCATGCCGGTAAAGTCGCCGATCAGAAACAGCACTTCGTGGCCCAGTTCCTGGAACTGGCGCAGTTTGTTAATCAGCACCGTATGGCCCAGATGCAGGTCCGGTGCAGTGGGATCGAAGCCGGCTTTTATCCGCAGAGGGCGATTTTCGGCGAGCTTGTCCTTTAGCTCGGTCTCCAGCAAAACTTCGTCACATCCACGCTTGATCTCTTCCAGCACGCTAGCATTCTCCATTATCTGCTTTAATTTTATACAAAAACTGTAGTTTTTGTTCGTTCAGTAGGTTATCTTTCCGGCCTATACCAAGAGATCGTTGACGATCCTGATTCGGCTGACTATTTTAGGCCAAAAACTGGAATAAGTTCTGTGGAATACCGATCACTGTTTAACGCCGATTTTAAACATTCGCTACCCAGCCAATTTCGGCGCAAGCGCCATCATTTTCTGTTGCCGCCTCTGACCATCGGGGCCATCATGGTGATGGGGGTCGTGGTCGCCAAGGTCAATATCGCGCCGAGCAAACCGACGCCGGCCGAAACCACTCCGGTCGCGGCGATCGAAACCATCGAGCTGGACCTGAATGGCAAATCCGACCAGGAACCGGCGGTTAAATATCGTAAAGTCGAAACCGTTTCCGTTCCGCAAGCCGGTGCAATCGAAACCGGGCAAAAAATTGAAACCGTAAAAATCAAAAGAGGGGATTCGCTCTCGACAATATTCAACAAGCGCGGATTAAACAAAGAGCTGCACAACATTATGCAGCTGGGTAAGCAAGTAAAAGAATTAAAATCTATTTACCCGGGACAAAAAATTCACTTCCTGCTGGAAGGCAAACAATTAGCCGGCATCGAACTTGAAACCAGTGTTAACCGGCGCCTTAAAATCAGCAAACTCGAAGATCGCTACCACGTCGACGAAGTCGTGCGCGATTTCGAAACGCGTCTGCAGGTTGCTTCATCCTCCATCGAGAATTCATTATTTTTAGCCGGGCAACGCGCCGGACTTTCCGCCGCACTGATTATGGAACTGGCCAATGTGTTTGGTTGGGATATCGACTTTGCACTCGATATACGAGCAGGTGATCAGTTTACGGTTGTATACGAAGAAAAGTTTCTCGACGGCGATAAAATTAAAGACGGAACGATTGTCGCCGCGGAGTTTATTAATGCCGGCACACGTTATCGCGCAGCGCGATATACCGACAGCAACGGCAACACCGATTATTATTCAGATAACGGACGCAGCATGCGTAAACCGTTTTTACGCACGCCGGTCGATTTTGCCCGTATCAGTTCGGGCTTCAACTTAAGACGCAAGCATCCTATTTTAAATAAGATTCGCGCCCATAAAGGCGTCGACTACGCAGCTTCGATCGGCACACCGATTAAAGCATCCGGTGACGGCAAAATTGTACACCGCGGGAAAAAAGGCGGTTATGGTCGCACGGTGATTGTAAGACACGGCAGTCAATACAGTACTCTGTATGCGCATATGCACAAATATGCGAAAAACACGCAGGTGGGCAAGCGCGTAAAACAGGGACAGATTATCGGTTATGTCGGCAAGAGTGGATTAGCCACCGGGCCGCATTTACATTACGAGTTTCGTGTCAATGGTGTGCACCGCAATCCATTAACCGTGAAATTGCCGGACGCCAAACCGTTGCCCAAATCCGAAATGACTCGCTTTAAATCCGCGACCGCAGATCAGTTTGCACAACTTGATTTGTATTCCTCTACTCTGCTAGCACAAAACCAGGAATAGAGACCTGCAATTCGTGTGAGCTCTGTTTACATCGGCCTTATCTCCGGCACTAGTGCCGACGCCATTGACGCCGTTGCGGTCGATATCGATGCTCAGGGAAGTACTACCCAACTGGCGACAGCTGCCATCGACCTACCCGGCGACTTGCGTAAAAAAATTTTCGAGGTTCAGTCGCAATCCAACACATTGCAGGAAATCGGCACTTTAGACGCTCAACTGGGCGAAGCATTTGCAAATGCGGTTCTGCAACTAATCGAAACCAATAACATTAATAAAGCGGAAATCAACGCCATCGGCAGTCATGGGCAAACCGTATTGCACCAACCCGACGGAGAATTTCCGTTTACCATGCAATTAGGCGACCCCAATATTATTGCCGAACGCACTGGCATTACTACCGTCGCCGATTTACGCCGCCGGGACATGGCGGCCGGCGGTCAGGGCGCTCCGTTGGTACTGGCGTTTCACCAGGCTTGGCTGGGCGAACAACAAAATACCGCAGTACTAAACATGGGCGGCATTGCCAACATCACGGTGCTGGCCGATAACGCCGATGAACCCTTGCTGGGTTTTGATACCGGACCGGCCAATACTTTACTCGATGCCTGGACACGAAAGCATTTAAACAAACCATATGATGAAAACGGCCAGTGGGCGCAACAAGGCAAAGTGCATAAACCATTGCTGGAAAGCCTGTTAAAACATCCTTATTTCAGACAGGCACCACCGAAGTCCGCCGACATTAATCAGTTCGAGTTAAAATGGCTACAAAATTTTATCCGCATGTTTGACAGCATTGCAGAACAGGATGTTGCAGCCACGCTGGTTGAATTCAGCGTTACCAGCATCGCCGGCGCCATCAACCAATGGGCCAAAGAAACACAACAAGTCGTCGCCTGCGGCGGCGGTTGCAAGAATAAATTTTTAATGCACCGGCTGGCAAAACAACTGGCGCCGATTACTTTACACACCAGTAATGAATTCGGCATCGATGTCGACTGGGTAGAAGCCACCGCATTTGCTTGGCTGGCGTATCGAACTTTACACCAGCAAACGGGAAATGCGCCGCGGTCAACGGGGGCTAAAGGGCCGCGTATATTAGGAGGCATCTATTATGCTTCGTGAATACGAAATTTGTAGTTCACATCATCCCTGATGTGATCTTTCATTCGCACATCCGTGCACTAAAAATCACTTCCCTGTGATTTTTCCCCTACCGATGCGCGTCTGTTTGGCAAGGCATGACGGTGGGAAGATCCAAGGCCTTCACATTTTCGCCCCTCTTATGCATTGCCGAGTCATTCAGAAATGATCACGCATTTTGTACAGGGACGTACAAAATAGCCTTAGGCATCACGGAAGATGCTTAAGGCGGCGTGAAATCAGTGCTGAATGATGAGGGTAGCCGATAGGCCAAGGCATTTGAGGGGTGGCCTTTCTTTTGCTTTCTTTTCTTTGGCCATGCAAAGAAAAGAAAGTCGCTCCAAAGGAGCGAAAGCCTTTAATAAAAGAAAGTAAAAAAAAATTAAATTAAGTCGAAAAAGACGACCCGCAACCACACGTAGTTTTTGCATTCGGGTTACGAATGACAAATTGTGCGCCTTCCAGGCCTTCGGTGTAATCGATTTCCGCGCCGATTAAATACTGATAGCTCATGGGATCGATCAGCAAGGTCACACCACCGTTTTCCACGGAAGTATCACCATCCTGTAATTCTTCATCAAAGGTAAATCCGTATTGAAATCCCGAACAACCGCCACCGGAAACGAATACGCGTAGTTTCAGCTTATCGTTTTTCTCTTCTTCAATTAACTGCTTTACTTTGCCTGCTGCAGCATCGGTAAAAATCAAAGGAGCCGGCATTGCAGATTCGGTTGCAGATTCAGTCGCCGCCATGCATTTATCTCCGTATAAACTCAAATTAGGTATCCTATAAAAGGCTACAGAATCCGACTAAATTGGTCAACTATTCCAAATGGGGTTATATCCCGCGTAAATTGCGTGGTTTAGCTGTTGCCAACGGTCAAATTGGCGTCATCCTGTGACGGAGCTGCATTTTCTGACTTTTCAGCTTGCTGGTTCTGCTTGTCTTTGATGGTTTTGCTGGATACGGATTGATGAATCAAGCTGCCGTTAACCTTGGCGCCGACTTCCATTTCCAGCAAGTTGTAATACACATTGCCTTTGACTTTCGCGTGACGCGCCATTTCCAGCGTTGCGGTGGAATAAACATTTCCTTCGATAGTACCGTTAAGAATAATGATAGGCCCTTTGACATCCCCTTCCACGCATCCTTGCTCGCTAACGATTAACACGGTTTTTTCCTGCCGGTCGGCGATCAAATTTCCCTGCACTTTTCCTTCGATATGCAAACCGCCTCGATAATGCACATCGCCTTTTACTGTCGTGTTTTTGCCGATCAGTGTGTCAATTTGTGCGGATTTAATTTTTTTTCTACCAAACATTTCTAACTCCCGCTTATAAGTTCGTTCCAGGAAAAACTCAAATGTAGTGGCTGTTTCGATTTGCCGTCCGGTTCCACTTCAATCAAGATTTGTTTAGGTTCAAAATTTTCCGGTAATTCAAATACTCCGTTGAGTCTTTGAAAATATTTAAATGAGTACTTTATCGGTTCCAAGTTGCCGGCGCCAATATCTTTTAGTTCCAGCCTGCGCATTACGCCCTTTTGTTTTCCATCCACCGAAAAAGACACCCGCCCCTTGGCAACTCGTTTGCTACGACTGGACTGGGTTAATAAAAAGTCATAATAATATTCACCGTCACTCGGCGACAAGCGCACGCTGAAATCACGCACTTCCAGTCCGGCACTGGATTTTTCCGGTGCCAACAAACTGCGGTAAAATACCAGTTCTTCAGTAAGCTTTAATATTTCCAGTTCTTTTTCGTGCAAGGTCTGTTTTATTTGTTCAGCCGCCTGCATGTCAATTTGGGTCGATCGTGTCAAACGTGCAACTTCACGGCGTAACTTTCGATTTTCGTTGTCGGCGGTGGTCAGACTGGCGCGCACTTCTGCCATTTCGATATTGTCGGTCATCACCGGCACTCGATACCCGATAGAACCTAGCCAGTAAAATATCCATCCCACAATCAGGAACGCCGCTAACAGCAACAAAATACGCATGCGGCGCGTATTTGGATCGTAAGCACTTAGCGCGATATTTTGCAGGCGCGGTAATTTGACTTTTACTTTAGGCATGGCGGGTTACTTACGGTAATAATCCGACTGTTTCCAGGCCCGTGGTTTCGGGTAAATCATACATGATATTCATATTTTGCACGGCTTGGCCGGCAGCCCCTTTCACCAGGTTATCAATAACAGAAAGTACCACGATCTGACGATCGGAAACCCGATTAACTGACAAAATACATCGATTTGTCCCACGTACCGCGCGCGTTTCCGGATGCACCCCGGCATCCAGCACCGTAACAAACGGTTCTTTTCTGAAACAGTCACGATACAACTGGGTCAGATCGGTTGAATCCTGACTGGAAATATTGGCATACAAGGTAGCGTGAATGCCGCGATTCATCGGCAGTAAATGCGGAATAAACGTTAGTTGCACATTATTGTCGCCTACTGCATTCAACACTTGCTTAATCTCTGGCAAATGGCGATGTCCGTCAACACCGTAGGCTTTAAAATTTTCGCTGACTTCGGCATGCAAGGAGCCGATTTTGGCGCCACGTCCGGCGCCGCTCACACCCGACTTAGCATCCGCAATTAAATTGGCGGGATCGACCAGACCCTGTTCTATTAACGGTAAAAATCCCAGAATAACCGAAGTCGGATAACAACCTGGATTGGCGACCAGCTTGGCATCTTTAATTTTCGCACGGTTGATTTCCGGCAATCCATATACAGCTTCATTCAACAAGTCCGCACATGCGTGTTCCTCGCCGTACCATTGTTGCCAGACGGCAGCATCGTTAAGACGAAAATCGGCAGCCAGATCGATAATTTTTTTACCTGCTGACAATAATTCTGGAACTACTTTCATGGCCGTGCCGTTAGGCGTGGCGAAAAAGATTAAGTCGCAAAACTGAAACGGAGTTGACGCCGGTTCGGTAAACTCCAGATCGGACAATCCGGCAAAGTTGGGAAAATACTCCGCCAGAGAGCGCCCGGCTTCGGTGCGCGAAGTAATCGCGACAATTTCCGCCTGTGGATGCATGTACAACAGGCGAATAAGTTCAACACCCGTGTAACCCGTTCCGCCAATAATGCCAACTTTAACCATAGCTGTTCTTTTCAACCTTTAATATCGCCAATAACAATTGATTGGCGCAGAATTCTAGCGTGGCATAATACACCGATGAAGCCCAGGCTGCCGCTACGCGATAAATTAATAGATAGTTTAGACGAACTGCGTCTGCAAGTGGCGAAGCCGGATGCGCTGATTCAACATTCCGTGATGGCGTTGATCACCGGACTGTGTACCGGAATCGTCATCGTCGCCTTTTTGTGGGTAATAGATTCCGCGCTGAGCTACTGGCTGCCGGACAATCAGGCGGAAAACTTCGAAGCGCTGCATCCGATGGCGCGAATTATTGCCCCCATCGCCGGATCGCTAATCCTCGCATTATTCTTTTTGTGGGTCGCTAAGGGCGAAAACGTCGTTGGCGTGGTCTATGTTAAAGAACGACTTCGCTACCACGAAGGTTATCTGAAAGTGCGAAGTTTTATCCTGCAGTTCGTGGGCGCCAGTATTGCATTAATCAGCGGCCAGTCGATGGGGCGCGAAGGACCAGCGATACATCTGGGTTCGGCCGTCGGAAGTTTATTCGGCCAGTCGATGGGGCTGCCCAATAATACGATTCGCACATTAGTCGCCTGCGGATCTGCCGCGGCCATCGGTGCGGCGTTCAACACGCCACTGGCCGGTGTGATATTTGCGATGGAAATTATTATCGTTGAATATACCGTGGTCAGCTTTATTCCCATTATTATCGCGGCAGTCGCCGCGACTGGTGTCGCACGCTGGGTTTTTGGCAATGAACCGATTTTATCAATCGGTTCCATCTCTTCGGTATCGTTAGCTGAAATTCCATTTTTGATTTTGCTGGGTTTATTGCTGGGCTTCGCGTCTACCGTATTTACCGTATTAATTAAGCAAGTAAGCAAGGTAACCGCAAACCTGACCCTGTCTGTGCGATTTTTAATTGCCGGCGCATGCACAGGCGTCATCGCCGTCGCGGTTCCGCAAATAATGGGGCTTGGTTACGACACCGTAAATGCTGCCATTGTAGGTCAATTGTCGATCGCACTTTTGAGTGCGGTGTTGCTGGCGAAAATCGTCGCCACTGCAGTTTCGGTAGGATGCGGTTTGCCTGCCGGCTTGATCAGCCCCAGTCTGGTTATCGGAGCTGTCGGCGGGTCACTAATCGGTGTGGTACTGGATCAATCATTTTCCTTACCGGCACAAAGTGCCGGCTTGTACACATTAATCGGCATGAGCGCCATGATGGGCGCTTGCTTGCAGGCGCCACTGGCTGCGCTAACTGCGGTGTTTGAAATTACCGCCAATCCGAATGTCATCTGGCCCAGCATGCTGGCGATTGTGGTTGCGCAATTAGTCAGCCGGCAACTCTTCAAACAGCCGCCGGTGTTTAACTTGCTACTGGAAGCACGCGGACTGGATTTTAACGAAGATCCGATCACCCAGGCCTTGCAACGCATTGGTGTCGCCAAAGTCATGAGCCAGGACATTATTTGTGTATCGCAGGAACTGGATCGACAAACCATTACCAACCGGTTTCAAAGGGTGCCGCAGTGGGTGGTTATTGAAGAAGATTACGAGCCTAAATCGGTGCTGCGTGGCGTGGATTTAATTAATTACATAGAAGCAAAAGAAGATAATGAGGAAACGATAGATCTGATGGAAATACCGGGCAAACGCTTGCAGGTCGCTTGTATAGATTTACGCGCAACACTGGCCAAAGCACGCGAAACTTTTCAGGATGAAAATGCCGAAGCTATTTGCGTGGTACACTGGAATCGGCGTTCGCAACGCCATTGTTACGGCGTTATTGTGCGGGATACGTTCGAAGATCTATACATAAGGTAAAAAACTAGCCACGTTGCCAAGGCAAGGCTTTTCCACACTTACAAAAAATTTAACACAGGTGACTTATGCTCTGGATTAAAGCTTTTCATATTGTATTCATGGTGACCTGGTTCGCCGGCCTGTTTTATTTGCCGCGTTTGTTTGTGTATCACGCACTAAGCGAAGACCAAATCAGCAACGAACGCTTCAAGATCATGGAGCGAAAATTATTTTTCGGCATTATGACGCCGGGGGGATTATTGACGATTGTGTTTGGACTCTGGCTGCTGGCAAAAGGCTGGGACGCCTATATGGTCGGCGCCTGGATGCACGTTAAACTTGCGCTGGTCGCTTTACTGGTTGCTTATCATGTATGGTGCGGCGCAATCCTGATGTCGTTTAAACACGATCGAAATACGAGATCGCATGTGTGGTACCGCTGGTTTAACGAAGCACCGGTATTAGCATTGATTGCGATTGTAATTTTAGCGAGCGTCAAACC
>JANQOT010000150.1 GCA_028285655.1 Gammaproteobacteria bacterium
AACAAGTTGGTCGTTCCACCTAAAGGACGCAAGCTTTTACGTTTTGTAAATCTGAACGCCAACCCTGTCAAAGAACATGTGTACCGCGTGAGTGTGACCCCGGTGGTCGGTGAGCTGGTGGCTGAACAAAGCGGCGTAAAAATCGTAATTGCGTATGAAGTGCTGGTGCTGGTCCATCCTGTCGATGGCAAAGTTGAACTGGTGCATAGTCGCACTGCAGATCAACTCACAATCGAAAACAAGGGCAATCGAAATATTCTCCTGCGCGAAGGCGTGCAATGCCCGCCTGAAGTAACAGATGAAAGCCAATGCGATCACCTGCCGGGCAAACGTTTGTATCCGGGTAATCGCTGGACCACTAAATTACCGCAGGACCTTCCGGTCAAATTCTACGTAAGCGAAGGCACGCAAAACTCGATAAAAGTGTTCGAGTAAAAACTTCGCAATCAGTCAGGGAGTGACTACCAAGCAAACAACTTCGAGCGATCAGTGGTCGAAAGTAAAATTACTATTCTTTCGGCTAGTCGTTCCCTTGTGGTGTATATTTTCGACGTCGCTATTGGTGGCCAGTGAAAATACAGCCAATCCTGTATCGAACGCGGGAAATAAATCTACTATTGTCGTTTCCAATAAGGTTCCTCCCGGATTCGAAGACCTGGCCGGACCGCAAACCAATCAAGTCGACGTCTTTTTCCAAAACCGGCTTTTATTGAGCACTATTGCTACTTACGATTTCGAAACCCTTCGATTCCATAATCCGCAATTAGTCGCAGAGCAAATTGAGGATTTAATCGATCCGGATGCAATATTAAAAATAATTCGCAATCCGCTCGCAATAAATGCCGATCTGCTTTGCCTGTCACAAACTGCAAATGAAGATTGCGGGCTACTGGAGCCCAATATTGCGGGAATTATTTTTGACGAAGGCCGCTTTCGTGTCGATTTGTTTATTAACCCCTTGCAGCTAGAAACCAAAGCCATTTACAGCACCAAATTTTTACCGCCGGCAGAAGACAAGTTATCGACGATTCATGTGTTAAATCTGAACTTATCCGGTACCGATGAATTCGAAGATCGATTTAATATGCAAGCGAACAGCATGCTGGCGTTCGGCGATAGCAGGGTAAATGTACAGTCAAACTTTACCGACAATGAAGACTTTGTCATTGATGAGTTTTCAGTGCAAAAAGACAATCCCGGCTGGGAAGCAGAAGCCGGAGTATTTAATACCGAATCCAACGCCAGTAATTTTTTTAGTGAACAGGATGTTTTGGGTGCACGTGTAAAGACATCGACCAATACACGGACCGATCTGGAATATGCCTCTGGCACTGCGATTTTCATTTTTCTAAGTCAGCGCAGTCGAGTGGAAGTATTCAAAGACGACCGTTTAATCGATGCCAAATTCTACGAAGCAGGTAACCGGCAACTTGATACTTCGCGTTTTCCCGATGGTGCCTATAATATTTCGGTGAGAATCCGTGAAGAAAACGGGCGTGAACGACGCGAGGAATATTTTTTCGTGCGTAATGCTTCCCTGCCGCCGATTGGCGAGCCGCAGTATTATGTAGAAGCCGGTAAAATTAACGAAGTACAACAAGATTCCACGTTACCGGAAACCACCGACAATTACATCATCCACGCCGGCGGATCAATTCGCGTAAAAGAAAATCTCGCGGTAGAAGCGGAAGTTGCCAATTCCAACGATGAATCAATGCTGCAACTGGGGCTTACGCATTTAATCGCCGGACTGGAATCGCACTTGAATATTATGACGACCACTGAAAGCGACTGGGGAGTATCGGTGCGTGAAAGCTGGTATACGGAAAAATTTGCCATCAGTGTAGATTTACGCCACATCAGTGAGGGTGATGAAAACGACGATCTGGATCGATTTGATTTCGTAAATGCCACGCGCACACAGGCATCGGCGTCCCTGACCCACAAGTTTCTGGGTGGCCGTGCATTCTGGCGTTACCGTCACAATGATCGCAGCGACGCCATAAAATCAGAAACGTATTCGGTGCGTTATCGGCGACAAATTTTCCGTAACCACAGGTATCAACTGGACTGGGACTTTGAAGCTAACAAAGATAGCGACGATTATCTAATCGGTGCGAATTTAAACTTCAGATTTCGAAAGGGCCAAAACGAAATAATATTCAGCCCCGGTTTGCAAACACGTAAATCCGATAACGAACGCGACGATGATGTGGTCGGCAATATTGCCTGGCAACATACAGAACGCAACCCCGTGCTGGGTAGATTACAATCACGGGTATTTCATACTCGCGAGAGCGATTTTTCCACTACCGGAATTAATGTGACGTCTGAATCGCGCTATGGCTACAACGAAATCGAAATCGATCAAACACGTGATGAGGACACCGACAACAATATTCTGGGGTACTCCATGCGCAGCCAGTTTAATCTGGCCAGCGATTTCAAAACGGTTTCCGTTGGAGGTTCGCGCTACAGTCGCAGTGCCGTAATTGTAGATTTGACCGGTCAACCCAAAGGCGCCAAGTTTGAGGTGTTTGTCGACCGGCAGTCCGCCGGCTTCGCCGAAGTCGGCGCAAGAACGATTATTCCCCTGCCCGCCTACGACACGTATGACATTCGCCTTGAATCACGTGCGGATACCTTTTTAAGTTTTGACGAAAACCCGCGCCAGGTTACGTTGTACCCGGGAAATGTTAACGCCATGACCTGGCAGGTAGATCGAGTATTAATATTTATCGGCCGTGCACTGGATCTTAACGGAGATGCAATTCAATACGCGCGTATAGAAAATGCCGGAAGTTTTGCCGGCACCGACGATCGCGGCTGGTTCCAGGTCGAAACCGGGCAAATGGACGCGCTTATTTTGAGTAAGAAAGACGGCACTCGATGTAAATTATCACTGGGTGAATACAATGCCGACCAAGACGTGCATGTGTTGAATGATTTGTTATGCGTGCCGATTAGCGACTCTCAACCCGAATCCGAACCTACTCCGGTACAAGCATCAGCACAGTTGCACTAATGGGTTGGGCGGAAGAATCATCGCCTGGGTTGACGTGCCGAGTTTCGCAAACCGGAAGCTTTTCTTTTGGCATGCCGTAAATATTCTGCAAGCGTAGCCAGCGAGATTGAAATTCGTCATTTGAGCTCACTCGATAATAATGCGGTCCGGCGGACGCGCCGGTATCCGAAATGCGTAAACAAAAATTACCCTGTGCAATGTCGGCATCTTCAGCCAGCAATCTTACGGTACGCGGGATATGCACAGAAATAGAGACAGATCCGATCGACGTCTGTCCGATAGTGCCCTGAGTTGCAGCCAAACCTACAGAATTAAAAATGCAACATCCGCACAGAAATATTTGCAGCCATCGGCCAACGCTGACCAATCGCTTCTCGACATCCTCCAAGATGACCTTCCATATATATCATTATAATTTTGCTTTTCTGCACAACCGCTATCGGCCGGTGCAGAGTGTTTCTCTAGAGGATTTTTACCATAACAATACTGTGCGGTAGCGGTAAAGAGGCGAACGGACGCATGCCGATTTGATCACAAAACCGAAATCTGCTGAAAAATAGAGACTTATATATCGCGTTGATTTATTCGGGAATCACCGTTAACTGCAGTGAACCCTGGTATATTCCTGCTGCCGCTCCGCTTAATGTTTCTTTACGAATAATCATCCTCAACCGTGCGGCATTGCCGGGACAACCCTGGTTGTTTCGCAAACGACGCGTGAGTAAACCAGTTAAAGGAATGTTGGGGGCCAGTGCACGAAACCCCCCGCCGGAACGTCGGTCTCGAAGAAAAAGTTCATAGGCAATGCTGTAGGGTCCGTTTTGAATCGAAAACCCGCCGTCCGGACCGCTGCCGATTGCCGACAAGGAATACGGGCCTACCGGGTTGCTGGCAACGCAGAGTCGTTCGGTTACACGCAAATCATTGCCGCGACTGGGATTGGTGGCAACGGTAATATCATCCAGCTTGGCAACCAGAATATCAC
This sequence comes from Gammaproteobacteria bacterium, assembly GCA_028285655.1. Taxonomy (GTDB): domain Bacteria; phylum Pseudomonadota; class Gammaproteobacteria; order UBA4575; family UBA4575; genus JANQOT01. The sequence goes on from JANQOT010000150.1 coordinate 4,011, forward strand.
TTTGCACCTGTGACATTGCAAGATAAGAAATTACGATGCCGAACGCACCATATAATATTTTCTGCATTTGGAAACCGGACATCTAAACTTAGCCTGAGTAATGTAGGCCAAGAATATCGTCTAGTTTATTCGGGAACAAGTTCCAGCGTTAACGTACCGGTATGGGTACCACTACCGGTTGCGAGTTGCGCCTCTTCAACTCGAACTTCAACGTTGGCATTTGGATTCGGGCAACCCGGGCCGCCAAATACATTTATTAAATATCCGAAATCGGCAAAGTACTGCAAGCCACTGGTGAGTTGTCCGGGTAGTAGTTCTACTTGTGCATTTGCATCGGTGAAAAATACTCGATAGTAAATATCCTGTACTCCATTGGATAATGTAAACGCACTAGGATCTGAAGTGTCGCCGTTACCACTTGCACGAATGCGATAGTTATTGAATTGAAAGAAAGTGAAATTAGTCGCAACACAAATATCGTCATTGCCGGACATATCACCGGTTCCCGACCAGGTTCCCAAAGCAATGTCATTTAATCCCTTGATCCACGCCAGATCATTGTTAACCACTACAATGCCGACCGTACTGGTGGAGGTCGGGCCACGTGTCCCCTGCGTGGCCGCAAGAGAAATATCCGCCAACAGGAAAAACAAAATCGAAGCGCCAAAAATGGCGCGTTGAAGCAACTGAAATGTGAAGAAAGGTAGCTTCACTACGTAGTCCGGAATGCAAATGCGCCGACTAGTGATTAGCCGGCGCACTTGTTCTCATCCGTGAGAAATTTTCAAATAATTATTCTGGAGCAACTTCCAGTGTAAGCACACCGACCAGCGAACCGGCTGGAGAAGCCAGTAAGTTTGCTGCCGGAACAGTTACACGTACGTCCGCAGTATCACCACCACCACAATCATCAGTCGTGGTTTCGGTTGTGGACTGCGTGGTTAATGCAACCCCGGTAGCTACCGAAGTAAAGCCACCACCGCTGCGATCGTCCCATTCAACTGTGTATGCCACCGGAGGATTGGCGCCATCAACGATTGTGAATGCACCACCGGCACCGTCGCCGGTTGCGGTAATATTATAGGCACCGGTAGCACCGCCACCATTGCGGTATACACAGGCAGACGATGTGCCCTGAATATCATTGGTTCCGTCAAAGGTGCCGGAGATATCACTCAAACCGGAAATACGAACTTCGTCGTTAACGGTAACGGTAATATTCAATGTACCGGTTGATATTCCACCTACTGCACCATCGGTAGCT
>JANQOT010000154.1 GCA_028285655.1 Gammaproteobacteria bacterium
TGATTCTCCCAATACTTCAACTTCTATTTCTTCATCTTTAATAACCATCAAAACACCATGTTGCGGATTTTGCTGCGCACAATTAAGCAAAAAACTTCCTGTTTGACTCACACACATATTGCAAGGATCTAAATCCTGATCCCCTACGGCAAATGCTTCAAATGATTTATAAATTACGTTTCTTGCTTTATCTAAATAACTATCCTGCTCAGCCATATTTCATGCTCCTAATTTAGTATGAAAAACCTTTTTCCTCCGTCTTCTACATTTTTTAGAACACCGCGCACCGAAAATATAGAATTTAAAGTCTCGCCAGTAATTACGTTATTTACTGCTCCAGTTTTAACCACTTTTCCCTCTTTCATCATTGCAATATGATCTGCATACTGTAAAGCTAAATTAATATCGTGCAAAATCATTAGAATACAGTAGTTATTTTTTATTTTTTGTTTTAGAAGCCTTAATAATTCATGTTGATGCCTTAGATCCAAACTTGCGGTAGGCTCATCTAACAATAAGCAGCATGACTCATTGTTTTTGGTTGCACTTAATACTTGAACAAGCGCACGTGCTATGGAGACTCTCTGCTGCTCGCCTCCAGATAGTGTGCTGTAAATTCGATCACCAAGATGCAGAATTTCTAGCTCTTCCATGATGACATGAACGTCATTTTCTGTTGCCAGATTTTTGTTATAAACACTCGACGGAATAAGACCCATCATTACAATTTCAAGAACTGTAAATGGGAATGCGATTTGATTAAACTGCGCTACAACTGCTCTGCGGCATGCTAATCTTTGAGGACTCCACTCATCCAATCTAACATCTGCGATTGACACCTCTCCACGGACTCTCTCAAGTTCCCCACTAATTACTTTTATAAGCGTGGATTTACCAGCTCCGTTTGGCCCAAGAATTACATTAAGTTGACCAAGCTGAAAATTTACCGATACATCGTGCAATAACTGTGATCCATTGATTTCGTAACTTAACTGGTCTACATAAATCATATTGACAAACCCAAATGCCTACGACGACTGAGCAAATACAAGAAAAATGGTGCACCTATCAAACTTGTGATTACGCCAATAGGCATTTCGGCTGGTTGTACAGCAATTCTTGCAAACAAATCCGCTATTAAGATTAGTCCACCCCCCGCGATAGCCGACGCAGGTAATACATAGCGATTATCAGCGCCTAGCAGCAACCTCACAATATGAGGAACAACCAGTCCGACAAACCCTATTATTCCAGTCAGTGCCACTGCCGCTCCAACTGCGGCTGCGCCAAATATTACAATACTTCTTTTTATGCGTTTAACATCAAAACCTAAATGATAGGCTTCCGCTTCCCCTAAAGAAAAAGCATTTAAAGCATTGCCTTTGGATATCAGTATGGAAATTACGAAAATGAGCAAAATACAAACTGGGATTACTGAATCCCATTGTGCTCGCGCAAGCGATCCCAATGTCCAAAACGTCAGTTCGCGAAGCTGTTGATCGTCACTAATAAATACCAATATCCCGGTAACCGAGCCACAGAATGCGTTAAGCGCGATTCCAGCCAGTAATAATGTGGCAACTTCTATACCTCCCCTGCGATTGACAAACAGATATAACACGACGACAGCAAGTAATGCGCCAAGCATGGCACTTACTGGTAGCGCATATTTTGGTGCAAATCCAAATAACGAAATCATTACACCTTGACCCAGAACGATATAAACTACTGCAGCGGTTGCAGCTCCTGCAGACACACCAATCACTCCTGGATCGGCAAGAGGATTTCGAAATAAAGATTGGAAACATGCACCGGAAACGGCCAATGCTGCGCCTGTAACGACGCCTAAAACGACACGCGGACCGCGCAACGAACTAATTACAGTCTCTTGCACATGATCATGACTATTACTAATAAACGGATTAAGGATATCTAATAGAATATTAATCGTATTAAGAGCGGGAATCTTAAGCGGACCAACAGCCAGGCCCAATACAATACTAACAAACAAAAAACAAACTAGTAGTATTATCGTTAGAATACGTTTTTGATGTAATTTCGATATTACAATAGATAAAGATTGTGCGGACATTTGCAAGCCAACACTATTTTGTCGAATAGAGCGCTTTCGCTAATTCATTTGCAGCAGTTGCCAATCTCGGCCCGAAACCGAGCAGTAACAGCCCATCCATAACAATTAAACGATCATTTCTCGCTGCTGGCGTTAACTGAAGTACGGGTAGATCCAATATATCCGCTTCATTTTCAATACTTTTTACGGCCCTATGCGTGGTAACAACAAATTCAGGCGCCAACTCAACAATGGCTTCAGCACCTAATGGTTTGTATGAAGAGAATCCATTCGCTACATTTTCTGCTTTTGCCATACTAATAATTCCATTTGCACCTGTTTCTGATCCCGCAACTAATGCAGAACTCTCATCAAAGCTCAGCACAAACATTACCCTTGCAGATGTCTCGACGTCGCTTAAAAAGTGTTCTAGCTGAACAAGTTCATTGCGTATTCTTGAGACCAATGCTTCACCTTGTGTAACTTTATCCACAGCGTGTGAAACTTCCTGTATTTTATTTACTACACCTTCTACGCTTGGTTCATGCGATATTTTAATAACGTTCATTCCAGCCGCCTGCAATTTTTCAATTGTTTCAGCAGGACCTGAGCCGTCTTGATAAAGGATTAAATCAGGATTAAGGGCTATGATGGGCTCAGCAGCCAATGCGCGCATATAACCAACATTTTGCATTGATTTTACAGAGGGTGGATACAAACTTGTCGTATCTACTGCGATAATTTTATTTTGTAATTCGAGTTCAAATAAGATTTCGGTGATGGAGCCACCTATTGATACGATCCGCTCTGCGGCAAAAGAATATATCGGTAAGCAATATACAACTACAATGATAAGTAGTTTATTGATTCTTAGACCCATCTCGATGCCCTTTGTCATTTATGTGGCGAACTTTTTCTAAATCCGCGTTTGCAAATTCATAGGCCTGTGCAAAACCTCGCACATAATTTGCGTGGGTAGGCCGTAATCGAAATGCATGAAAATCTTCCAGCTTTTTCATAAAATTAATGAAATCACCAAATTTTTCCTGCATTAAGCCCATAACCTTGTCGAATTCTGATGTTGCTCTGGGAATTGCTTCAACGTTACAAGTATAAGTGAGTCTCTTACGAGCGAAAATGTGCTCAGCGTCTTGTTCTGCCTCGATCAGCATTACACTTATAGGTTCACCGCGTTGTATATTAGCTGTATGCGCTGAAAGTTCACTAACATAAACAATGAAAAAATCATTCTCATCTAGCGCAAAAGGGGCATAACTGGCAACAGCAAGCCCATTCACGTCCGCGGTTGCAAGCTGTAATGTTTTAAATTGATGTAAAAACTCTTTAGCTTCAGTACTGACTTCATTCAGTTGAATAGGCTCGGCACTCATATATGTTTCCTTAGCTATTTTTCATATTTTTTAGCAAATCTCTGATTGATTGGAATTATTAAAAATCCAAAGAAAATGTAATTTTTACATTACGCGCAATTCCAAAATTACCAATATCGCTTCCACTATTAAAACTGGCTTCCCCTCGGCTCGTTCGATAACGTTTATTCCCAACATTATCAATTCCAAACCTTAATACTGAATTTTTTAATCTAGTATTATTAAAAGGCCTCCAATTTGCCCAGACATCTTGAATAATATAACTATCAAAACGCTCAGGAACCGGCGGACCCGAGACATCTGAATTTAAGCCTAATCTCTTATCTACGTGTTGACCGCGCCAACCCAATTCCAAATTATATTTCGGAATTGCAAATTTTGTTGTTAACGTTAATGTATCACCAGGAATACTGTAGATCGGACGTTTCTGCTTTGTAATGCGATCTAATACTGGAGAAGCAGGATCGACAATTATTGGTAGCTGATCATTTTCGATAAAGTACCCCTCTACTTCACCATCTATTTCGGCGTACGCCAAGTTAGCCGAGAAATTTTTTCGCGCATAATTTAATTCCAATTCAAATCCATCTCGAGTTTCTTCTGTAATCTGCTGACCAGGGTTTTCTGGGTCATTATTTAAAAACTCTAATACATTGCGAACATCTGTATCAAAATATGTAATCTTCGCTAATAATTTGTCGTTCCCAAATAAGTTAGTTTTTTCAATCAACAAACCTAAATCATTGTTTACTGATTTTTCTGGTTTAAACAAGTCGCCACACACTCGAGTAGTTGCATAAGGTTCTGCTTCAATGCCGGAAAGACATCGACTAAATCCACCCACTGCGAAGTACTCATCCACTTTCGGCGGGCGATATTGTTCCCAATAGTTATAAAACAAAGTGAACGGACTGTTTCCAAGTTTATACGAAGCGCTAAAACTAGGCAGTACGATATAAAAAGATTCGGATGTGTCCTGGTTGGAGGCATTCAATAAATCTACGGTATTGTTTATTCCATCATCAAACGTTACGCGTGTATGGTTATAGTCCCAGCGAACACCAGGCGTCAGCGTTAAATTGCCTAAACTGATTTCATCTACTAAAAATAAACCGTACTGTTGATAAATCCCACTGGGTTGCGCCGAAACACCCGTTGAGTCTGGGCTGATCGATACATCAACTTCACTTGTTTCTCGATCGCTGTATTCTCCGTCGATACCAAAAGTTAAAATATGATTCGTCTTTCCCAGGTCAAATAAACTAATATTTTTAGCTTCTATCGCCCAAATATTATAATCAAATTCAGTAATGTCTCCTTCACTAAACATAGTGAAAAATCCGTCTCCTTGATCAACCTCCGACACAACAATATCGGAGAATCCTATAGTGAGTTTAAAATCGACGAGTTCACTAATCGGGTTAAATAAAAATTTTCCAGCGTAGGTTTTGTCATCAGAATCTCTATCAACAGTCCCGAACCCACCAGTTACTCCAGTAACGCGGGTATCAAATGGCTCTATACCAGTAGTAAGGTAACGCGAAAATGACAATCCTAATGTAGTGTCGTCGTTAGGATAATATTCCAATTTTGCCAATCCACTGCT
>JANQOT010000197.1 GCA_028285655.1 Gammaproteobacteria bacterium
GCGGGCATGCAAGCGGGAACACCAGCGGCGCCCATTTCAGTAAACCTGCAAAGCGATTAAGAAAGCTATCGTGCTTGCCGAATATCACCGATGGTTTGAAAATCGTGGTGTGTACCAGTGGTTCTGAAAAAGCATTCAGGTAGTTTTCCGCTTTTCCCTTGCTGCGCAGATAATGGCTTGCACCTTTGGCGTCGGCATTCAGCGCGCTCATTTGCAGAAATCTTCTTACTGCGGCTTGTTCGCAGGCAACCAGCGCGGCGCGCGTAATCTCGACATGCGCCTGATGGAAGCCTGATCCGTTGCTGCCTTTTTCGTTCAAAATTCCAATCAGGTTAATAAGCGCCAGATTGTCTTGCAGATGAGGGAAGATGTTCTCGGCAGTGTAATCTCCGACTTGAATAACGGATAGAGAAGGCAAAACGCGTAAATGACGGCAATTCACTGCGTTACGTGTGAACAAGTTGATTGAGTACCCTTTACTGCATAGTAGTGCGCATAATTCGCTGCCGACGAATCCGCTGCCGCCTAATATGCTTATCGTACCTTTGTCAGTCATGTTAATTATTATAACTTAGTAGTTAATTTAATTATCCGTCCTAATTACTTTCTTTTACTGTATATATAAATAAAAATCGTGTCGCCAGTTCAAGTTTTAGACTTGTTTTCCGCAGGAAATTGCGCTAAATATAGCCTGTATTCAGAAATTTTCTGTCCTAGATTCCAGGCATCAAATTCTATATTTTATTTACTAATTAATGGAGCGAACTTGTGAGCGACGCGATCACATATCTTACCGATTCAACCTTTGAGCAAGAAGTACTACAAAGTGACCAGCCGGTACTGGTCGATTACTGGGCGGAATGGTGCGGGCCATGCAAAATGATTGCACCCATACTGGATGAAATCGCCAAAGAGTACGAGGGTAAGCTGAAGATCACGAAATTGAATATCGACGAGAATCCGGAAACGCCGCCTAAGTACGGTATTCGCGGAATTCCCACTCTGATGATTTTTAAAAGTGGCGATGTGCAGTCCACCAAAGTGGGAGCATTATCGAAATCGCAATTAACTGCGTTTATAGACCAGAGTATCTAATTCGGAGGCAAAAGGCGGGTTTCAGACTGGACGCTATAAAAATTTAGTGCTAACGTTACACTCATACGCTACTAGAAAGCGTCCTCGCCCGACCGATTCCTTTTTTAACTAACACAATACAGACAAGCAAGAACCGGCCTCGCGTTAGAGGACAATAATTTTCGAAACCCCAGATTCGCCTGTAATTAGCGAATTTCCATCAATTTTTCCCTTGAAACACCCAACAACCCGTTTACTTCCAAAAATCAAAAACCACTCATGAACCTTACCGAACTCAAGAAAAAACCCGCGGCCGAACTGGTCGATCTCGCGACTTCAATGGGCATCGAAAATATCGCCCGGTCACGCAAACAAGACATCATATTTTCGATCCTGAAAGCGCATGCGAAAGGGGGCGAAGATATTTTCGGCGATGGTGTTCTGGAAATATTACAGGATGGTTTCGGGTTTCTGCGTTCGGCGGATTGCTCTTATCTGGCGGGTCCGGATGATATTTACGTATCCCCCAGCCAGATTCGTCGCTTTGGCTTGCGCACCGGCGACACCGTGGCCGGCAAAATTCGCCCGCCGAAAGACAGCGAGCGTTATTTTGCCATGCTCAAAGTCGACCAAATCAACTTTGAGAAACCGGATAACGCCAAATCAAAGGTTCTGTTTGAAAATTTAACCCCTCTGCACGCCGAAGACCATCTAAAACTGGAAAGAGGTAACGGCAGCACGGAAGATATAACCGCGCGCATTATCGATGTGGTTTCACCCATTGGTAAAGGCCAGCGGGGATTGATCGTATCGCCGCCCAAGGCAGGCAAGACCATTATGCTGCAAAATATTGCGCAGAGTATTACCGCCAACCACCCCGAGTGTTATCTGATTGTTTTACTGATTGACGAGCGCCCGGAAGAAGTAACTGAAATGGAAAGAATGGTGCAGGGAGAGGTCGTGTCCAGTACATTCGACGAACCGGCCAGCCGGCATGTGCAGGTCGCCGAAATGGTCATCGAAAAAGCCAAGCGCCTGGTCGAGCACAAACGCGATGTCGTTATTCTGCTGGATTCTATTACCCGCCTGGCACGTGCGTACAATACAGTTGCACCGTCATCGGGCAAGGTACTTACCGGTGGTGTCGAAGCCAATGCGCTGACTCGTCCCAAACGATTTTTTGGCGCGGCGAGAAACGTCGAGGAAGGCGGTAGCCTGACCATACTGGCGACGGCATTAATCGATACCGGTTCAAAGATGGACGAAGTGATTTACGAAGAATTTAAAGGCACCGGTAATATGGAAATTCACCTGGATCGCAGGGTGGCCGAAAAACGAATATACCCATCGCTCAATATCAACCGGTCCGGTACTCGCCGCGAAGAATTGTTAATCGAACCGGAAGTACTGCAAAAGATGTGGATCCTGCGTAAGTTCCTGCACTCCATGGATGAAATCGAGGCGATGGAGTTTATGTTGGGACGCATGCAGGCGAGTAAGAATAATGTGGAATTTTTTGACGCGATGAAACGCTAAATTGAAGCTCTATAACTACTACGCTTGAAGATACTGCGTTAAAAATTTGCTTAAAATGCTCATTTACTGTTTGTAAACTGCGCTTTTGCGCAAATTTTTGTCTTGTCTCTTCTTCGCTCGCAACGTTATAGAGCTTCAATTACGTTTACTTTATCGCGCGGTAACCGATGTCGGTTCGGTAAAATGCATCTTTCCAACCGATTTTTTTAACTGCATCGTACGCGTTATGCTGCGCAGTTTGGATATCGTTACCCAACGCGGTTACGCACAAAACGCGGCCGCCGGCGGTTTTGATTTCG
>JANQOT010000205.1 GCA_028285655.1 Gammaproteobacteria bacterium
TCCCTTTGTGCCCGTCCACTATCGATTTGACAATCGACAGACCAAGCCCGGTTCCATTTTTTTTGGTTGTAAAAAACGGGTCAAAAATCTTTTCCATTACACTTTCTTCGATTCCAGGACCATTATCTTCAACGCAAATTTTTAGCCTGTTATTGGTACCTGCAGAAATATCGACTAAAACTTCAAGTTCGTCGCACGCTACTTGTTGCGCATTTGTGATTAAGTTGCGAATTGAAGTTATAAGAGCGTTTTTATTGATTTTTACAAATTTGTTCCTCAGATCATTGTCTGAACGTACGCTTATTGTGAAATTGGGAAAGTATTCCAGTACATCGTTAACAATTGTTTCACTAAATTTTTTACAATTGACGGTTTCAAAAGTATCCGCATTACCTTTTGCATACATCAGCATGTTGTTCAGGGTGCTTTCCAGCGTTTTTAGACTATGACGAATATTTTCTGTTGCGGGAGCAGCAATATCTTTTTCATTTAATTTTTTATCCAGATTCGATAATTGTAAAAATGATGCTGCCAGCGGTGTGCGAATATCGTGGGCGATAGAAGCAATTGCATTTCCTAAAACAGCCAAACGCTCCTGACGTTTGATACTGTCAACATGCGCGATCGGATCGGTAACATCGCTGACCAGCACCAAGGTGTCGTTGGACCCGGGAATTGTTTTTGAACTCAAATGCAGGTTACGGTCATTGATGCAGATATTGCTGACATTTTTCTGGTCGTTTTCGGGAAATATTTTCTGCAATACTTCAGACCACGTCGATCCGCGTAAGGATATTCCAAGAAAATCCTCGGCCGCCTGATTGGATTCAAGGATCAGCCCATCGTTCCCGACCACCAGCACCCCCATGGGCAATACTGTCAGCAACAAATGCAGGCGTGTAGCGAGTTGTTCTTTTTCCGCCAGTTCGGACAGACGCTTGGATTTTGTATCGGACAGTTCGCGCTTTAATTGCTTGAATCTGCTCTCCAGATCCCGGTAGGCAAATGTAAATTGCTCGGAAATTTTATTGAACTGTTTAAATGCCGAATGTAAATCCGCATTGGTAGACTGAGTAACTGCATTCATACAGCACGGCTCCTTGCTTAAAATTCACTGTTAAATCGTGACGTTTGAAAACGACGTTTATCCAACAGTAAGCAAGCAACGTGCCCACATGAATTTAATGAGGAAAAATAAGGACTTGTGTTAAAAGCCTCCGACCACAGTCAATTTTATGACTGCTTATTTCTGGATGCCGTACTTGCGCAGCTTTTCGACCAGCGTGGTTCGACGCAAACCCAACAGCTTGGCGGCCTGGGCAACCACACCATTGGTATTTTCCAGCGCTTCGCGAATATAGTGGATTTCCATATCGGCAATGTAGCTCTTTAAATCAAATCCCGAATCAGGAAGCTGTCCATAAACGTGTACAGGCGCATCCGCATCGGCGAATGATGCCGGTGCTGCCGGCTCCACAATTTGCTCGACAAAGCTGGAACCACTATCCGGTTCATCATCGTTAATTTTAGCTTTATTGCGTAATTTATCGGGAAGCTGGTAGGAATCTACCGCGCTATTTGGATACAAAATACTGAGACGTTCCAGTAAATTCGACAATTCACGAACATTGCCGGGCCAGGGATAGTTTGCCAGTACCCGCATGGCATCGTTGGTTAATGAAAATTGAGTCCCCTGGTCGCGTTTCATTTGTTCCGTAATTGCATAAATCAGCGACGGAATATCTTCCGCCCGGCGACGCAGCGGCGGCAAATCAATTGGAAACACGTTTAGGCGATAATACAAATCTTCGCGGAATTCGCCTTTGGCCACCATCTCTTCCAGATTTCGATGG
>JANQOT010000244.1 GCA_028285655.1 Gammaproteobacteria bacterium
CTCGGTTCCCGTCGTTTGGGAAAGCGACCCCAAAAGAATGCAGGGCGGCGACAATTATACAGTCGTGCATCCCGATTCTGATCGCAACACGCAATATAAATTAATCTGCGACGTCAGTGGTAATCACGCGCTGCTAAACGATCTCATTCAACAATCGTCTATCGGTGGCGAAATTATTCTCGCCGGATTCTACGATCAACCGCTTGCATTTGATTTTGCGCCGGCTTTTATGCGGGAAACCAAACTGCGCGTGGCGGCCGAGTGGAAGCCGCAGGATTTAGTTGCGGTTATCGAACTTATAAATAATGACCGGTTAAATCTTGACGGTCTAATCTCTCATCATCAAGAAGCAACGCAGGCGGCAGCTGCTTATCGCACTGCTTTTGAAGATGCATCCTGCTTGAAAATGATTCTAGACTGGAGGAAACACTAAATGAATCAAACTGCAAATAACGCGGTACGAGTGCCGATCGAGAACGTAGGTGTTTCTATAGAAAAACCGGATGCGGAAAAAACGTCTCCGGCTGCAGAAAAAACCCAGATTATCGCAATCTATGGAAAAGGCGGTATCGGTAAAAGTTTTACCCTCGCGAATTTGTCTTACATGATGGCGCAACTTGGCAAGAAAGTGTTGTTAATCGGTTGCGATCCAAAAAGCGACACCACATCGCTATTGTTCGGTGGAAAAGCATGTCCGACGATTATCGAAACCTCGTCAAAAAAGAAACAAGCAGGCGACGAAGTACAGGTCGGTGACGTTTGTTTTAAACGTGACGGTGTCTATGCGATGGAACTGGGTGGCCCTGAAGTAGGCAGAGGCTGTGGCGGTCGCGGCATTATTCATGGTTTTGAAACGTTGGAAAAACTCGGTTTTCACGACTGGGGATTTGACTATGTACTGCTCGATTTTCTTGGCGATGTTGTCTGCGGCGGATTCGGTTTACCCATTGCCAGAGACATGTGTCAAAAAGTAATTGTCGTTGCATCAAATGACCTTCAGTCTTTGTATGTTGCCAATAACGTTTGTTCTGCAGTGGAATATTTTAGAAAGCTGGGAGGAAACGTTGGTGTTGCCGGAATGGTGATCAATAAAGACGATGGATCCGGCGAAGCGCAAGCGTTTACCGAAAAGGCTTCTATTCCCGTATTGGCTTCCATTCCAGCGCATGAGGATATTCGAAGAAAAAGTGCAAACTACGAAATCATTGGAAGTCCACAGGGACAGTGGGGTTCGCTCTTTGAGGAGTTGGCGATTAATGTTGCTGAAGCTCCGCCCCAGCAACCGACCCCCTTAACTCAAGATCAGCTCCTCAATCTTTTTAGTGGTGACACAGTGGGAAGAGACGTGGTTTTGGAGCCAGCAACAGTTGCGGACATGTGTGGTTCGGAAAAAATAGTTAAACCCTCGCTTGAGGTTATCTATGACACTGTCTAGTTCATCTTCTTGTGCAACGCTGACTCAGGAAAATGGTCAACCAATTCCTGTGAAAGTGGTTACCTCGAAAGACGATCACCAGTTGACTGATGGAATCGGTTGTCACGCTGGAAAAGAAGAGATGACTTTAGCCGCAGCTAAAATTGGAAAAAAAGAAACATTGGATAAGTATGCAGCAGATTATCCGACAGGTCCTCACGATCAACCGCAAAGCATGTGTCCGGCGTTTGGCTCGCTACGAGTTGGATTACGTATGCGGCGGACTGCGACGGTTTTGTCCGGTTCGGCCTGTTGTGTTTACGGCCTGACATTTACATCGCATTTTTACGGTGCGCGTAGAACGGTGGGCTACGTTCCGTTTGATTCTGAAACCTTGGTTACGGGCAAGTTATTTGAGGATATACGCGAATCAGTTTACAAGTTGGCTGAACCCGAAAAGTATGATGCCGTTGTAATTATTAATTTATGTGTGCCGACTGCGTCGGGTGTACCGCTGGATCTGTTGCCCGATGAGATCAATGGTGTGCGCATTATTGGAATCGATGTTCCGGGATTTGGTGTGCCGACACATGCCGAAGCAAAAGATGTGCTCGCGGGTGCGATGCTTAAATATGCGAGAACTGAAGCAGAACAAGGGCCGGTATTAAAACCGAGAGAGGGTGTAAGCGAACAACCTACCGTTACCTTGGTTGGCGAAATGTTTCCTGCCGACCCTGTGAGTATCAGTAAAATTCTGGAACCAATGGGGTTAGCGCTTGGAAGTGTAGTTCCGACACGCGAGTGGCGGGAACTGTATGCAGCATTGGATTGTAATGTAGTTGGTGCAATTCATCCTTTTTACACTTCTTCATTTCGGGAATTCGAAGCTGCGGGAAGGCCTATAGTAGGCTCTGCGCCGGTCGGTTATGAAGGTACCGCTGAATGGATGCATTCAATCGGGAGTGCATGCGGTGTAGATGAGCAAAAAATTGCCGCGGCAAAAAATGCTATTTTGCCTGTTATCAAGTCTGCGATTGCAGCATCAAAAATCACCGGCCGTATTACACTTTCCGGTTATGAAGGCTCGGAACTGCTGGTAGCACGATTGCTGGTGGAAAGCGGTGCAGACGTTCGCTACGTCGGGACTGCCTGCGCAAAAACAAAATGGTCTGATCATGATCGTGAATGGCTGGTTGCAAAAGGTGTGCATATTCAATATCGCGCATCCCTTGAACAGGATTTGGCAGCAATGCGCGAATTTAAACCTGATCTGGCAATTGGCACCACGCCAGTCGTGCAAAAGGCAAAAGAACTTTCAATTCCCGCTTTATATTTTACTAATTTAATTTCTGCTAGACCGTTAATGGGTCCTGCGGGTGCAGGGTCACTTGCTCAGGTCATAAATACTGCCATCAACGGCAAGCATCGCTTCGATAACATGAAAAACTTTTTTCAAAATGTAGGGCAGAACGACAATGCAGGCATTTGGGAAGATATACCTGCCGACCACTCGAAGTTTAAAAAACGGTATAGCGACAAACTAGCGCGGCTCGCACAAGAACGCCTGGATAATAAGGACACACAAGATGTTGGTGCTTGACCACGACCGAGCAGGCGGCTACTGGGGCGCAGTTTATGTGTTTACTGCAATCAAAGGATTGCAGGTAATTATTGACGGCCCTGTCGGTTGTGAAAATTTACCGGTGACTTCGGTATTGCACTACACCGATGCATTACCGCCGCATGAATTACCGATTGTAGTTACCGGATTGTCGGAAGAAGAGCTGGGCCAACATGGTACAGAAGAATCTATGAAGCGGGCGAATAAAACACTGGATCCCAGTTTGCCAAGCGTGGTGGTCACTGGTTCGATCGCAGAAATGATCGGCGGCGGTGTAACACCGGAAGGTACTAACATACAACGATTTTTGCCAAGAACAATCGACGAGGATCAATGGCAAAGTGCAAATCGAGCAATGTTGTGGCTGTGGCAAAACTACGGAAGCAAGCGTAAAAAAGTCCCGAAACCGAAAAAACTCAAGGAAGGTGAAAAGCCCAAGGTAAATATTATCGGGCCTACCTACGGCTACTTTAATTCTGCCTCAGATATTGCCGAAATTCGGCGTCTTATTGAAGGCATCGGTGCAGAAGTTAATCTTGTATTTCCGTTAGGAAGCCATTTGGAAGATATCCCCAAGCTTTGCGACGCGCAAGTTAATGTATGCATGTACCGCGAGTACGGCAGACTGGTATGCGAAGCGTTAGATCGACCCTACCTGCAAGCGCCGATCGGGCTTAACAGTACGACAGAATTTTTAAACAAGCTTGCAGAACTGCTTGAACTTGACGCACAAAAGTTTATTGAACGAGAAAAACACACGACGATAAAACCCGTGTGGGATCTGTGGCGATCCGTTACACAAGATTTTTTTTGGTACTGCCAGTTTTGGAATTGTGGCAACCGAAACCTACACACGGGGAATTCAAAATTTCCTTGAAAAAGAATTAGGGTTGCCTTGTACGTTTTCGTTTTCCAGAAAACCCGGAATTAAGCCTGACAATGAAGCGGTTCGTGCTGCAATAAAGGAAAATACGCCGCTGATTGTATTTGGAAGTTATAACGAGCGTATGTATTTATCGGAGATCGGGTCAAGAGCTATTTATATTCCTGCATCGTTACCTGGAACAATCATTCGACGGCATACAGGTACACCGTTTATGGGTTATTCAGGTACAACTTATTTACTGCAAGAAGTTTGTAATGCCTTATTCGATGCGCTTTATAACATCCTTCCTTTAGGCACCGATCTGGATAATGTTTCCGCCACGCCTGCACGATTGCAGCAGGAAGTGTCATGGGATAGTGAGGCTATAGAAGCATTGGATAAATTAGTTGAATCATCACCAGTACTGGTTCGAATTTCGGCTGCAAAAAGACTTCGAGACGCAGCGGAATTTAATGCAAGAAAATCTGGACAGCCAACAGTGACTTTGCAGGACGTTAGTCATGCAAACGAAAATTTGGCAGCGGGAGGAGGAATGTCATGAGTAGTATCAACGAGCAATATAAAGTAGAGCAAGTTTATGATTTGTATTCATATAACTATCCGGCACTAATTGAGGAGGTGAAGCGTATGTTTAGTAAACCTAAAAATAATATCCACAAGGCTGAAGTCGCTCAATTCAGAACACTTTCTGTAATATGTTTTCCAATATTTTTTGTTGTAGTT
>JANQOT010000264.1 GCA_028285655.1 Gammaproteobacteria bacterium
GGACAAAAAACAGGAATCTTCGCAGCAGAAACAAGCACAAAAGCCGGAACCAAAACAACAACCAAAACAGCAACCAAAACAGGAACCAAAACAGGAACCAAAACAGGAAAAGAAAGAATCCAAGCCTGCGACTGTGGCGGAAACCAGCTCCACCGACGATTAGCAAAAATTACAGTTGGTGACGGTTGCGCATTGCGCGCAACAAATGTACGCAACCCTGCTCGACTAATTCAAATACCGTATCGAACAGCTCATTGTCTTTTAAATAAGGGTCCGGTACTTCCTGGCCGACTTTGTCGGGATGGAAATTTAAAAACAGATCCAGTTTATCGCGCTCATTTAAAGGCGACTTTACCTGCAGCGACGACAAGTTGGTTCTGTCCATCGCCAGTAAATAATCGAAATTAAAATAATCCTGTTCGCTTAGTCCACGCGCACGCACATAGGATATATCGTAGCCATTATTCCTGGCGACTTCGCGAGCTCTCGGGTCCGGTTTTTTACCAATGTGGTAAGCATGCGTACCGGCCGAGTCGACATGAATCACATCCTCCATGCCGTACGAGCGCACCATTTCATCAAAAATACCGTGCGCAGTCGGTGAACGGCAAATATTGCCCATGCATACAAACAGGATGCCGATTTTATCTTTTGAGGATTTTGCCACTACTTTATTATTTACGTTTGCCGGGATTCATTTCACCTACACTCAGAGCCCAAAGAATGGCTTTTCCACACCACAGGCCAAGAAAAAAGGTAAACAGCCGTTTCCACATTTCTGTAGAAGCAAAATTAAGATTTCGCACGTACTGCTCACGCAGGTAGTCTAAATTTACACCACCGACAAAATATTCGTATGCAGGAATGATCACAAAAGCGATCATTAACGCGATAAAAAAGAAAATAATTGAGCGTTTAATGAATAATAACATTAAAATTATGCGGAAAACTCCAGCCGCCGACCGATATTTTCCGTTAGCGGAAACTGATTGTGCTGGTATACCACCTGGCCATTGACGATAGTGGTATCAATCGACGAACGAAATTCAAATCCATCGAACGGCGACCAGCCGCACTTGTATAGCACTTTATCGGGAGTATCGGTGCATGGCTGATTCATATCGATGATGACTACATCACCCCAGTACCCTTCACGTAAATAACCGCGCTCAATTACGCCGAAGCGATCGGCAACATTATGGCTGATCACTTGCACCAGTTTTTCAATACTAATATGTCGATCGTGCACCAGTTCCAGTATGCTTACCAATGCGTATTGCACTAGCGGCAACCCTGCCGCAATTTTAAAGTAAGTTCCGGATTTTTCCTGCAGTGTATGCGGCGCGTGATCGGTCGCAATAATATCTATTCTGCTGTCGGCAACCGCCTGCACCAATGCCGCCCGGTCCTGTTCAGTCTTTATCGCCGGATTACATTTTATGAATCCACCGCGCTGCGCATAATCCTGATCGTTAAAAAATAAATGATGCGCACAAACCTCAAGCGTAATCTGCTTGTCATTAACATCACCGCAAGTAAAAAATTCCAGTTCTTTGGCCGTAGTCAAATGCAATACATGCAAACGCGTACCGAATTTTTTGGCCAACCCGACCGCTTTTTCTGTTGATTTGTAGCAGGCATCCGCCGAACGAATCAGCGGATGATTTTCTAAAGGAATATTCTCACCGAATTTTTCTTTGTACCGCTCTTCATTGGCCTGAATCATGGGCGTGTCTTCGCAATGCGTGATCACAATGGTCTCCACGTCGGCAAATATTTTTTCCAGAACGCGCTCGTCGTCAACCAGCATGTTGCCTGTCGAAGCCCCCATAAAGATTTTAATACCGCAGTTCATTCCTCGTTTTAAACGACGTAATTCATCGATATTATCGTTGGTTGCACCCATATAAAATGCATAGTTGGCTGCACATTTTCCGGCCGCCAGCGCATACTTCTCTTCCAGTTTCTGCAACGTAACGGTCGGTGGTTTGACGTTAGGCATATCCATAAAACTGGTAATGCCTCCCGCAATGGCCGCTTTGGACTCGCTGGCCAGGCCGCCTTTATGCGTAAGACCGGGTTCGCGAAAATGAACCTGGTCGTCGATCATTCCCGGCAGCACGAATTTACCCTTGGCGTCGATGACGGTAGTGGCTGAATCGGCGTGCAGGTCGGTGCCGATTTTTTCAATACGGCCGTCTTTAATGAAAATATCCTGCTCTGTTTGCGAACCCTCGTTGACGGTACGCCCGTTAGTAATGAGTAATGACAAGTTTTTTCCTATTATTTACTTGAGATATACTATATATCTCATTGTTTTAATTGAATTTAAGATTTAAGTTTTATGAAGTGAAGCAGTTTGGATTTCCTGTATTATTTCACTAGATAATCGTACAGACCATATAGCAGTGCAGCCACTATTAATAAGAATAAAACTCGCTCGATGGTAATCCCGACGGTTTCCGGTTCTTCGTTATCGGGGCCGCCGTTTTCGGTAATATATTCTTCCACTATTTGTTTGGCTTCTTTTAGACCCACCTTATAGTGTTCGCGCACATGCTTGATGGCCTCAATTTTACGACCATGTTGAATGGCGTGGACGACATAGTCGGGCAATCTTCCTACTAAATGATCACTGTTAGCTTGCATCGTTATTTCAAGTCATATTCGTTTATCGAAGTCTAGAAAACACTCTAACGCATAAATTCACTCGAAAACAACTTATAAGCCGGCGGAACTCAACTTTGCTTTAGCTTGTTTCATATTTTCTTAACAAACCCCAAACGACTGGAATTTATACCGACTCAGTACACTCTGTGGAAAGTTTCCGCCGCGTCATATAGCTGTCAAAAAACTACTTTAGGCTTGCCGCTCCAATAATACATTCCTTAAGTGAGGGACAGAAACATGAGTTCTTTTCGTTACCTTAGTGTGCGAATTGCCTGCATATTGGCAGTAGTGTTGTCTAGCGCAGCAATCGCAGACGGTCAAACCAAAGAAAAGTTTTTTCAACGCGTTGCCACGATTCCGGTATTTTTAAATACTGATGTGGAAGAAGAAACCGTAGCGGAAATTGTTGCGGCTTCAAAAGACGGAAATACACTTATTTATACCGACGGCGAATTCGGCGGCGTTGGATTTGTGGATATCAAGAATCCTGACAAACCGCAAGCTATTGGCTTTCTCGACCTGGACGGAGAACCTACTTCGGTT
This sequence comes from Gammaproteobacteria bacterium, assembly GCA_028285655.1. GTDB lineage: Bacteria > Pseudomonadota > Gammaproteobacteria > UBA4575 > UBA4575 > JANQOT01. The sequence continues at coordinate 3,214 of JANQOT010000264.1, forward strand.
GCAGTACGCGGCAAGTTTGCACTGGTAGCAAGTAACACCTCCGAAGATTTTGTAACAACTTCGGGCAAATTATTTGTGATCGACATTGATTCGCAAAGCATTGTAAAAACATTTGAGCTGGACGGACAGCCTGATTCAATCGCTGTTAGTCCGGATAAACGTTACGGCGCGGTCGTAATCGAAAATGAACGCGATGAAGATCTGGGTGACGGACGACCGCCGCAACTTCCGGCCGGTTTTCTGGTAAGCCTAAAAATGCCGAATAGCAATCCGCATAACTGGTCACTTAAGAATATTTCACTGACAGGAATTGCAGATAAATTTCCGGAAGACCCAGAACCTGAGTATGTGGATATCAACCGATACAATGTGGCTGCAATTACGCTGCAGGAAAACAACTACATTATTTACGTACACTTACCGACCGGTAAAATTGTAAAAGATTTCTCGGCCGGAACAGTGGATCTTAAAAACATCGATACCGAAGAAGAAGACCCGGCGCTTATCACGCTTAACTCTTCGATCAAAGGTGTTCCGCGCGAGCCCGATGCCATTACCTGGATCTTTGATTACCTGACCGCGACGGCCGATGAAGGCGACCTGGGAGATGATCCTAACGGTATTCCGGATGGCGGCAGCCGTGGATTTACCATCTTTGGCCATAAAGGCAAAGTTTTATTCACTTCCGGCAACACCCTGGAGCATTTAGCGGTTCGCTACGGCCACTATCCGGACGGCCGCTCCGGCAATAAAGGAAACGAGCCGGAAGCGGTGGAATTTGCCCGTTACGGCAAGGAGTCTTTACTCTTCGTAGGCTCTGAACGATCCAGCGTTGTATTTGTATACAAATTTGGCTACAGAGGCCTGACACTGAAACAAACATTACCCACCGGCGTGGGACCGGAGGGCTTGCTGGCGATTCCCAAGCGTAATTTGTTTGTCGTGGCCAGCGAAGTCGACGATCGTGGCGACAAGATTCGTTCGGCAATCAGCATTTATAAGTTAGCAAATAAGTCAGTGTATCCGACCATTGCTTCAGTCAACCGTAAAGACGGCACCCCTATTCCATGGAGTGCGCTGTCAGGTCTTGCTGCGGACAAATACGACTCTGATACTCTTTACAGTATCTACGATAGCTTCTACGCCAAATCACGTATTTTTGCGATCGACACCAGCAAGAAGCCGGCATCGCTGAATCGCGAAATAGTTTTGAAAGATACCTACGGCAAGCTGAAAAAAGTAGCGCCGCAACAAGTAAACGACGACGGCACCGTGAATCTTGACCCGGAAGGAATTGCGACCCGCAAATACGGCGGCTTCTGGATTACTTCTGAAGGTGCGGGTACCTTTGACGACGAAGGCCGTCCGATTACTTCTAATAACTTGATTGTTGGCGCTGACAAGTACGGCAATATTGTAAAAGTCATCACTTTGCCCGAGCGTTTGAATGCCAAACAGTTTCGCTTTGGCCTGGAAGGCATCACTTCAAATTACGAATACTATCGTGAAGTACTGTACGTAGTATTCCAGCGCGCATGGCAAGGCGCCGGTGATCCTGCAGATAAGGCACGCATCGGCCGTTACGATACGCGCACTGGTAAATGGACATTTGCCTATTACCCGTTAACCGAACCCAAGTCACCAAACGGCGGCTGGGTAGGTCTTTCAGAAGTCAGTTCTCTCGGCTGGAAAAATTTCGCCGTGGTCGAGCGCGACAATCAGGGAGGACCGGATGCAGCTATCAAGCTGATTCAAAAGTTCTCTACTCGCTACGTTAAGTTCAAGCCGGACAGCGCAACACCGAATTTCGATGTCGTCAAACCTAAATTGGTGCGAGACTTGATCGAAGCCGGCGATTTAACCGCGCCGGGCGGCCTGATTTACGAAAAGATCGAAGGCATGGCCGTACTGAAAGACGGCAGCACCTATATTGTCAACGACAATGACGGTGTTGACGATAACAGCGGAGAAACGCAACTTATCAAATTGAACCGCTTGTTTAAATACTAATAAAAAAAATCACGACCGCATACTGCAGAAAGTCTGTATGCAAATTAAAAGCAGCCCGCACAGGCTGCTTTTTTTATGCATAAAAAAAGCCCCGCATAAATGCGAGGCTCTTTTAAAAAATATTGTTATTCTTATTGATCCAGTGCAGCTTGTACTTCTTGTGACTCTTCCATCACTTGCGGTTCCTGCACTTCTTCAACGTACTCGGCCTGAGTCACTTTAGAACATGACCAACCCCAGGATTCCTGCTTGGCAACGAATTCCTGTGCTTTGCTCTCACAGTATCCGACTTCGGATTGTGCATTCCAAAGTGTTTCTACACCATAGCCCTTATCGTACTGGACCTGGCAGGGAACCTGCTCGTGCTCGCTGTCGTAGGTCACACTGATCAGTCTTTTATCATCGCCGAAATTGCACACATACTCTTCATTCGCAGTTGCAACCGTTGAGACAAAGAACGCAATAAACAGCGTAAAAAATATTATTTTCATGGTTTGACTATCCTTACTCGAGTATTCGAACTTAATATTTTCACGCTAAGTCGAAGCCAACACCACAGCGGGAAATGCCGCTTATACCCTATAATGCAGCCATTTAGGCACTTTGTGACTGGTGCCAAAGCCGGTTTTGAACCAGCGGTAGCCGGGATGAATTTGCGCAAAATACGCTAATAGTGGATTTTTGATACCTGACCGCGCTGTATCCACTGGCTGATATACTTGACCGCCACCTCGCTGACCTCGTGCTCGGGGTGATACTGCAGCAATTCCTCGCATACTTCCGCCAGGGTGGCGCCTTGTAAAAATGCGTTAATCATGCTGATTTCGCTGATATTCATAGAGCGGAATTCGGTAATTCTTTCTATCGTACGCCACACAATCCAGACTATACGGTCATTGTCGATTGCTTCCGGAGGTGTCGCTTTTTGTTTGATCGCTCGCCACACTTCCACGCAATTGGTAAACGTCTCGAACAATTGCACACTGGGATGAAAGCGTACTTGTATATTGGGCCACTTATCCAACGGTACACTGCTAAGCTCCACCATCTTCGTAAGCGGTGCATCATTGGCATCGAATGCAAATAGCAGGGTTCGCTCGAAGCGAGCAAGTTCACTGATAACGGGATGGTCGCGAAAAGGCGGTGTAATTTTTAGATACATCGGTATTTCGCAGCAAAAATCCCGCAAAGAGGTATACGTTGATGGATGCGAATCAATATAGCCGTCCACCAGTTTACTAAACAGGTCGTCGCCCAGGTAATAACTTAGTATTTCATGGTCGGTATCAATTACGCCGCGTAAACGTGATTTATAGGCATTCCCGTAAATATTCAGACGCGTGCGCTTATCGATACTTCCTCCGGCAGCAATATGCGCTTCGATTACCGGCGACTGATCGAGCAGATAATCAATCAGCTCAGTTTGTAAGTGTCGCAAGTTTTGCATCACGAGTCTTTTGGTAAGGACCTAGTGTTCGTTGCGCGATATTACGCGCCTTTTGCATTTCGGCATACAGTTCCGGAAACGGTGGAATATTATCGTCACGCTCAATCAATGTGCTGACAAGTCCGAATCGCTGCAAGGCTTCCTGATATAAATTCCAAACTGCCGGCGGCACATCATGGTCATGTGTATCGATCACATAGTCTCCATAATCGCTATGCCCGGCGAGATGAAACTGTTGTACGTATTGCGGCTGAATCGATTGCAAAAAGGTCTGCGCCGAATAGCCGTGATTGCGCGAACTCACATAAATATTATTCACATCAAGCAGTATTTTGCAGCCCGCGCGTTCGGCGATTGTATTGATAAACTCCCACTCTTCCATTTCAGAAGCGTTGTAAGTCAGATAACTGGAAACATTTTCCAGCACTATTTCTCTACCCAGAATTTCCTGTACTTGTTGAACGCGACTCACAATATGCGCAATGGCTTCTTCATTATACGGTACAGGTAACAGGTCGTGGCTGTTTACGCCATGTACCCCGGTCCAGCATAAATGATCGGAAACCCATTCCGGTTGCACTTCTTCCGCCAGTGTTTTTAACTTCGCCAGATAATCCAGGTTAAGCGGATCTGTACTGGCGATGGACATAGACACGCCGTGCATAACGATTGGATAGTGCTCACGCACCGCGTGCAAGAAATATTTGGGCTTGCCGCCGGCCACCATGAAGTTTTCAGAGATCACTTCAAACCAGTCGACGTTCGGTTTGTTGTCGACCACATACTGGTAATGATCTGTACGTAAACCGACACCGAAACCTAAAAATTTTGTATCCATCCTGTTCTCTTAAAAAAACTGCGGGAAGCGTTTGACACTTCCCGCCAGTTCGGAGTTATAGACGCTAATTAAGCCTCTACTTTGCCACCGATATCGCCACAAGACTTTTCGGTGGTTGCAACAAAGCCGCTACCCTTACAGGAAGCCTGCCCTGCGCATGCGTTGTCTGCGGTACCGCAGTCATTATGACCTTTACATACATTCACGCCATGACAATGAATGAGGTCGGCTTTAGCCACCTCACCCTTCCAGTCATCTTTCACTGTTCCACCGACATCACCGCAGGCTTTCGACGGCATGGCGACAAAACCGCTACCCTTGCAAGACGCATGACCTGCGCAGTCATTATTTGCCGTGCCGCAATCATTGTGGCCTTTACATTTATTAACGCCGTAGCAATGCACCAGGTCGGTGGTATCCGCCGCCGCCGTTGCGGTTGCTGAACTGCCGGTGGTTTCACAACCGCTGATCAGTCCGGCAGCCGCCAACGCCAATGCGACACCGGTAATTTTTGGAGCAAATTTTCGATTTTTCATAGGTATTTCCCTCAGATAGAATATCTCATGTAGAGTAATTGAGCCGACAGAATTCAAATCGTCAAATCACTGCCGTTGCTCGAAGGGTCAAACAAGCATATAGACCCAAATAGCATTACTTTCATTACAAATAAAAAAACTCTGGTTTATCGTCTGAGGCTTTACGAAAAAAAACAAATGATGCCGAGCATAATGGCGATTCGCTTTAGCTCATATTTGATCCTATTGTGCTTATAATGTTTACCTACCACATCGATTTATATGAGGTATAAAATGAATTTACACCGTCCAGTCCCGACACTATTGATTCTGTTGGTATTGTTTTTACAGGTAACAAGTTTCACGCAAGCCGGCAAACCAGACGATGCGGATGCACTGCAAGGTATCGAAACCGGTAAAGTGCTTTGGGATGTTACCTTAAGCAAACCCAGCCGCTTGTTGTTTGTGATGAAAGTCATCGATGAAACCTACGCAGATCTGGAACGGCAAGGAGTAACTCCTGATATGGTTTTTACCTTTCACGGCCGCGTATTGAAGTTATTGTCTTCTCAACCGATCGCACTGGATCGTGACGAACAAGCCGCGCACGAAGAATTATTGACGCTGATCGATACAATGAGTAAAAAACCAGGCGTAAAAATGGAATCGTGTTCGATAGCGGCGCGAGTATTGGGAATCGACAACAAAACCATTGTTCCGGCAGTGAAACCGGTCGGCAATACGTTTGTGTCTTTAATCGGCTATCAGCAAAAAGGCTATGCATTGATTCCGATTGATTGATGCTCTATCGGCAGATTCTTTCGAATCGAAATCAACCGAAGCACTTGCCACACCATCGTTGCGGCTTTAAATTTCTCTAATTTAGTCTTAAATATCAATATGTAAATAATATTTTCTAGAATTTATATTAAATTTAGAAAATAGCTGAATTAAACTAAATTAGTTTTATATTTATATAAATTGACTCTATAAAAGCGGCGCGTATACTCAAGTTTCAGCCGTTATAACGGCTTGTTTATTTGTATTTGTGAATTTCGATTTGACGTGGAAGAACGTCTACAAAATTTAGGAATGCAGCTTTACAACAGCGTAAAAAATGCATCTTTACAACAATGTATATATAGAGACTTAAAAATATGTAGCTTATTCCTGTCAGTCGACTACTAGGAGGTTCTTAATGAAAAACGATAAAAGAACGGACCAACCTGGTAAGGAAGCTGAGCAAGAAGATATTTCAACGGAAGATATTGGCCCCAAGATCACTCGCCGCTCGTTTATGAAAGGTGCTGGAGCGGCAGCAACCATCTCAGCAGCACCGGTTTATTTGTCGGGCATAAGTCGATCTTTTGCGGCAAAAGACGGCCCGGTCAAAATTGGACATATTGAAGATCTTTCAGGAAACCTTGCTGTTTATGGTGTGCAAAAAGACCACGCTGCTCAGCTTGCTGTTAAAGAAATTAATGAAGGTAAGACACTAAAAGGCGGCCCGGTTGGATCAGGTGGCCTGGGATCTCTTGCCGAGTATGCCACCAAACCGCCGATTATGGGCAACGGCGACAAAGACCTGAAGTTTGTGGACGCGGGCGGAAAACTGGATGGTTCTGGCATGGCCTTTGTGGAAGACAACGACGTGCTGGTGGATTCAGGCGACTCCGGCATTCTTGGTCGCGAGGTCGAACTCATTCATCCCGACGGGCAATCCAATAATACAATTTGGCAACAGCTTACGCGTAAATTAATTCAAGAAGATAAAGTCGATTGCCTGGTGGCAGGATTTACCAGCGCAGAACGCGAAGCCATTCGTCCTATCGTTGACCAGTTCAAACAACTCTATATTTATACCAATCAGTATGAAGGCGGAGTTGCAGACTCAAATACATTTTGCACCGGTGCGATTTGCGAACAGCAGGTAATCCCGGTTGTCGATTACATGATTCAGAAATTCGGACCGCGTGTTTACACCATTGCGGCCGACTACAATTTCGGGCAGTTAACTGCCGCCTGGACACGCGCATTTGCGCCGCAGGTAGGTGGTGAAATTATAGGCGAGGAGTTTGTTCCATTAAGCGTTTCTGACTTCACTACATCTATTGCAAAAGTACAACAAGCCAAGCCGGATTGGGTATTTACGCTATTGGTCGGATCCAACCAGTCCAACTATTATCCGCAAGCGGCAGCCACCGGACTTGAGTATCCCATGGCCTCTACGGTGAATATGGCACAAGGATACGAACATCGGCGCTTCAAGGCACCTTCACTAAACCGCATGTATAACTGCGTTAACTATATTGAGGAAGTGCCTACCATGCGCAACCGGGCATTTGTTAAACGCTGGTATGAAATGTTTCCGGACGACCCATACATTGGCCAGATGGCACAAAATACCTACTTCTCTGTACATATGTACGCAAAAGCGGCGCGCATTGCCGGTACGACCGACCAGGAGGAAGTCAAACGCGCAATGGAATCGGGTTTACATATTGAAGCGCCGGAAGGCACCGTGTTTATGGAGCCCTCCACTCATCATTGCTCTCACTACATTCGACTTGCAACTGCAGATGCAAATCATAACGTGAGCTTTGTGCGAGAGTGGCCGAGCATTCAGCCCTGGTGGTTACAGCGAATCGGTGTAAATCTGGTACGTCACAAGGAGTACAAACAATATATTCCAGATGAAGATCCATTCTTCAAAGCATAACCATCGCCAGAAGAGGATCTTTTAATAATAAAAAGCGGCAAGGTGTCGGTCAGTCGACACGATCGGCACCGAAACCGCTGTGAAAGCGAAGCTCATTCAGTATGGAAGTTGATGCTCTTGCGCTTAGTTTAGCGTATCAATTAGGAACCAATGCGGCATTTTTGTTTCTGGCCGCAGTCGGACTCATCATCATTCTTGGAATGATGAATATTATAAATCTTGCACACGGCGAGCTAATGATGATCGGCGCTTATATTGCCACGATTACGCATCATGCCGGGCTGCCGTTTCCATTAGCGGTTGTTGCGAGTTTTTTCGGTGTTGCGTTTTTTGGTGCAATCCTTGAACTCACGATTGTAAGAAGATTTTACGGCCGTGAACTAGGTGCACTGGTGGTCACCTGGGGTATTAGTTTAATTCTGGGTCAGGGAACCTTTCTGGTATTTGGCCCCTTCATGCCCGCCATTAAAATTCCGGGCGGCTCTTCGTCTTACGGCAGCTTTTCCTACTCGCACTATTGGCTGGTGTTAATCGCGATCAGTATTGCGCTGATATTTGTGTTGTACTGGATTTATCGCCACACCAGCTATGGCTTACAGGCACGTGCCACCATGCAAAACGCAAAAATGGCCAATGCACTGGGCGTTCCCACGGCACGTGTGTACACACTTACGTTTAGTCTTGGTGCCGGTCTGGCCGGATTAAGCGGTGCACTGCTTGCCCCTACTTCCACGATTGCACCCTTTATGGGTCAGCAATTTGTCGCACCGGCATTTATTACAGTGGTTGTCGGCGGTGCGACAAATGTCATCAGCGGCGCCGTTGGCAGTAGTCTGATTTTATCTGCGGTAAAAACGCCGATCGGAATGGCGCTGGGCGCTTTTTCGGGCACGGTGGCCTTGCTGGTCGCCGCTTTAATCATCATTCGCATTATGCCCAACGGCATTTCCTTCACGATCCAGAAATATCTGGATCGCCGGCGGAATAAAAAAGCATGACAAACAAATTTTTTCAACTCATCGGCGGCGATGCCGATATCGGGTCGTCCAAATTATTCTGGATTGGATTTGTAATTGTTGTTGTTCTTTTCTGCCTGTACCCGACTCAGGTTTCCGAGTTTCGCGCATCGAATGTTGCATATTATTTATTGAATATCCCGCTTGGTTTGGGCATTGCCTTGCTATGGGGATACTGCGGCGTGCTTAGCTTCGGCCATGTCGCATACTTTGGAATCGCCGGCTACACCTATGGAATTATCGCCGGCAACATGGCCGGTAACGCATACGGCCCGATGGTCGGCGTATTGGGAGGCCTGGTTGCCAGTATTATTGTCGCCGGAGTTTTTGCCTACTTTGTATTTTACGCCCGCGTTCGCGAATGGATTATTCCGATCCTCACTTTGGTTCTCACCCTTATTCTTGAAACTTTTTTAGGCCAGACCGCCGGTTACCAGTGGCGCGTCGGCAGTGTGTTACTGGGCGGTTACAACGGTATGACCGGAATACCTGCTTTTCAAATCGGCAGTTTTGTATTCATGGGGTATTCGTTTTATTACTTTTGTTTGATTATCGTGCTCGCCTGCTATGTCGGCTTACGCATGTTGCTGAATTCAAATTTTGGTCAAGTGGTAATTGCCATTCGAGAAGACCCGCTACGAACCGAAATGCTGGGTTATGACATTCGCGCGCGCCAGTGGTTAGTATTTGTATTGTCTGCCGTGCTTGCTTCCGTAAGTGGTTTGCTATACGTCCAGTGGGGTCAGTACATCACGCCTAGCCAGGTGGGCTTATACGCGGCGGCACTGCCTATCATCTGGGCGGCGGTAGGAGGTCGCACCAGTTTACTGGCAGTCGTCATTGCAACCATTGTATTAAACTGGGTCACTTACACACTTTCTTCGCAAGGGAACCAGGCCGCCATGGTAATAATCGGGACCGCACTGGTAGTCACCATGCTTTTCTTCCCGCGTGGCATTGTCATTATGGTCGCCGAATGGCTGGGGCAGATTTCCAATCGCAATAAACCAGTAGATAAAGTGAGTGCGCATGAGTAACGGCATCGCACTGGAAACGCGCGGCGTAAACAAACGTTTTGGCGGAGTCGTTGCCGCCAACGATGTCAATTTGCGGGTCGAGAGCGGTGAATTACGCTGCATCATCGGTCCTAACGGTGCCGGAAAATCTACCTTGTTTGCCCTGCTATGCGGTATTCAGCGTGCAGATAGCGGTCAAATTTTTATACACGAACATGACGTTACGCGCATGCAGCAATTCAAGCGTGTTCGCCTGGGTGTAGGACTCACTTTTCAAACCAATCGCGCCTACCAGGAACTCAGTGTCAAACAAAATCTCGCCATCCCCAACCCGGGACTTAGTCATACCAGCGAACGACATGAATTGGCAAAAGAACGCCTGGAAATTGCCTTGAATGGATTTGATCTTGACCCGCAGGACGAAACCATCGCCGGCGAACTTCCTCATCACAAACTGCAATGGCTGGAAATTTCAATGGTGCTTGCAGGCTATCCGGATCTGGTTTTAATCGATGAACCCACTGCCGGTATGTCGCGTGACGAAACCGATCGCACAGCAGATATTTTGAAAGAACTTAATGCGAATGGGTTAACCATTATTGTCGTTGAGCACGATATCCACTTTGTAAAAAGTGTGGCGCAAAAAGTAACGGTACTTCATCAAGGCAAGATATTCATGGAAGGAAATGTTGCGGATGTGACCGCCGATGAAGAAGTAAAGAAAATTTACCTGGGACACGCGCATTGATTGCATCATGAATATACTGGAAGTCGACAATCTGATCGCCGGTTACCAAACCGCGAATGTGTTGCGCGGGGTCAGCATTACGCTGACCAAGGGAGAAATTGTTTCGGTGATCGGCCGCAACGGCGTCGGTAAAACCACATTGGTCCGCGCAATAATCGGTTTACTGCGCGCGCGGTCAGGCCGTGTTTTGTTTGCCGGCAATGACGTGACTGGTGATTCCGCAGACGTTCGCGCCAAAAAAGGAATCGGTTACGTTCCACAAGGCCGGGAAATTTTTGCCGATCTTACGGTGCAGGAAAACTTGCGCATGGGAGGTTTTATCGGAACCAGGCGTAGCAGATTAAATTTCGAATCGGTATTTGAATACTTTCCTTTTTTAAAAGATCGCATTCACCAGCGCGGCGGCACTTTGAGTGGCGGCCAACAGGAGATGCTGGCGATCGCACGTGCACTGATTAATCAACCGGAACTATTATTGCTGGATGAACCCAGCGACGGCGTTCAACCGAGTATTGTCGAGGAAATCGGTCAGTTTCTATTGCATTTAAAAGAATCCAGCGATGTTTCTGTTTTATTAGTCGAACAAAATTTCGATTTACTGCAAACCGTATCCGACCGCGCATATGCGATGGAAAAAGGTGCAGTTGCAGGGCAGTTAACTGTAAGTGATATCAATAACGATGACGTATTAGCAGCTCATATAGCCGTTTAATGTTTATAAACCTACTTTACGTAAAGGGGGAATCAACATGGAAATGATCACAAGACTTTACCCGAATGACTGGGTGAAAGATTCAATTATGTACAAACGCGGAGAAGGCAAAGGCTCCAGCGGTGTGACACATAAACTTACCGAGGATGTTCAGGGCACTTATATCTATACCATGGGCCCGTACTCCGATCCTGTGATGCATATCAAACCCGGCGATCAGGTCATCGTGGAAACACGCGACGCGTTTGAAGGCGCAATCAAAACTGAGCAGGACAAGCCATCTGAATTATTAAAAATGCCGTTTTTAAATCCGCAGGCGGGTCCTATTATGATCGAAGGCGCTGAGCCCGGAGACGCCGTGGCGGTACATATTGAATCCATGGTACCGCGCGGACCGAAGCCGCAGGGAACCTGCTGCATGATAAAAGAGTTCGGCGCGTTGACAGGAACGTACTATACCGCAACCCTGAATGAGCCATTACCGGAGAAAGTGCGGAAAGTCGATATCGATGAAGAAAATGTCTACTGGAGCGATAAGATTATTCTGCCGTATCGTCCGCATATCGGCACACTTTCGTTATCTCCCGAAATCGATTCCATCAATTCTCTTACCCCCGACAATCACGGCGGGAATATGGATCTTCCGGACATGGGCCCGGGCACAATTACCTATCTGCCGGTCCGTTCTCCGGGCGGACGTTTGTTTATCGGCGATGCCCACGCCTGTCAGGGTGACGGCGAGGTCTGTGGTGTTGCGGTTGAGTATCCGACGGTTACCACGATTACCGTGGATTTAATCAAAAACTACACAATCGAATGGCCTCGCCTGGAAGCAGATGATTTCATTATGGGCATAGGCAGTACGCGTCCGCTGGAAGATGCCACGCGTATCGCGTACCGCGAATTAATCTATTGGCTGGAATCCGAATACGACTTTGACCGCTGGGATGCCTATATGATGTTGAGTCAATGCGGCAAAGTGCGGTTGGGCAATTTCGTCGATCCCAAATACACTGTAGGTGCTGCAATTCCGAAAAAATATCTAAAGTAAACTGGTTATTCGGAAAGAGCGGAATTCTTTGCCTGCAATAAATGCGGGCCGACATCCGCAAAGGATCTGCAACCGAGTTGTCCCATCGCGCGGTCGATTTCTGTGGTGAGTATCTCAAGTGCGTGATCCACGCCGGCTTCGCCGCCTGCGGCCAAGCCGTACAGTGTGGCCCGGCCAATCATAACGCT
>JANQOT010000266.1 GCA_028285655.1 Gammaproteobacteria bacterium
GGCTGATGCCAGCCAAAAAGTAATCCGATAACGATAATTTGCGGCACCGCCATAAATACACAGGCAATCTGTGCCGCACGTTCTGCACCGAGTTGAGCCGGAACCGAGCGAATGCCCATTTTTAAATCTCCCTGAATCGACTTGAAGTCATTCAAGGTCATAATGCCGTGTGCGCCTACACTATATAGCAGGGCGACGATCAAAATATTTTGATTTGGCATAACGCCATTCAGCATGACGGCTGCACCCGTAATCCATGCTAATCCTTCATAAGAAATTCCAACCGCTGAATTACCTATCCAGCCATTAAGTTTGAAGCGAAAGGGTGGAGCACTGTAAGCCCAGGCAAGACATAGGCCAATGACGGTCGCAATGAATACCCAGTAGCCCAACATCATACCGACCAGCAATGAAAGTCCGGTCCAGACCAGTGCGTAATATAATCCCCATGATCCTGGCACGCGTCCGGACGGAATAGGGCGCTCGGGTTCGTTTATGGCATCGACATGACGGTCGAACCAGTCATTTACAACTTGACTGGCGCCGCAGACTAATGGACCGGCAAGAATGACGCCTGCAATGAGTAACCACGGTTGTTCCGACACCGCGACTCCGGACGAAACCACGCCGCAGGCAAACGCCCACATGGGTGGAAACCAGGTGATAGGCTTAAGTAATTCGACCATCGCCGATAGCGATGGGCGAGACGCTTTTACCACCAATGAAGTTGAGCGTGACATAGAGTGTAAAATAATCTAGTCACTAAAAGTTGTCAATTTATATTGACACTATACGGAGTGAAAATAAAGTGTTTTGGAGCGTACTCCGGAATTGGCAAAAAGCGATTTATTTCAATAAAAACAATAGCTTATATTTAATTTTTGGAATTTTTAGGCGCCAGGTCTGCGAGTTGCCGTGCAACGAACGTTGAAAAACTAGCTATTGACTCCGCTGATATCGTTGATTTGATGAATGCGTAGTTTCGCATACAAGCTCTGACGACTTAATCCCAAAAGCTCCGCCGCCGAAGCACGGTTATCTCCAGTCAAAGTCAACGCGGTCTCGATGCAATTTTTTTCGATCAGATCCGTAGATTCGCGCACGATTTCCTTTAAGGGCAATCGCCCTACTTGTTGCGTCACATATTCTACCGACCGGGGTAATTTACTGGATTCAGATACGTCGGCACTAACTCGTCTGCCGACATCTCTGATGAACATGACATATAAGGTGGGATCTACGTTTTGAACAACCGTGGCAGAAATTTCGACATTCGCAACCAGGCCTAAGGATCCGTGCAGGCTGGATGCATATAATTTTACCGAACCGTATTCATTCAGGTTGTTTAGCAGAATATTCAAATCTACTCCGGTTCTTCCCAGCCATTCCTCAATGGACTTGTTCACCGCTTGTTCTTCAGAAGCGAGCTGGGCCAAATTTAAAAATGCAGAGTTAACATATTGGATTTGACCTTCTGCATTGGTAATTATTACCGCATCCGGCGCATTGCTAATGACCGCTTCCAGGTGAGTCAACAAGGGGTTGTGTAAATCAGCGTTGCCGTAGGCCTGAGAAAGCCGAATCAAGAAGCGTGATTCATTATCCTGACGAATTAAAATGGCAGACATTTTGTATTCGAGTTCGCTGCCTAAAATACGTAGATTTGTGGTGCTGGATTTTCCGGTAATGCGTGTCTCGGCGAGCATGGACTGGACTTCTTTTGCGCTTGATTCATTAAAACCAATCGGAAAAGTCTTGCCGAGTATTGTTCTGACATTGCCCGACAGCAAATGATTTGCAACTGGGTTGACTTCCAATACTTTGTTGGTGGGTTCATCCACTACCACTACCGCGTCTGCAACCATATCGAATATTAGGCGGTACCGGGTTTCGACTTGCCGCAACCGCCAGTAATCTTGTTCCAGCGATTGCTGTGCGTTCAGTAGCTGTTGTTGCAGCACGGCAATAGAACGTAAGTCTTTTCCAAGTGCGAGCGTTTTGCCTGTTTCGCCGATGGGAAAATTATAAAAACGAATGGGTAACAGCGTGCCGTCATTCAGGTAATGATTGACTTCGCGCCACATCGGTTGGCCGCCCGCTTTGGAGTTATCAATAATTTCGTCGATTCGACTTCCACTTTCCTCCGACGCCACACTGGACCATGCCCTGCCGCGCCATGACTTACCTATGCCTTGCAGCAGTTCGTCCGTACTGAGCGCCAGGTCCTGGATTTTTCCCTTGATGTCGATGACTAAGGTGATGTCAATTGCTTCTGACAGCAGAATTGCAAGCTCGGGAATAGAGATTCCAGATATCGATTTAACGGACAGAGCAATAGTCATATGTATATCAATAGCTTAGGTTGTAAGGCTGAATCGATTGGAAACGGGAGGGCTACAAAAACATTAAATTAATATATAAGCATATTATACATTCTTAATGCGTGTTTTGTCGAAACAGCCCATTTTTTGTACCCACACTATATTTATATATATAAATTTGTCCAGGTGTCAAGAATATATTACGTTTTAAAGTGTCATATATTATTGACACTTCACCGCCTTCGTACTAGATTCGTTGTTGTGATCACTTAAAAGTATGAAAGCAAATTTATGGAATCTGCAGCGCAGAATGTCGGCAGAGCTATATACAGTCCGGAAGAACGAAAACGGCGGGATAACACGCGTTGGACCGTAGTTCAGGGAGTGCTGGCTCCGGTGCAGTTTTTCGTATTTATCATAAGCTTGTATCTGGTAATTCGATTTCTCCTGACCGGCGAAGGGCAGTTTGTCGCCACCGCTTCTGTGGTGCTCAAAACACTGATCCTCTACGCCATCATGATTACCGGTTCTATTTGGGAAAAAGTTGTATTCGGGCGTTACTTGTTTGCGCATGCATTTTTTTGGGAAGACGTGTTCAGCATGCTCGTTCTGGCCTTGCACACGGCGTATCTGGTAGCTGTATTTTTTGGGCTGCTTACCACGCAACAGCAAATGATACTCGCACTGGCGGCTTATCTCACTTATGTAATTAATGCAGGACAGTTTTTGCTGAAGCTACGCGCCGCAAGACTCGCGGCTCCGTCGTCTTCAGTGCAAAACACCACGCTGGAGAGTGCGTCATGACTTCCTGCAATTCGGTGTTCAGTGAAGATATGCAGCCTGCAGTTCAAAGCAGATCGAACGAGGCTGGTCTGGCAGATATTCCGGTTCGGCATGAACGTGGACAACGCGCCGTATTTTGCGGATTGACCTCGATTATCTGGTTACATCGAAAAATTCAAGATGCGTTTTTTCTGGTCGTCGGTTCGCGGACCTGCGCACATTTAATTCAGTCCGCTGCGGGAGTGATGATTTTTGCCGAGCCGCGATTTGCCACAGCAGTATTGCAAGACAAGGACCTCGCCGGAATTGCGGATTGCAACGATGAGATCGACCGAATTGTTGCGCAAGTACTGGAACGACGTCCCAATATCAAAACATTTTTTTTAGTGAGTTCTTGTCCCTCGGAAGTAATCAAACTTGATTTGGCCAACAGCGTCCAGAGATTGGCAAGAAACTATGCCGGCAAGGTTCGTTTTGCCGAGTACTCCGGAAGCGGAATTGAGAGCACCTTTACGCAAGGCGAAGACAATTGCCTGAAAGGACTGGTGCCGGAATTGCCAAGTACCAATACCGATGAAAAAAATTTACTGGTAGTGGGTACGCTGGCAGATGTTGTAGAAGACCAGTTTGCACGCTTGTTTACCCAATTGGGCATTACTTCGTATAGTTTTTTTCCATCACGTCAATTGAGTGAGATGCCCGCGGTAGGAGCAAACACTCGAATTCTGTTGGCGCAACCGTATTTGGGTGAAACCGTACGCGCATTGCTCGCTCGTGGTGCGCAGTTGATTGCCGCTCCGTTTCCTCTGGGCGCAGAAGGAACTCTTGAATGGTTGCGCGCAGCCGCAACGGAGTGGGGTGTTGCAGATTCACATTTTGCAGGGGTGACAGAAGTTCCCTATGCGCGTGCAAAGCGGGCGATACATCATTACGAAAACAAGTTGCAGGACAAGCGAGTAAGTCTGTTGCCCGATTCGCAACTGGAAATTCCTTTGGCACGGTTTCTCTATCGGGAATGCGGTGTGCAGTTGTTAGAGATTGGAGTGCCATTTTACGATCAGCAAGTTCTTTCTGCGGAAATGAAATATTTGCCGGCAAATGCAGTGATTACCGAAGGCCAAAGTCTAGACGATCAGCTTGATCGAGTACGACATGACAAGCCCGATCTTACGGTTTGCGGTTTGGGAATTGCCAATCCGCTAGAGGCAGAAGAGCTGCGCACGAAATGGTCCATCGAATTCATGTTTACGCCCATACAGGGGTTTGATCAGGCAGGTGATTTGGCGGAATTGTTTGCGCGTCCCTTAAACCGCCAGGCGCGACTCAAGGTGTAGTGTAATGGAACTTACGATCTGGACATATGAAGGACCACCCCACGTAGGAGCGATGCGGGTAGCCACTTCTTTAAAAGATGTGCATTTTCTATTGCATGCTCCGCAGGGTGACACCTATGCGGATTTACTATTTACCATGATCGAACGACACGACAAACGTCCTCCTGTTACCTATACGACATTTCAAGCGCGGGATCTGGGTAGCGATACCGCCAAGCTTGTAACCAATGCATTGCAAACAACGTACGAGCGATTTAAGCCGGAGGTGATGCTGGTAGGCGATTCCTGTACCGCAGAATTACTGCAAGATCAACCGGGTACCCTCGCTGAAGGTGCCGGGCTGCCGGTGCCTGTCGTGCCACTTGAATTATCTGCATATTCGCGCAAAGAAAATTGGGGTGCGAGCGAAACATTTTATCACCTGGTCCGTTCTCTGCTGCTGCGTGAAGATAGCGAGAACACTTCGCAACCGAAAGAGTCTGCAGAAAATTCAGCGCCACGCGCAAATTTACTTGGTCCGACCTCGCTTGGATTTCGTTGTCGCGACGATGTTATTGAAATTACAAAGTTGTTGAACTCCATTGGCGTCGAAGTGAATGTGGTTGCGCCGATGGATGCATCGCCTGAAGCATTGCGGCGCATTCCACAGGCGAATTTTAATATTTGTATGTATCCCGAAGTCGCACGCACTACTTGTACCTGGCTAGAGCGTACCTACAAGCAACCTGTAATAAATACTGTGCCTATCGGTGTTAACGCCACCATCGAGTTTCTGCAAGAGGTTGCGCAAGTGGTCGATGTTAATGTCGACAGTGCAATTGAAAATGCTGCCAGCCGCTTGCCCTGGTATTCAAAATCAGTTGATTCCACCTATTTGACCGGCAAACGCGTGTTTATATTTGCAGATGCAACGCATGCCGTGGCTGCAGCGCGAATTGCGAAACAAGAGTTAGGATTTGACGTTGTAGGATTGGGAACATATTCACGCGAGCAGGCGCGCGATGTACGCAGAGCCGCCAAGGAATATTCTTTGGAAGCAATCATAAGCGATGATTACCTGGAAGTTGAAAAGCATATCGAAAACCTGCAGCCGGAATTAGTTTTAGGCACGCAAATGGAGCGGCATATTTCCAAG
>JANQOT010000268.1 GCA_028285655.1 Gammaproteobacteria bacterium
GGCGGTCCGGAGGGATTGAAGTCGGGTGAAAAAGTCACGGCATCCTATCTGGATAATCTTTCCCGCGATCACTGGTTTGAAATTCGTATGCGCGATGAAAGCGTTAATGAAAAACTGGAACAACTGGCGCAGCGACTAACGCAGCAACGCGAAGCATTTGAGCAACGCCTGCTTGAGCAAAAAGAAAAAATTACTGCCGGCGACGATCTGGCGCCGGGTGTTTTAAAAATGGTGAAAGTGTATCTGGCAGTGAAACGCCGTATGCAGCCGGGTGACAAGATGGCGGGACGGCACGGAAACAAAGGGGTCGTATCCATGATTGTTCCGGTTGAAGACATGCCGTACATGGAAGACGGCCGGCCGGTGGATATTGTATTAAATCCTCTTGGTGTTCCGTCGCGTATGAATGTGGGGCAAGTGCTGGAAACCCATTTGGGAATGGCGGCAAAAGGATTGGGACTGAAAATTCAAGGCATGCTGGATGCAAACGGAACCGCCACCGACTTACGCAAGTTCCTGGACGAAGTATACAACCATGACGAAGGCAAGTCGGTCGATCTGAAACAGTTCAGCGATGACGAAATCATGAATTTGTCGCACAACTTGCAAGGCGGTGTGCCGATGGCGACTCCGGTATTCGACGGAGCCAACGAAGCCGAAATTAAGCGTATGTTGAAATTAGCCGATTTGCCCGATGACGGACAAATGAGGCTGGTCGACGGCCGTACCGGTGAAGAATTTAAACGCCGCGTAACAGTCGGTTACATGCACATGCTGAAACTCAATCATTTGGTGGACGACAAAATGCATGCACGTTCCACCGGACCTTACAGTCTGGTTACGCAACAGCCGCTGGGCGGTAAAGCGCAGTTCGGCGGTCAGCGCTTTGGTGAAATGGAAGTGTGGGCGCTGGAAGCCTACGGTGCTTCTTACACTCTGCAGGAAATGCTTACGGTTAAATCCGATGACGTTTCCGGTCGTAACAAAATGTATAAAAACATTGTCGACAACGATCACCAGATGGAAGCAGGCATGCCGGAATCGTTCAATGTACTCATGAAAGAGATTCGATCTTTGGGTATTAATATTGAACTTGAACAGAATAATTAATCGATTACGACTGAAATTTTATTTGCGTACACTCAGCAGGAGACGCGATGAAAGACTTACTTAATTTATTAAAACAGCAAGGGCATGTTGAAGATTTCGATTCGATAAAAATCGGATTGGCGTCTCCCGACATGATTCGATCCTGGTCTTTTGGCGAGGTCAAAAAACCGGAGACGATTAACTATCGTACCTTCAAGCCGGAACGCGATGGATTGTTTTGCGCGAAAATATTTGGTCCGATTAAAGATTACGAATGCCTTTGCGGTAAGTACAAGCGACTCAAACATCGCGGTGTCGTTTGCGAAAAATGTGGTGTAGAAGTTACTCAAACCAAAGTGCGCCGCGAACGCATGGGGCATATCGAGCTTGCCTGTCCGGTTGCACATATCTGGTTTCTGAAATCGTTGCCGTCGCGCATCGGCTTGTTACTGGACATGACGCTGCGCGAAATCGAACGCATACTTTATTTTGAAGCATTCGTCGTAATCGATCCGGGCATGACGACGCTGGAAGTCAAACAACTGTTGTCGGAAGAAGCCTACCTGGATGCGATCGAACAGCACGGCGACGAGTTCCGCGCCGCCATGGGTGCGGAAGCGATTTACGAATTGATGTTGCAGGTGGATTTGAAATCGCAAGCAATCGAATTGCGCGAAGAAATCGAGAACACCCGCTCCGAAGCCAAATTAAAGCGTTTATCCAAGCGCCTGAAGCTGGTGGAGTACCTGCTGGAATCCGGCAACAAACCCGAGTGGATGGTGCTGACGGTATTGCCGGTATTACCGCCGGATTTGCGTCCTCTGGTGCCTCTGGATGGCGGCCGCTTTGCGACTTCGGACTTAAATGATTTATACCGACGGGTAATAAACCGCAATAACCGACTCAAGCGTCTGCTGGAACTGAATGCGCCCGACATTATCGTGCGTAACGAAAAACGTATGTTGCAGGAATCGGTCGACGCGCTGCTGGATAACGGCCGACGCGGCCGTGCCATTACCGGCACCAACAAGCGACCACTCAAGTCACTGGCCGATATGATCAAGGGTAAGCAAGGCCGTTTCCGCCAAAATCTGCTTGGCAAACGCGTGGATTACTCGGGTCGTTCGGTAATTGTGGTAGGCCCGACCCTGCGCCTGCATCAATGCGGACTGCCGAAAAAAATGGCGCTGGAGTTATTCAAGCCGTTTGTATTCAGTAAATTAATGTTGCGTGGAATAGCGCCGACGATTAAAGCCTGCAAGAAAATTGTCGAACGCGAAGGCGCGGAAGTGTGGGATATTCTGGAAGAAGTAATCCGTGAGCATCCGGTTATGCTTAACCGCGCACCGACACTGCACCGACTTGGTATTCAGTGTTTCGAACCAGTGTTGATCGAAGGCAAGGCAATTCAATTGCATCCGCTGGTGTGTGCCGCGTTTAACGCAGACTTCGACGGCGACCAGATGGCGGTACACGTACCCTTGTCGATTGAGGCGCAACTGGAAGGCCGCGCACTGATGATGTCGACCAATAATATTTTATCCCCCGCCAACGGTGAACCGATTATCGTGCCGTCGCAGGATATCGTGTTGGGTTTGTACTTTATGACCCGGGAACAAATCAATGCGCCAGGCGAGGGAATGACCTTTGCCGATGTGGATGAAGTGCGTCGCGCGTTTGAAACCGGTGCAGTTGATTTGCATGCAAAAATAAAAATGCGGGTAACGCAAAAATTGCCAAATGAAGCCGGCGAGTTAATCGAAGCAACCAATATCATCGACTCTACTGTCGGACGTTCGTTGCTGTTGCAGATTTTACCGGATGGGCTGCCGTTCGATCTGGTGAACCAGGACCTTAACAAGCGCGCAATTTCGCGGTTGATCAACGAGTGCTATCGCAAAGTCGGTTTAAAAGACACGGTGATTTTTGCCGACCAGCTTATGTATACCGGTTTTCAGTTCGCCACGCGCGCAGGCGTTTCGTTCTGCGCCGACGACATGGTCATCCCGGCGGAGAAAGAAGGCATTCTCAATTCTGCCGAGCAGGAAGTAAAAGATATCGAAGAGCAATATGCTTCCGGCCTGGTGACCAAGGGTGAGCGCTACAATAAAGTGGTCGACATCTGGTCGCATACCAATGAAAAAGTAGCCAAAGCCATGATGGAGAAATTGGGTAAAGAACAGGTGCAGGACGCCGAAGGCAACACCGTTACGCAACCCTCTTTCAACTCGATCTTTATGATGGCGGATTCCGGTGCACGGGGTTCCGCTGCACAGATTCGACAACTTGCGGGAATGCGCGGCTTGATGGCAAAACCGGATGGTTCGATTATCGAAACGCCGATCACGGCAAACTTCCGCGAGGGGCTAAACGTATTGCAGTACTTTATCTCCACCCACGGTGCGCGCAAAGGTCTGGCGGATACGGCGCTGAAAACAGCAAACTCCGGTTATCTAACGCGTCGGCTGGTCGATGTTGCACAGGATCTGGTGATTACCGAATTTGATTGCGGAACCGAAAACGGCATTATCATGAACCCGATTATTGAGGGTGGTGACGTCGTGGAACCGTTAAGCGAGCGCGTTCTCGGCCGCGTCGTAGCCAAAGACGTGATGGACGCAAAAGGCAAGCAGGTGGTAATTCCGGCCGGAACACTGCTGGATGAAGGCTGGGTAGCACGATTTGAGGAATTAGGCGTCGATGAAATGCTGGTGCGTACGCCGATTACCTGCGACACCCGTTACGGTGTTTGCTCGATGTGTTACGGGCGTGATCTGGCGCGCGGTCATTTGATCAATAAAGGCGAGGCGGTCGGCGTGATGGCTGCGCAATCGATCGGCGAGCCCGGTACGCAGTTAACTATGCGTACTTTCCATATTGGAGGCGCCGCCAGCCGGGCAGCGTCTACCAACAGCATTGCCACCAAACAAAACGGTAATGTGCGTTTGCACAATATCAAACTGGTAAAACACCGCGACGGTCATAACGTAGCGGTATCGCGATCCGGTGAACTGGGTTTGATCGATGAACACAATCGCGAACGCGAGCGTTACAAAGTACCTTACGGTGCGTCAATTTCCGTGAACGACGGTGACGCGGTCGAAGCCGGTCAGGTGATTGCAAACTGGGATCCGCATACTCACCCGATTATTTCGGAAGTCGCAGGCCAGGTGAAATTAGTGGACTTTGCCGACGGTGTTACCGTCAACAAGCATACTGACGAAGTCACTGGTTTGAGTTCGACCGTCGTATCCGATCCCAAGAGCCGCCCAAGTGCAGGTAAAGATTTGCGACCGATGGTGCGCCTGGTGGATGACAAGGAAAACGAACTGACGCTGCCCGATTCGGACTTTCCGGCGCAGTATGTATTGCCGTACGGCGCGATTGTCAGTTTGAACGACGGGGCCTCGGTAGGCGTTGGCGACGTTATTGCAAGAATTCCGCAAGAGTCTTCAAAAACACGTGACATCACCGGTGGTTTGCCGCGGGTAGCGGATCTGTTTGAAGCGCGAAAACCAAAAGAGCCGGCAGTGCTTGCGCAGGCATCCGGAACGGTAAGTTTTGGTAAAGACACCAAGGGTAAACAACGTTTGGTCATCACCGAAGATGACGGTGAAACCGTCGAAGAGTTGATCCCGAAGTGGCGGCATGTCGATGTGTTTGAAGGTGAGCATGTGGAGCGCGGCGAAGTCGTGGTGGACGGTGAACCGAATCCGCACGATATTTTGCGTTTACTGGGAGTCAGTGCGCTGGCCGAGTACTTGGTGCAGGAAATTCAGGATGTCTATCGTCTGCAGGGTGTGAAAATTAACGATAAGCACATTGAAGTCATTATTCGACAAATGCTGCGTAAAGTGGAAGTGTCTGTCCCCGGCGATACTAATTTATTGCGCGGAGAACAGGTGGAACGCGCCCGCATCTACGAAATCAATGAAAGTATGGAAAGTAAAGGCAAGGAACCCGCGCAGTTCGATCCGGTATTGTTAGGTATTACCAAGGCTTCACTGGTGACCGAATCGTTTATCTCGGCGGGTTCTTTCCAGGAAACCACACGAGTATTGACGGAATCTGCCGTGCGAGGCTCTGCCGACCACCTCAGAGGTCTGAAAGAAAATGTCATTGTGGGTCGATTAATTCCGGCCGGAACCGGCTTGACCTACCACGATGAACGGCGAAAAGCGCGCCAGGGACTACAGCTGGAAATGCCGGAAGAAGCGGCGGTTGCAGAAGAAGCGGCGCCGGAACCGGCAAGTTCCGACGAAGCCAGTTCCGACGAGACGGATAGCGCTGTAAATTCATGAGCTTATGGAGCCGGGTCTTTGCTTGACAGGGTTCAGCCCAGCTCCTAAAATCTCGCCACCCTACGACAGGCCGAGCGCAAGATCGGCCTGTCGTTTATTTTGTGCCGGAGAAAATACTGAATGGCAACTGTAAACCAGCTAGTTCGCAAGCCACGTAAGCGAAAACTATATAAAAGCAATGTGCCGGCGTTGGACGCATGCCCGCAGAAACGTGGTGTGTGCACACGTGTATATACCACCACCCCGAAAAAACCCAATTCCGCCTTGCGTAAAGTGGCACGGGTCCGATTGACCAATGGTTTTGAAGTATCTTCATATATCGGTGGTGAGGGACATAATTTGCAGGAGCACTCGGTAGTGTTAATCCGCGGTGGTCGTGTCAAAGATTTACCCGGTGTTCGTTACCATACCGTGCGCGGCAGTCT
>JANQOT010000011.1 GCA_028285655.1 Gammaproteobacteria bacterium
CCGGGAATACTTCTTAACATGGGTTTTACCCTGCTGAAATTCCAAGGCTTTGCGTGCGGCCACATTACGAAGTAGGAAATTTTTTCTCCCGCGATTAACGTCAACGGAATATCGCCGCTATGATCGGCATATACCTTTACATCTGCCTGCTGTACTTTGTTCCAGGGCAAATTTATGATCATTGGAATTGCGACGCCAAAGCGCAGTACTAATCGGCGATTTGTGATCGTGTAAATAGTCGTCTTGCTAAACAACCACGAAAATATCAAAACAATACTGATAGCAAAAATTGTTAATACACCAATCCAGGTTGCACCAGACATAGCCTGTAGCAATGATAATTCAGCATTAAGACTCGACCAAACATTCCACGCAATAAGTATGCAAAAATAAATTAACAACTTGTTGATGTGAAAAACATGCCGTGAAAAACTTTTCCAATGCGGCGAACCCTGCCATAGAATATATTCACCTTCCGGCAAATACTCCGGCAAGCCCGGCACTGGCTCTGATTCATACTCGCTCATATTCATAACAATGGATCCAGTCGGGATGGTGTGGCATAGAGTGTTCCGCCACCGTAGTATGCGCAAATTTTATCTTCTTCCTGTAATGTCACTTGATCCGGATTTGTCAGACCAGGAACATCTGCAAACTGATCGCCCAGAATTGAATTTACTCTGATAACCTGGCCTCGCTTGCACGAGCTCACAAAATTAATTGGTAATAGAACCTGCCTGCCCTTTACTTGCAGTTCTAAATAGCGGATTTGTGGTTCACTTCTATCCACCCAGACATCCGTAACTTCGCCGGCCATCTTTCCATCGGCACCTACAACGCTTACCCCACGCGGGTCCGGATCTTTCTTTTCTATCGAAAAGTCGGTGGCCACGCGCATGGGTACAATTTTTGGTTCACCCAGATGAGTAATATCCGGCACGTCGGGTCGATTGGCATAGGCCGCCGGCCCCACCCCATCTTTCATCGGGTTGCCCGTCGGATGCAAGGGTGCACCGGGCCAGGGTCCCACCGGCTTCGCTGCAATGTCGCGTTCGGCGCTGTCGGTACGCGGAGCCATTCTGGTACCACCCCCGTGCGGAAGGGTGAACTTTTTAGCCACGGGTAAATCGGGAAAACCTACAACTTTTATTCTACGCGATCGGTCTGTCACTAATGGGTAACCTTCCCGTTTGTCTTCGCGCCGCAAATACAGCACCAATCCGAAAAAGAAAATCCAAAATGCATAGAGAACGACTTGTGCGACATCGATATAGTTTGTAATTGCGCCTGTTTCCATTGTTCTAACCTCGAAACACTAAACTGGTTTATCCGGGAAAGCCGGCCAAACCAAAAGAAGATGAAGTAGATGTTTTTAAATGTGCTGGTTTTCTTACCAACGGACCAACGGCCACCAGCGTGGCCAGTAATAAAATTATTTCAATGTTGTACACGATACCGTAGCCCGTAACCGGACTGATTAATGCAGTCCCCAGGGAACCCTCCATCGCCAGACCGGAAAAAATATCGCGTAAACCGCCACCCAGCGCTATACCCGCACCGGCAGCAGTTGCCTGAACAGCCCCCCAGGCACCAAGGGCGAGTCCGCTTTGTACGACTTGTTTGTCGTTTGTACTTTTACTGTCGGACAATTCCATCGCAAATATAAGCGTGCCGACTGCAAACAAGCCGCCACCGAATCCTATTAATCCGGTACCGCTATAGAAAAGAAATACCATCTGCAGCGGTGCCGCAAAAATTACGGCTAAAAACGCAATAATTCCCACTAATGCCCCGAAAGCCGCCAGCCGCGACGGATCCATTCCCCGGCTTAAACCGCGCGATGCGAGCGCCAGCGCAATCAGCGTACCGCTTGCGAGAATTGCAGTTAACACAGTGGTCGCGCTGACTGACAAATTCAAAATTTCGCCACCGTACGGTTCCAGCAATATATCCTGCATACTAAATGCAGTGGTACCCAAACCAACCACCACAAGCAATCGCCCCGAATTTCCGGCTTTGCGAAACAGGCCCCACGCTTGCGAAAAACTCATACGCACTCGATCGGGCGCGGTTAATTTTTGATTACGCGGTTCCTGTTGCCATAACGCGATCATATTGAGCACTATTGACGCAAGTGCCGCACCCTGAATCACCTGGATTAACTTCATCGGACTAAAGTCCTGTAACAATAATGAAAATGTTACTGAACTAGCCACCATGCCAAGTAGCAGCATGACATATAACAAGGCAACCACGCGTGGCCGGGACGAAGTAGGTGCTATATCGGTTGCCAGCGCCAATCCTGCGGTTTGTGTGGTGTGTAAACCGATACCGGTAAGTAAAAACGCAATTGCCGCTCCAACATAACCGGCTCCATAAGGCATAGTGAATTGATCAGACAATACCAATAACGCAAACGGCATTATCGCCAACCCGCCGAACATCAGTAAGGCCCCCATACAAATGTAAGGCACTCTGCGCCAGCCGATAAAAGATTTATGATTGTCGGAACGATGACCGATAAGAGCTCTGAACGGTGCGAA
>JANQOT010000018.1 GCA_028285655.1 Gammaproteobacteria bacterium
TTCCGATTGTTCCGGGTCCGGTGCAGTGAAACGTAATCGAACATTATCGGTTAAAATCCCCGCCGCTGTGGATACCGGCGACCGGATACGATTGGCTAATGAGGGCGAGGCGGGCGAGAATAGCGGGCCATCCGGCGACTTGTATGTGCAGATACATGTCAAGCCACATCCGATATTCGAGCGCGACGGCGAACATTTGCATTGCGAAATTCCAATCGGATTTGTCAGTGCAGCCTTGGGCGATGAAATCGAAATTCCGACGCTGGATGGCAAGGTAAGCCTTAAAATTCCTGCCGAGACGCAGACCGGCAAGCAGTTTCGTATGCGTGGTAAAGGTGTGAAACCGGTCAGAGGTGGTTCGCAAGGCGATATGTTTGTGCATATTCAGGTGGAAACACCGGTAAACTTAACCAAGCAACAGAAAGAGTTGTTGAAAGAACTCGACGAATCGCTGCAAAGCGGGGGTAAAAAACATAGTCCGCGCACGGAAGGCTGGGTGGACGGCGTAAAAAGTTTTTTTGACGATTTAAAATTTTGGGCGGATTAAATCTGGCGAGATCGTATAAATGGCGCAACCAATTCAAATTGTAATTAACGGTGCGGGTGGACGTATGGGTCGTACGCTTATCGGCGCGTGTACCGAAGATGAAGATACCGCTGTTGTCGCTGCGCTGGAACGGCACGATTCCTCCTTGCTGGGCAGCGATGCGGGAGAATTAGCCGGCATTCCGTCGATCGGTGTGGCGGTCGCAAGCGTTCTGGAGTGCGGCGAAGTGCAACCACAAGCCTGGATCGATTTTACCTTGCCCGACGGTGCGATTAACGGCCTGGCGCAATGTGTCGAAAAAAAAATACCCATGGTGATCGGGACCACAGGTTTCAGTGCGGAACAAAAACAGAAAATTTATCAGGCCGGGCAAACAATACCGATTGTGTTTGCGCCCAATATGAGCGTCGGCGTTAATTTGTGTCTGAGTCTGCTGCGCACAGCAGCCGGAACCCTGGACGACGATTATGATATCGAAATTATCGAAGCACACCATCGACACAAAGTAGATGCTCCTTCCGGTACTGCCATTCGAATGGGCGAAGTCGTGGCAGAATCGCTGGGGGTTAAGCTGGAAGATGTGGCGGTGTATGCACGCGAAGGGAATACCGGCGAACGGAAAAAAGGAACAATTGGATTCGAGACCATTCGAGCGGGCGATATCGTCGGCGAGCACACTGTATTATTTGCCGGCAGCGGCGAGCGCGTTGAAATCGTGCATCGTGCATCCAGTCGGTTAACATTTGCCCGCGGAGCAGTTCGCGCAGCAATCTGGCTGCAAAATCAGTCGGCCGGTGTCTATGATATGCAGGACGTATTAAGTTTAAATTAAAGAATATTAGAAGCCTGACTCTATCGACTTAATCAGACTTCGCGTACAATCGCACCACAATTAGTTAGGGACTTGTGAATTCGAATTCTAACGGGGCTATCAGTCCCTTTTTTTGCGCCTACGTTCAGGAGAAGATGCTTGAATACACCCGCTTATCTGGTGCTTGAAGACGGAACTGTTTTTCAAGGGATCGCCATTGGAGCAGCCGGGTCGACCGAAGGTGAGGTGGTTTTCAATACATCCATAAGCGGCTACCAGGAAATTCTTACCGACCCTTCCTATAGTAAACAAATCGTAACGCTGACCTATCCTCACATCGGGAATGTGGGCGTAAACCGGCAGGACTGGGAATCCGCTTCCATTTATGCGGCGGGCCTGGTCATTCGCGATCTGCCCTCACTTTACTCCAACTGGCGCGGCGAACAATCACTCGGCGAGTACCTGCGCGAACATAATATTGTTGCTATTGCAAATATCGATACCCGCAGTTTAACGCGGCGTTTGCGCGAAAAAGGCGCCCTGAATGGTGTCATTGCCACCGGCGATGTAAATACCGAAGATCTGATCAAGCAAGCACAAGCATTTCCCGGATTGAAAGGCATGGATCTGGCCAAAGAAGTTACGACCAAAACTGCGTACGACTGGAACAAAGGAATCTGGTCGGCTGCCAGTGGCGACTATCGCGATGCGGCGAATTCATCGAAGTACAAAGTGGTGGCGTTGGACTATGGTGTAAAACACAATATTCTTAGAATACTGCATGATTTAGGCTGTGAGCTTAAGGTTGTTCCCGCGACCACCAGTTTCAGCGAACTTCAGAAGCTGCAAGCCGACGGAATTTTTCTTTCCAACGGTCCGGGTGATCCGGAACCCTGCGATTATGCGATAAATATGATTCAGGACGTTTTGAATGCCGGCATTCCCACGTTTGGAATTTGTCTGGGTCATCAATTATTCGGTCTGGCCTGCGGTGCACAAACTGTAAAAATGAAATTCGGCCATCACGGCGCAAATCATCCGGTAAAAGATCTGACCACCGGACGGGTTATGATCAGCAGTCAAAATCATGGTTTTGCCGTGGATGAAAAATCTTTGCCGGACACGTTGATTGCCACCCATCGTTCATTGTTTGACGGCAGCTTGCAGGGAATTCGTCATCGTGACATTCCCGCTTACAGTTTTCAGGGGCATCCGGAAGCCAGTCCCGGTCCGCATGATGTTCGTGCCTTGTTCACGCCGTTTATAGATGCAATGCAGTCGCGTGCAGAAGGAGCCGGCTGATGCCCAGGCGTACGGATCTGCAATCGATTCTTATTATCGGAGCCGGGCCGATTATTATTGGTCAGGCCTGCGAGTTTGATTACTCCGGTGTGCAAGCATGTAAAGCGCTGCGGGACGAAGGCTTTAAAGTCATATTGGTGAACTCCAATCCCGCTACGATTATGACGGATCCCGAAACGGCGGATGTAATTTATATCGAACCCATTGCCTGGCGGACAGTGGCGAAAATTATCGAACGTGAACGACCGGATGCATTATTGCCGACCATGGGCGGCCAGACTGCATTGAACTGTGCGCTGGATCTGGATCGTGAAGGCGTGCTGAAAAAGTTTAATGTAGAACTAATCGGCGCTTCAAAAACGGCCATCGACACGGCCGAAGATCGTGAAAAGTTCAAGCTGGCGATGGATGAAATCGGGCTGGAGTCGGCCCATTCTGCGGTAGCGCATAGCATGGAAGAAGCTTTGCAGATTCAGCCGCAAGTTGGTTTTCCTACCATTATTCGACCATCGTTTACCTTGGGAGGCAGCGGCGGAGGTATTGCCTATAACATTGAAGAATTTAAAACCATTGTCGCGCGTGGTTTGGATTTATCCCCGACCACCGAGGTATTGCTGGAAGAATCGCTGCTAGGCTGGAAAGAATTCGAAATGGAAGTTGTGCGCGACCACGCCGACAATTGCATTATTGTGTGTTCGATCGAGAATCTTGACCCGATGGGTGTGCATACCGGGGATTCGATCACCGTAGCGCCGGCGCAAACATTGACGGATAAGGAATACCAGATCATGCGTAATGCCTCGATCGCCGTGTTGCGCAAGATCGGTGTCGATACCGGCGGTTCGAATGTGCAATTTGCGGTTAACCCTGAAAACGGGCGTTTGGTTATCATTGAAATGAATCCGCGCGTTTCGCGATCGTCCGCGCTGGCATCCAAGGCTACCGGATTTCCGATTGCCAAAATCGCAGCCAAGCTTGCCGTGGGTTATACCCTGGACGAACTCGATAACGAAATTACGGGCGGAGTGACTCCCGCATCATTCGAACCCACCATCGACTACGTGGTGACCAAAGTTCCGCGTTTTGCATTTGAAAAATTTCCGCAAGCGTCGGCCATACTCAGTACTCAGATGAAATCAGTCGGGGAGGTGATGGCAATCGGTCGAACCTTTCAGGAGTCGATGCAAAAAGCGCTGCGCGGGCTTGAGACCGGCATGGACGGTTTAAACCCGATGATCGATAAATCATCCAGCCAATGGCGGCACGAACTGGAAGAAAGAATACGCGAAACCGGGCCGAGCCGACTTTGGTATGTTGCCGATGCAATGCGCGCCGGTTACAGCATTGCACAGTTATTTGATATTACGGCGATTGATCCGTGGTTTCTCATTCAAATTCAGGAAATCATTCATCTTGAGCAGGAGATTGAAAACAAAACTTTGGCGGAATTATCCGCGGATGAATTACTGCAATTAAAACAAAAAGGATTTTCCGACCGACGTCTTGCGCAGCTATTGAAGAATGCCAGCGAAGCCGATGTTCGAAGTAAACGTTGGGAAAATTCGATACATCCCGTATACAAGCGGGTTGATACCTGCGCAGCAGAGTTTGCGACCAGTACTGCGTATATGTATTCGACTTATGAACAGGAGTGCGAGGCGCTTCCCTCGGATAAAAAGAAAATTATGGTTTTGGGCGGCGGTCCGAATCGTATCGGGCAGGGCATTGAGTTCGATTATTGCTGTGTGCATGCAGCATTGGCGATGCGCGAAGACGGTTATGAAACCATAATGGTAAATTGTAACCCGGAGACGGTTTCCACCGACTACGATACTTCCGATCGCCTGTTTTTCGAGCCGTTAACACTGGAAGATGTATTGGAAATCTGTCGAATCGAAAATCCGACCGGAGTCATTGTTCAATTCGGCGGCCAAACACCGCTTAAGCTGGCGCGTGATCTG
Source organism: Gammaproteobacteria bacterium (assembly GCA_028285655.1). GTDB lineage: Bacteria > Pseudomonadota > Gammaproteobacteria > UBA4575 > UBA4575 > JANQOT01. The sequence goes on from JANQOT010000018.1 coordinate 4,622, forward strand.
GAAGCGGCCGGTGTTCCGATTATCGGAACCAGTCCTGATTCGATCGACCTTGCGGAAGACCGCGAACGTTTTCAGGAACTGGTGAATAAACTGGAATTACTGCAGCCGCCAAACGCTACCGCCACCAGTGCCGAGCAAGCCGTGCCCCTCGCAAATCAAATAGGCTATCCGCTGGTAGTGCGGCCATCCTACGTATTGGGTGGAAGGGCGATGGAAATTGTCTATAACGATGAGGACTTGATGCATTACATGCAATCGGCGGTTTCGGTATCCAATGATTCGCCGGTATTGCTGGATCGCTTTCTGGCGGATGCGATTGAAATTGATGTCGATGCGATTTGCGACGGGCAGGAAGTGTTCGTAGGAGGCATTATGCAGCATATCGAACAGGCGGGTATTCATTCCGGCGATTCGGCATGCTCGTTGCCGCCACACTCATTAAGCGCGGATATGCAGGCACAGCTAAAAGAAATTACGCGTAAACTTGCATTCGGATTAAATGTAGTAGGATTAATGAATATTCAATATGCAGTTAAGGGCGAAGATGTTTATTTGCTGGAAGTAAATCCGCGTGCGTCGCGAACCGTACCGTTTGTATCCAAATCAATTGGAATTCCGTTAGCAAAGGTCGCGGCACGGTGCATGGTGGGCCAGAAACTGCAAAGCCAGAACGTTATCAAGGAAGTTTTGCCGCAACATTTTTCTGTAAAAGAGTCGGTGTTTCCGTTTATTAAATTTATGGGAGTCGATCCGATTTTGGGTCCGGAGATGAAATCAACCGGTGAAGTGATGGGCGTTGGTAAAACTTTCGGTGAAGCATTCGCGAAATCGCAATTGGGTGCCGGCGTGGATTTGCCCGCTGCCGGTCGCGCGCTGTTAAGTGTGCGCAACGAAGATAAAGAAGAAGCTGCAAAATTAGCCGCAGAATTAATAAAGTTGGGTTTTGACATTGTGGCGACGGATGGCACCGCAAACTTTTTTGATTCACGAGATATCGCGTGCAAGCATGTGAATAAAGTACGCCAAGGCAGGCCGCATATTGTCGATATGATCATTGACAATAAAATTGACCTGATTATTAATACTACAGAAGGGAAGCAGGCAATCGCTGATTCGTATGCAATTCGACGTGAAGCCATTCAGCAAAAAGTTTGCTATACCACTACAATTACCGGCGCGTGGGCGCTGAAGCAGGCAATAGAACAGGAATCAATAAGTGACGTGTATCAATTGCAACAGTTGCATGCTGAGGTTACGCATTAATAGCATCAAATGTTAAGTAAACACACAAACTCATTATGAATAAAGTTCCGTTAACCGTTCGCGGCGCGCAAAAATTACGTGAAGAATTACAGCAGTTAAAAACTGTTGACCGGCCAACTGTAATTGAAGCGATTGCAACTGCGCGTGAACACGGTGATTTAAAAGAAAATGCCGAATACCATGCCGCACGTGAGCAGCAGAGTTTTATTGAAGGCCGTATACAGGAAATTGAAGGGAAACTTTCCAATGCCGAAATTATCGATGTTGCTAAGCTGGACACAGGCGGCCGCGTCGTTTTTGGTGCGACCGTAGATCTGGCAGATGAAGAAACCGGTGACGAAATTACCTATCAAATTGTCGGTGAGGATGAAGCAGATATAAAAGCGCGGCTGATTTCAGTAACCTCGCCGATCGCTCGTGCGCTGATCGGTAAAAATATCGGAGATATTGCAACGGTTATGGCGCCGGGAGGGGAAAAAGAATACGAAATTTTGGATGTACGCTATGTGTAAGATTCCTGCTTGTACGATCCTTTCAATGGATTCTTTAAAATATGTTCTTCCATAAATTTACGACTACCCTGATTAAAGTTCTTTCGATCACGCGCTTCGACGCAAGTCAGCGGCTACAAGCCAAAGTGCCCTATCTTGGCCAGAAGTAAAAGCAGTTCCCGCTGGCTAAAACGACAACACCAGGATCCCTATGTCGCTCGCGCTCAAGCCGACGGTTACCGCTCGCGCGCGGTTTTTAAATTACAGGAACTGGACGAGAAATATGGGTTGATACGAGCACAGCAGGTAATTGTGGATCTGGGGGCGGCGCCCGGTGCGTGGAGCCAGTATGCAGTGCGAAATTCGGGTAAAGCGGCAGTCGAGGTGATCGCACTGGATATTCTGCCGATCGAACCCATAGACGGCGTAAGCGCTCTGCAAGGCGATTTTACTGAGGCCGAAACGCTTACAAGGCTTGTACAAATGCTGTCCGGCAGGGCGGTGGACCTTGTAATCTGCGATATGGCCCCCAATATATCAGGTAACAAGGCCGTCGATCAGCCAAAATCGATGTATTTGGCCGAATTGGCGTTCGACTTTGCTGTCAAACACCTTAATGTAGGTGGCATATTTGTTGTGAAACTATTCCAGGGCGAAGGTTTTTCACAATATATAAGTGAATTACGGACCCGCTTTAAGCAGGTCACCATGTGTAAACCACAAGCATCACGCAAAGAAAGTAAGGAGATGTATGCGGTAGCACGTGATTTTGGGTTATAGTAAAGTCAGAACACACGGAGTTAGTG
>JANQOT010000057.1 GCA_028285655.1 Gammaproteobacteria bacterium
AAGTCTGGCGCGCGATGGTCTTCCTGCGGAACTATCATTGCGGTCAGCACTTCATTTGGAATATGCGTCGGACCCGGTGCAAATAAATAATTCCTTCCAGGAAATCTAAGTTTTTCGCCAGGCATAAAGGTACCCTTAAGTTAAAGTTTAGAAACGGTTCGTAATATGCTCCCTGGCTTGCCCAGTGTTGACGGGGATCAATTGACCTTGGCAAGCATTTTCGGAGGCTCTTGAAAAACACCCGGGCGGCTAAGCGAGTGATTTTTCAACAGTACCCGAAAAGTTCGCCATAATGCCACAAGGGTTCGCCCACACTCAAGCGTAATTTAAGGGGAAAAATCAGCTATTTAGCAAATGTTTAGACTTTCAGGGCGCCCTGCAGGCGAGCGGCGAGGACCGTATTTTCCAGCAGGCAGGCCACCGTCATCGGCCCGGTACCGCCCGGCATCGGAGTGATTCCACCGGCCACTTTACTGACGGACGCAAAATCGACATCGCCCTGAATGCCTTGATCGGTTCGGCTGACACCCACATCGAACACCATCGCCCCCGGTTTGACGTGCTCGGCGGTGATCATCGCCGGCGAACCGGCTGCACATACTAATATATCGGCGGTTTTGCAGGTCGCAGCCAGGTCTGGGCTGCGCGAGTGCGCGATCGTCACGGTGGCATCGACGCCGCGCTCGGCCAGCAGTAAAAACTGAGGCAGGCCAACCAGCGCCGAACGGCCTACTACCACTGCCGTTTTGCCGCTGGTTTCAATTTTATAGGCATCGATCAGACGCATTACGCCCAGCGGGGTACAGGGCACCAGTTGTTTTTGTCCCTGGACCAGCCGTCCCATGTTGACATCGGTCAGGCCATCGACATCTTTTTCCGGAGGAATCCTCGCCAGCACGCGGTCTTTGTCGAGCTCGCCCGGCAGCGGTAACTGCACCAGAATACCGTGCACGGAATCGTCCTTTGCCAGGGTTTCAATTTGCTGTTCCAGTTGTGCCTGGCTGGTGTCGGCGGGCAATTCGATGTTTTTGGAGCGCAGCCCGGCCGCGTTGGCCTCGCGGTGTTTCATCCCGACATACAATTTGCTGGCGGGGTCGTCACCGACCAGCACCGTTGCCAGGGTAATATTTACGTTCGGGGTTTGGTCCAGACGCGCCTTGATGGCGTTGCGAATTTCGATGGCGACTTTTTTACCGTCGATAATCATGGATCAATGGGGTCAGACTCGATTGATTAATAAAAGAAGTGGCGGTCACAGCAAGATCAATCGAGTCTGACCCCATTGATCTTGCGTGACAAATTAAAACGTATTTTATGCTGTCGGCTGTTTTTCCGGGTGCAGGTAAATAAAGCTCTTGCCCAAACGGCCGCCGTAGTTGCCGGCGGAAATCATCAACAGGCCGTCGGTGTCCTTGGAAGCATTAATCGCGGCCTGGGTGGCTTCGACAATACATTCCATATCGCGGCCGTTCATAATAATTTCCATGACCGAATTTACACCTTCCGGCAAACCGTGTTCCACTGTCGGATCGTCCTGCAGCATCGGGCAGAATTTTTCATAGGTACTGGCAATGGTGAAATCGTAGTCGCTACCGGCTTTGGATCCACTGCCGGCAATACCACCAGGGAAAGTAGTAATCACACCGTCAACCGGAGTAATCGCTTCGCAACCTTTTTCGGCCGCTTCCAAAGCAGAATCCACATCTTTACCGAAGAACCACAAGTTGCCGCCCATTAAACCGTCGGCGCGGCCCAGTCGTCGATCCAGTACGAATTCGCCGCCCAGAATCGGAATCCACCACATTTTGCGACCGTAGCGTTCGATGCGTTTCTGGTAACCGTTACCGAAGTACGCGACCTTGCGGCCCATATGAAAATACTCTTCCGAATCGATTAAGTTAAAGCAGGATGCAGTCGGGCAGGTCAGTACGTTCTGGCTGATACGGACCAGTGCCGATCTTTCCACGCGCTCGTTGCGGTCCTTCCAGAAACGCGGTACGTGCAGTTGCACGATGGCGCCCGGGCGACCGTCCGGGGTCTGGAAACTTTCATCCGCTCCGGGGCCGACATAGCGATCCAGTCCGGCTTCGCAGTCGCACAAAATTGAACTGGAGCCGTTGCCGGTGGCGGCATTTACCGCATGTTCAACCCACTTCAGATCTCGTGCGGTGATTAAAAACTCTACATACAAGCTTTTAAACGCTTCCGCATAGGTATCATCAATTACTGCAGTCATTAGTCTCTTCCTTTGCCGTCGTAAACAGCATCTTCGGTGACGACTTTATCCATATACACATCGTGCGGCGCTACCAACACGTTATCGAATAACTGCGACTCGTAACAAAGTGCAACCAGTGGTGCGTCGGGGCGAACTTTTTCCAGCAGACGGTCGTAGTAGCCCTGGCCGTTGCCCATGCGTCCGCCGTTGCGGTCGAAACCGACGCCCGGCACCAGAACCAGATCCAGATCTTGTGCCTCTACTTCTTTGGCCGGGTTGCCCCACATTTCTTTCGGCGGCTCCAGAATATTCCATTTACCGACCACCATCTCTTCCAGGCTTTCCATCCACCATAAACCGAGTTTGTTTTCACCGTTTTCGTCTTCGGTGCAATAGGGCACGATAATTTTCTTTTCACCCTTGGCCACTTCTTCCAGCAACTCGGGCTTGGTACGAGTTTCGGAACGGCAGTCGATGTACCACATTACACAGTTGGCATTCTGGTACTCGGGCAGGGCCATAAATCGTGCGACGGCCTTGGCGCTGACTTCATCTTTGTTTTCCTGCGCATTACGACGGTCGTAAGCTTCCCGACGCATCTTGTTTTTGCGTTCCATGATTGCTTCTAGTTCTTCGGGTGTCAGTGCCATTCAACTGCTCCTTGGGTTTAATAATGTAGATGTAGGCGATAAAAAGGGGCTAAATCCTAAACTATAAACGGCCGACTGCCAACGCATTTCACGCCGTAAACTAGGGGTTGTTTCTAGAAACCTGTTTAAGATTGTTTGATATCTTCTAGTCCGTTACCGCGCCGGTCGAGGCCGAACTCACCTGCCTGGCGTATTTCGCCAGCACACCGCGTTTATACGTCTGTCTCGGCGCCTTCCACGCACGCTTGCGCTTGGTCAGCTCGGACTTGGCGACATGTAAAACGATTTCGCGTTTTTGTGCATCGATGGTGATGCGGTCACCGTTTTTCACCAGCGCCAGCGGGCCGCCGGTGGCGGCTTCAGGTGTGATGTGTCCGACTACAAAGCCGTGGCTGCCGCCGGAAAAACGTCCGTCGGTAATCAGCGCGACTTCTTTACCCAGGCCCTTGCCCATAA
>JANQOT010000169.1 GCA_028285655.1 Gammaproteobacteria bacterium
ATGAAACGGAACCCCGGGCATTTCGATACCGCGATAACCGATACTGCGAAACAGAATTCCGGCTTCAAGCTCGTAACGTTCGCCGGTTCCGCGTGCCGATTGTTTGAATGCCTCGCCTGATAACTGATTGTGCTCGATGATCACTTTTTCGATCCGGTTGGTGCCGATTAGCTCGACCGGGCTGCGGAGAAACTGAAAATGACACTGACGGGGTTTGCCGCTCAGGCCTTTTTCCGCATAGCCGACAAACAAATCGTACACTTTTTTACTGCCGGCATTGGATTTCTCGGCGAGTTCGGCTTCGCTGGCGGCATTCAATACCAGTTCGTCACTGTTAACTACGGCGTCGCATTCTTCCAGTTCGCCGAATTCTTTTAATTCTTTGGAGGTAAACTTAGCTTGTGCGGGGCCGCGTCGGCCGATTACATAAACATTTTTAATTTTACTTTCGGCCAGTGCATCCAGTGCATGTTGCGCGATGTCGGTCGTTTTCAGTTCGTCGACTGTTTTTGACAATATGCGGCTGACGTCGGCTGCTACATTTCCCTGGCCGATAACGACGGCGTTTTCGTGTGATAAATCAAATATGCGGTCGCGATAATCCGGGTGACCGTTATACCAGGCAACAAACTCGGTCGCTGTATGGCTGCCGGGCAAGTCTTCACCGGGAACCCCTAATTTGCGATCGGTTTCGGCGCCGCAAGTAAGAATTACCGCGTGATGCGTTTGACGTAATTCATCTACCGATACATCTTTTCCAACCGTGACATTACCGATGTAATTCAATTCGGAATTATTGGAAGCTATTTTGTCGTACACCAGTATGGCTTGCTTTAGCTTAGGATGATCGGGTGCAACACCGCTGCGTACTAATCCATACGGCGAAGGCAGGCGTTCCAAAAGATCGATTTCGACATTCAGATCGGAACGAATCAGTGCTTCGCTGGCGTAAAAGCCGCTGGGTCCCGCACCCACCACGGCTACTTTTAATGGATTTTGTTCGCTGCCTACACTCATATTTCTTGTCCGTGATTAAAATCCCAGTTCCGCTTTACGTTCTTCCGCGCCTTCGAGTGGATCCATTTGTTCGGTAATTAACGGCAGGTCCGGGGCTTTTTCTGCGTTAATTTCAATCCATTTTTCCTGATCTTCCGGTAAATCGGCTTCTTCATAAATGGCCTGTACCGGACATTCCGGAATGCATGCGCTGCAATCTATGCATACGTCCGGATCGATATAAAGCATTTGATCGTCGTAATGAAAACATTCAACCGGGCATACCGATACACAATCGGTAAAACGGCAGCCGTTACAATTGTCGGTTACTACAGTTGTCATAATTATTTCTCCTCACTTCACTTGTCGTGTAAATACACGTCACCGTTTAAAAATCAAAAGTTCGCCTCGGTTGAGTTCGATACTGTCACCGCTCCACCGATCGTAACGACCGTTAACAAAGCGATCGTCAATTTGAAAACCGTTTTTACGTAAATGCATTAAATAAAACCTTAAAAATACCGGATGATAAGTACACGCAAATTCAAAAGTCGGTAATACTTCGGTGTCGCTAAACGAAACAATGGTGCCTCTTTTCATTCCGGCACCTGCGCGAATGCCCATTTCTCCCAGAACAATTACGCTGCCTGCCAGTAAATTAACTCCGGTAAAGTCTCCGGCGTTGCCGCCAATCGCGATTAGACCGCGACGCATTGCACTACCGACTTCATTTTTCGCGTTGCCATGAATAAAAATTTCACCACCTTGTACGCCTGCCGAGTGACCGCGATAGGCGGCTCCCACCATATGTCCGGCATTACCATTAATTACAATACGCCCGCCCGACATTTCCGGTCCGACCCAGTCACCGGCATTACCGTTTACGATAATTTGTCCACCTGTCATGCCGCAACCAAGATGCATGCCGACGTTACCATCAACAACGACTTTGCCGTTTGACATACCAGCACCAATATATTTAATTGCGGCGCAGTCACCTTCGATGTGTATCGTTTCTTGTCCTTTGCCTTTTACTGAGAAAAAGTCCCCTAAATGCGCAGTGTCGTTGCCGTGAATAATTTCTAAACGTTCTACTCCAGATTGAGAAAGATGCTGTATTGCATCAGGGTTGATGCAACTCATTTCCAAGGGAACATTGCTTTGTGTATGTAAGTTAAGTTTGAGACTCATTGCTTAGCCATTCAAAATTTTGTGTAGATGGAAATGATATTTACCCAAGTCACCGCCGTAGTTACCTGCTGAAATTAATGTGGCGCCTTTTTCTGCCGCGGTGTGCATACCGCGGCGCATGGCTTCGGCAACACATTCTTCATCCAGTCCATCGACGACAATTTCATAGACGGCTTCGATGCCATCGGGAATTTTAGTTTTAGGTGCAAATGCGCGCAGCGTCGGACAATAAGCATCGTTGGTTGAGGCGATCAGCCCCTTGTATTTGGATCCGACTTTGCTTCCCGAACGAACTACGCCCTGCGGGAACGGCAGAAATACACCGGCAATTTCCTTCATGGCTTCGGCAGCCGCCAAGGAGGCGCGTAGCGTGGTTGAACGATTGGTGCCAAAGATCAGCAAGTTACCGCCGCCAACCGCAGGTTGTACACCAAAGGATTCGTCGACCACAAATTCTCCTTCCATCACAGGGATGCGCCAAAGTCGTCTGCCTTCCACTTGCTTGGAGATTTGATAACCGTCTCCAAAATAACGCAGGCGCCCTCCCACCGGAACGACGTCGTCCGTTGCTAGACCGTTATAACAAGCCGTAGTAGGGCAAGTCATGACGCATTGGCCTATACGATCGACCAGCCGTGCACTCATATTGCTTTTACTCATTGTAAAAAGTAAAACACTAATTCCGAAGCGCCCGTCCGGTGTGTCTTCTCTGGCAATTTCACATTCAATTGCCGCTTCGCACTTGCATCGAATGACGGAGGTCGCAAAGCCGGTCATGGATAATGCGGCAGCTCGCGCCCACCCCATACTGTCAGCAGTAATAATGACCCTTGAACCCCACATTTCAAAGGCTTCCGCAAAGGTGTCGACAATTTCGGTTTTATTGATTTTCATTTTTTCTTCAAATCAATGAACTCGTGTTCATGCAAGTAGTGGTCACTTACCGCATAATTATCAAAGCGAATTGAATAATAATCATCGAAGAACGGTCGAATCGAAGCTTCAATAGATTTATCGAACTCGGGTTGAATATGTATGGTCTTACCGTAGTAGTCAGTAGTGAATTCATGATCTGCAATCACCGGTTGTCCAGATTTAATGACATAGCGCGGTGCGTTAAACATAAGTTCTTTGTCTTCTTGCTCGTCGTAAATGGTAATGTCGGCATCGGCGCCAACACCCAGGTGACCTTTATTCTTCAGACCTAAGCATTTGGCTGGACCGGCGCGGGTGATGATGGCAATCTCACTCAAGGTATATTCGCGCTTGAGTTCACGCAAAATGGACTTATTCATTGCCTTTTGATTGACGCGCGATATTTCTTCATCGCGGAAATTCTTGTCCATTAACAATTTAATTAATTTCGGATAACTCATAAATGAGGCGCCATTTGGAGAATCCGTTGAAAACACGATGCGCCATGGATCTTTAGACAGTAAAAAAATTTCTAATCCAATCGCCCATTGCAATGCATTTGTATAGATATGCTCTTGATAATTGTAAGGTGCAACCCCGCAACCAGATTCATTCTCGGTGTCGGCATTAATCCATTTGGCATGTGTGTAGCCTCGTGTCATATATGCTGATGGCGCGTCAGCGGTCATAATCGTGGATTTCCCAAACATTACCTGGCCGACATCGCAGGAAATATTGGGGTGGTCGTTAACGTATTCGACGATTTCTCGACCCGCCGATAAGGGGTTTTCACCTAATTTCCCTGCATAGCTGTGAAACTGAATATGCGCAATATGGAGGCGGCGGTCACCCGCGGTTTTCATGGTTTCGATTGTGGTTTCGAAGTTACCGCTGTGACCTAAATTATTACAGTGCACATGTGGAGGGTGAGGTAACCCTAATGCGGTTGCGACATCGATGAATGCATCAATGATGTCGCGAGGTGATATATCAAATACATCACTTTTCTCGTCGATGTCACGTACATTGGAATTCTTTTTACCTTTCCAGGGTTCATCACCGCCTGGATTTACAATTTTTGCGGTATAACCTTTACAGGCATTTAGCCACCAGGCGATGGCTTGTTTCAATTCTTCTCTTCGACCCTCTTTAATAAGTTGTTGCAAAAATATGTTATTACCTAACACGGCGTAATAACCTTTGTCGATTACCGGTGTGTCATGTAATTCTTCCAGTACATGGCGTGCCGCCAGCGGTGGAACCGCTGCGTCAAAGGCCGTGGTATAACCTAAGGTGGCATAGCGGTATCCAGTGGCAAAGGTGGAAGGTACAACGCCGCCAACACCTGATCGCGTGTGTTCCGTTGCGGGGTGTGGATCGAGGCGATGATCTTCCGGTTGTAGTTTGCGCGCGAGATTTACTTTGGGTCCCGCGATATGACAGTGGATGTCGACGCCGCCGGCCATAACCACATTGCCGTGCGCATTGATTTTTTGCGCATCATCGCTAACAGATTCGACTATGCGCCCGTCTTTGATGCAAATATCGCGAACTTCACCATCTATGTTATTGGCAGGGTCGTATACCTTGCCGTTTGTAATACGAAGCTCGTTAGTCATCCTCCACCCTGGGTAATAGTTTTTATTTTGCGAGCCGTTATTTATGCAGCTGATTTACTGGACGCGCCGTCTCCTTGATTGCTATTCCGTTTAGCCCTTACAAGTTCATGCACTCGTTGCCTGATTGCGGTCAGAATCTCTTCATCTGACGGGAAGGGAGATTCAAATGCCGGTCGCAGGGTGATTGGTACATCATCCATGCGGTATACCGTGCCGCTGGTATTTATTCCGTAGGTAGAAGTCGCAAATGCAACA
>JANQOT010000083.1 GCA_028285655.1 Gammaproteobacteria bacterium
ATTTGGATAAGAAGAAACAAGCTTGTCAAATAATTTGTTCGCACGATGAACCTGGCCGGCTTGTAGATACTGCATCGCATTGTTTAACAATTCCTCAAAACTTAGCGACTGCGATAACGTACTTTTTCGCTTTTCTTTGGCCAGTCTGCGTCGTTCGGCACGATTCATTTGCTTATATTTCTCAATATTACGGATATTCAGCTCTTGTGTTGCCTGATTCACTGCGAAATTAAGCGTTACCAATTGCTTAACATATACTACAATACTATGGTTAATATACTAAGGATACCAGCAAAATAGTAGGGAAATATACCGGCGAAAAATACTCAGTGTTACTTACCGCTTTTGTTACCGCTAAGACCGGAGAATGTATAAGCAACCAAACTGCATAAGTAAAAAATAGTCTGCATTCATTTGAAAACCAGAATCGTTTAACCAAAGGGACCGAACGCAACTAGGATATGCCAATTAGTCGCAGAAAATTTCTTGCAGCATCTTCAATTCTTGCCTGCCCTCCAACCATGCAGCTCGCTCATGGTATTTCTCGTTCACCCTGGATTAGCAAACAAAACACGATAAAAATCGGCATGCTTTGGTCGTTGACCGGACACCTTAGCGTAATTGAAAAACCCTCGCGCGATGTCGGACTGTTTTGGGTTGATAATGTCAATAAAAATGGCGGCATTGCCGGTTTTAAAGTTGAACCGATTGTTATAGATGCCAGGTCGGATATGAAAACCTATCGGCAGGGCATTCAGGAACTGATGTTAAAAGAAAACGTGCTGGCAACATTCGGCGGATATACATCTGCAAGTCGTCGCGCAGTTATGCCGCTAGTTACTTTAAATAACGGCTTGTTTTATTATCCTACTTGTTATGAGGGACGGGAATGCTGGCAACATATAATATGTACCGGGCCTATCGCGAATCAGCACTCTTATGATTTGATTCCATACATGGTCAAACACTATGGCCCGCGCGCTTATTTTGTTGGTTCAAACTACGTTTGGCCTAAAGAATCCAATCGCAATGCACAACGCTGGCTTGAAAATGCCGGCGGATCGCTAGTGGGAGAATCCTATATGCCGCTAGGCCTCGGAGACTTTGGACCCATTTTTGACAACGTTAAAAATACTTCACCGGATTGGATTTTTTCCACTGTAGTTGGAGATTCAGATTTATATCTACGCAAAGAATATATTAAAGCAGGCTTTACGCCGGACATGCTGCCGACAGCATCATTGACAACCTCGGAAATGGAAGTCAAGCGTATGGGAGCCGAGTTCGGCGAAGGACATATACTCTCTGCCCCTTATTTCCAAAGTCTGGACAATAGCACCAACCATAAATTTGTTGAGCAATTTCTTGCCAGCGAGTACGGGGAAAGCGGCGTGACCCATTACAACATGGAAGAAACTTATTTAACTTTCCTCTATTTCAAAAAAGCGATTGAAAATCTTATTGAACAAGAAGGCGAAACGGCGATTAGCCCGGTTAATGTGCGCAGATATTCTGCGGGTCTGGAGCTAACTGCACAGGAATCGCCCGAAGGATACGTACGCATTGATCCGGATAATTTTAACAGTTGGTTAACACCTAAAATCGGCGTGTTTAACTCCAAAGGGCAGATTGATTTGCTATTTCAACAAGACCAGCTGATACCGCCGAATCCGTATATTCTTTACCCGCAAAGAGGCGGATGCACTGCAATTGGACTGCAATTACCCAATGGAAAGTTGGTCAGGGCCGCCTCATAAAAAGTAATATCAACTAAATAAATAATTACACCTGCATCATGAGAACCAGAATCAAAAACATTATTAACGATATGTCGGTCGGACAAAAAGTATTGACCGTTATATTTCTGGAAATATTCTCGTATTCGCTGGTCACCACTGTAGCGCTGTCGCAAATCGGCTCCGTAGGCAATGTCGTAAAACAAATGTCCGATCTCTACCTGCCGCTTTTCGGTTCTTCAGAAACTATTCGTCTGCAAATTCAGGAAAGCAGACTCAATTTAAAAGATATAATTTTCGTAGGTGACCGCGTTGTTTATGACAAAGAGGCAGAAGAAGACTACATCGCGGCTCGCGGAAGGTACCAGGAAAATACCAATAATATAAATGAAGAGATTAACTGGTCTGAAAAATTAATTAGCAAATCTGTGTCTAAACCGGATGAAAGCGAAAGTCTGATCGCAGAATACCAGCAAGATTTGCTTAGGCAGTTATCCAGCGTAAGACAAGCCAACCGAATTCATAGTATACGTGCGGAAAAAATATTTCGGCATGTCGAAGACGGTTCCTTTCTCATGGGCATGGAAATGGTTTCCGATGTTGTAGCCAGTGAAAATACTTTGACCAAAGAACTGGACTCACTGGTAAAGCTACTGGATACGCTGAATGATGAATCTGTGAAATACGCGGGACGGGTCGAGCAGATAGCTTCAACATTTACCATTCTTGCATCAATCATTACATTTTGCGTAGTAATTACAATTTTCTACTATGTAGTAAAAAAGAATATATCCAATCCTCTACATGCATTGGCAGATACTATTAGTTCAATCAGCGCCTTGCATGATGTAAAAGACTCTGCTATCGAAAAGCAGCTGATGTCACGTGGAGATGAACTTGGCATGGTAAGCAGGAGCTTTAATGAATTAAAGCACGACTTAAGTGCACAAGATAGAAGATTGCGCGACGCCAAAGAAGAAGCTGAAAGAGCAAACAGGGCGAAATCACAATTTCTTGCGGCTGCCAGCCACGATTTGCGTCAACCATTACACGCAATGCAGATGTACATAACCGCTCTGGAACAAAAAATTAAAGATAAAGAAGTTTTAAAAATCGTAGCTGATATCGATGCTGTGTCTATTTCCACTGGACGACTTCTTAACTCGATTCTGGATGTTTCCCAGCTTGAAGCAGGTGCGGTAAAACCGCAAATTGAAGACTTCCCTATTCAGGAAATCCTGCATCGGGTAGCCCGGAATTTCAGACCGATGTCGTATCGTAAAGGCATTGCATTACATATTGTTCCATCCAGCGCATATGTGCGTAGCGATCCAATCTTACTTGAGCAGATTATCGGAAATTTTGTGGCCAATGCCATTCGTTACACGGAAACCGGAAGCGTCTTGTTAGGTTGTCGACGCAGAAAAGGCCAACTTTCAATCGAGGTATTGGATACCGGCCCGGGAATACCAAAGTACCAGAGCGAAGCTATATTTGACGACTTTCATCAACTGGATAACAAAGAACGTGACCGCGGCAAGGGTCTGGGATTGGGACTTGCTATCGTCAGAAGACTTTCTAACTGTCTGGATCATAAAATCGAACATACATCCAATATTCAACGCGGATCCCGTTTTGCAGTAGTAGTGAACCTCGGCACTAAACCCAAAAAGATAAAACAGAAAATTGAACTGGATAGCGGATTACTCGATTTAAAAAGTATCTCGGTACTACTGGTGGAAGATGACCAAATGGTCCTTGATGCCACTCAAAAACTGCTGACATCCTGGAACTGTGAAGTCATTTGCGCGAAATCCGGCGACGAAGCAAAACAGGCAGTGGAGCTAGATCACAGCATTCCCGATATTATTATTGCAGATTACAGTTTACCCGGAGAGGTAAACGGCGTTCAAACCATAGATCAAATCAGAAACCAACTGGGTTATCCGGTACCCGCATTCATTATTACCGGCGAAGCCGATACCAGTAATATTCGTAAAATTTCAGACCACGGTTTTCATGTTTTATCAAAGCCGGTGCACCCGGCAAAACTGCGGGCATTGATCTCGCATTTGTTAATCGATTCGATAGAAGAACAAAAACTTGCGTAACAGTGTTCGGCATTACACTGCTTGAACAAGCCGGAATTAGGATTTTGCAAATTTTGCTACGGCTTCAGTTCGGTTTTGAACGTTTAGAGACTTGAATATGCGAGATGAATGCATTTTCACAGTACCGGTGGTTAAACCAAGCTCGTCGGCAATTTCCTTGTTTGATTTTCCTAAAGCCATTAAGTCCAGAACTTCTTGCTGCCTCTGAGTAAGTTTGGAATAACCCTGGTTGGGTAGTAGTTCGCTTTCATCTACAAATGACGGGTCATCAACTGTTTCATCCATTTGTTCTGTCAGCCCTAACACGTGTGGAGGCACATATACGCCTCCGGACAAAACCAGTTTTATCGCACTCATCATGACATCGGGTGAAGACGTTTTGGGAATATAACCTACTGCTCCTGCCGCCAAAGCATTGCGAATTGCCGCAATATTTTCCCTGACGGAGACTACAATTACCGGCACGTCCGGCGAATCTTTACAAATCTGTTTGATTCCTTCCATACCATTCATGCCCGGCATTAGCAGATCCAGCAACAACAAATCAATTGCTCGCCCTTCTGCCAGCGTTTCCAGAGTTTGGGTAAAATCGTTTGCTTCAATAATTTCTACATTTTCTTCTACCAAACGCACCAGCTGAACCAGGCCGCCACGAACCAGCGCGTGGTCGTCGGCCACCATAATTCGAAATGTCGGATTTTCATTTGTCATGATGTAGATAATTATTATAAATAAGTACGACGGCCGTAAATTTCGAGCTTGCGTTCGCAACGGCAATAATACGTGAACTCAATAAAAGCAAACAGCTTTTGTTTTACTCCCCCGGCGAATTCCAGCAATCACCAAGCACTTAAGGATAGAGTTATATGTTACTGATTACAATTAAAAAACATGTTTCTCTACATACTTATAGCATAGGCTGAATATGGTGTTATTTAAGTCCTTCCGAGCGGGCACGGGAGCGCGGATTCGCAATAATAAGCTCAGCAAACCGAAACCTGTAACTATCTGATAAATATATATTTTAATCCATTGATTTAAATATAAATACAGCATTCCCGGCGCTATCTTTCAGCCACTTTTTCGCATAAATCAGGATATATACTTTAGTTAGTATTTATTGACCCTGCCGAAAACTTGTGCTTCACTATACCCCATTAGTATATATACTAATGGCCATACTGATTGGAAACAAAAAATCAAAATCAATTAATAGTAATGACATTCAATACAGTAATCAGGCAATTCTGAAGACCAAAGACACAGCCACTCAACATCATAGTAATTACTTTGTGAGTCTTAAAATTGCCATTAAGCAAGTCAATAAAATTAGGAGATTCCATCCATGAAAGACAAGCCTATTGATAATAAGAGAAGAAAGCTTCTCAAAGGCTCCGCTGTTGGCGCTACTG
>JANQOT010000172.1 GCA_028285655.1 Gammaproteobacteria bacterium
TTCCTGGACAGCCCGTTTACGGTCGCAATGCTGAAGTATTTTCCCAATCCCGACATGGCTCTGGCCGAATACGAGGAAAATGGAGAAATATTGTGCGCATTTATTGTTACATTAGTGAGCCCGACTCAGGCCGGTTGTTTCATTTCTACTGTCAGTCAAATTTCTGCAGCGTATATCTGTAATTCGATTCCGCCTGCAAAAATGCAAAAAATATTGAAATCATTATTTTCAGTATTACCGAAATCTGCGCTGGTGTTTTCCATCGGCTACCAGGACTCGGATATTGTTGACCCGTCGTTGTACGACAATGTCGGTAATTGTGTGGTGGACGTATACGGCAACAATACCAGCATTCCGGCAGGAGCCGATTTCGAAACCTACTGGTCGCAGCGTTCCAAGAGCACCCGCAAAAGTATAAGACGTGCGATTAAAAAACTTGAAAAAGAAGGCATGGCCGCAAGTTACAATATCGTGGATACAAGAACTGAGTTGCAGGATGCATTACGCATCTATGGCGAGTTGGAAAGTGCCGGCTGGAAAGGACGGGAAGGCAGTGCAATTGAATCCGACAATCAACAGGGTGCATTTTATTCCGAAGTATTAAGTGCCTATATCGATCAAGGGCGGGCAAAAGTGCATCAACTAAAATTCGACGGCAAAGTGGTTGCGTCATTATTAACAATCGAAGACGAACAAATGAATATTGCATTAAAAACTACGTACGACGAAACCTATGCAAAGTACGCGCCGGGACGCCTGCTGGATTATTACATGCTGCAGGAAATGCTGAAGGACGGATGCGACTTAAAAATCGAAAACTACACGAACGCCAGTGTGGAAGATCAAAAATGGTGGCCACGGGTACGGGATATGTACCATGTTACAGTCTATCGATACCGCTGGTTATTATGGCTGCGTCGAGGAAAAGCCAGGTTTAACAACAAATCGGCAGCAACGCAGTAAAAAGTTTACTTAAACAAAAATTTCTTTGGGATAAGGGTGGCTTAGGAAATTTAGTGGGCTGGCTGTATAGCCGTATGCGCCCGACTGGAACACCGCTACATAATCTCCGATTTCCGCCTGGGGAAGTTCCATGTCCTGCGCCAGTACGTCTAGCGGTGTGCACAAGGGGCCGACGACACTGGCTTTTTCCGTCGGCATACCGATTTTATTGGCGATAGTGACGGGATAGTTTTTGCGTAGCACCTGTCCGAAGTTACCGCTGGCGGCTAAATGATGGTGCAGGCCGCCGTTTACAATTAAAAAAGTACTTCCGCGCGATATTTTTTTATCGATAATTTGCGAAATATATACGCCGGCTTCTCCCACAATATAACGGCCTAATTCAGTGATAATGGCAGTGTTTGCAAATGACTGAGAATACTGTTCGATCAGGGAGTTCAGGTTTGCGCCGATCGTGGTCAGGTCCAGGGCCTGTTCGCCGGGAAAGTAGGGAATGCCGAATCCGCCGCCGATGTTTAGCCGTTTAAGTTCTGTTTTGGTTTGTTCGACAAGCTGCAGTGCCAGTGCGAAAGTTTTGGTTTGCGCCTCGATAATCGCTTCCGGCTTTAAATTTTGCGAACCGCTGAAAATGTGCAAGCCCTGGTAATTCAGATTTAATTCAATTATTTTTTTAATTAGGGTCGCCGCGACTTCTGCGTCGACACCGAATTGCTTGGGACCACCCGACATTTTCATACCGGAAGTTTTTAGTTCGAAATCGGGATTAATGCGCAAAGCAACGCATGGTGTAATACCGGTTTGCTCGGCGATGTCGGTGACGCGATCCAGTTCGGTTTCCGATTCAAGATTTATCGTGATACCGCTTTTTACCGCAAGTATTAATTCATGAATACTTTTGCCTGGTCCGGCGAAGCTGATTTCATTTGGATCCATTTTACTTTGCAGCGCAACTTCAAGTTCTTTTCCGGAAGCCACATCCAACCCCGCCACCAGCGGCCGAATGAAATTCACAACTGCCGGCATGGGGTTGGCTTTAATTGCGTAATGGATTTCTACCGAAGCGGGCAGGTGTTGTTTAAGCAAATCGATTTTGTGCTTGATGGCATTGCTGTCGTACACATACAACGGTGTATCGGGGTTGTCATGTGCAATGTCGACAATGCTTTGTCCGCCGATATAAAGACAATGATCCTTTATTTCAAAAAGATCCGCAGGAGCATAATGCTGTAGTGCCGGTTTTTTCATAAAGCGTTTATTTAAATGAATTCTCGAATTGCAAATACAATTGCTTGCGGTCGAATTTGCCGTTGGCATTGCGCGGTATTTTCTCAAGAATAGCAATTTTCTGCGGTAACATGTATGGCGGTAAATGTTTTTTCAAATCAGCCATGGCACTTTTTGTTGCCGCATCGGCATTCGAATTACTGGTGGCTGCTACCACAATTGCCTGTCCCAGCTCGGCGTGGGGTACACCCATCGCAACCGCTTCGCTGATGTAATCCAGCTTTAACATGGTTTCTTCAATTTCTGTCGGGCTGACTCGATAACCCGAAGTTTTTATCATTTCGTCGGTCCTGCTGACAAAGTAAAGATAACCTTCCGCGTCTTTTTTTACCGAGTCTCCCGACCATACTGCCAGTTCGGTAACGGTGCGGCCGTCGCATATCGAAGCAGGTAACGGTTTGTAGCGTTCGGCAGTTTTTTGAGGATCGTTCCAATACCCTTGCCCTACCAGCGGTCCACGATGAACCAGTTCCCCCACCTCTTCCGGTTTGCATTCTTCGCCGTTTGAATTAATGACAAAGATTTCTGCATTGGGAATGGCTTTTCCCATCGACGTGGGTCTTATGTTTACCTGGTCCGGCGGCAAGTAAGTGGAACGAAACGCTTCGGTCAAGCCATACATTAAATAAATATCGGTGTTGGGTAATCGCTCCTGTAATATCGACAGCGTGGTTTGCGGCATAGCGCCGCCGGAGTTGGTAATATAACGAATGTTTTCCTGAATCGACGCAGGCCACTTCAGTTTGGTAATTTGCATCCACAGCGGCGGCACTCCCGCAAGTCCGGTCGCCTGATATTTATCAGCAGCATTGATCACATCTTTCGGTAACAAGTAGTCCAACAGTATCACGCTTGCTCCTGCAACCATCGCGGTCGTTAATTGACTGAAGCCATAGTCAAAACTAAAAGGCAATGCTGCCAATATGCGGTCGTGTTCAGTATTGCATTGATATTCCGCCACGCTTTCGGCGCCGACCCGCATATTGTGGTGGGTGAGCACGACTCCTTTTGGTTTTCCGGTACTGCCGGAAGTATAAAAAATCGCAGCCAGATCGGTTTCAATAATATTTGGTGTTTCAGTTGAATTTGCTGTGCTGCAAAACTCGTTCCAGTCGACGATGATGTCGGCAAAACGATAATTTTTAATTTTGTCTGCATTGAAATCGACCAATACAATTCTAATTAAATGCGGGCAGTGTTCGATAATATCTGCAAGCTGGTGTAAACGGGCGAGTGAAGTTACCAGAATACTTACATCGCAATCGAGCATAATGTGCTGGACTTGATCTGCTTTTAGCACCGGGTTGATGGGTACCATGCAGCCACCACCAGTCAGCGTGCCGAAAAACGCACAAACAGTTTCTACCTGTTTGGTCAGATAGACACCGACTCGACTTCCTTTGGGTAAGCTGGTGTGGGCGTATCCATTGGCAAAATTGCTTACTCGATGGCCAAGTTCGCGATAATCCAGTTGCTCCTGTTTGTATATCAACGCAGTATGCTCAGGACGCAAATCGACCTGGTTGAATAATAATGAATGTAACAGGTAGCTCATATTGGGTGCGGACTACATTATATTAGTTAAGTGGTTAATTTTAGCGGACCTGCTAGCTGGAGTGAGACCATTTAGCATGGTTAACTTGATGCTTTGGTATGGTTTTGCATCTAATTTTTAGAATGCGCTTTTAAGCACGAATAAAAAGTGTGTGCTTATTCAAACTTACATCAAATTTGAATGTAGTATATTGTATATTTTATCGTCTCTAATGATCGTGAATACAGTCAAATTATTTTATTCAAAAGCTTGGTAGCGCTCGTACTCACTAACCCGTTTAAGCAAACAATATGACAAAAGTACACTTGATCGCTGCCGCTCGTCCGAATTTTATGAAGATTGCGCCTTTGTATCATGCGTTGGCGGCGACCGATTGGTGCGAGCCTGTTTTAGTACACACTGGCCAGCATTATGACCAGAATATGTCAGATGCATTTTTTGAAGATTTACAGATTCCCAGACCCCATTTTCATTTGAATGTAGGCAGTGGAACCCACGCACAACAAACCGGTGGTGTGATGATCGCGTATGAATCTGTCGTGCAGGAGCATCGGCCTGACTGGATTATTGTCGTCGGGGATGTGAATTCGACTGCGGCCTGCGCCATGGTCGGCGCCAAGCTATGGATTCCAGTGGCACACCTGGAAGCCGGATTGCGCAGCGGTGACCGGCGCATGCCGGAAGAAATCAATCGCATCGTGACCGACCGTCTTGCGGATCTGCTGTGGACGCCTTCAGCAGACGGCAACGAGAATTTGCGTGCTGAAGGGGTGGCGGACGATAAAGTGGATCTGGTCGGCAATATTATGATCGATTCGTTTGAAATGATGCGCGCCAAAATCGAAAACGAAACCACTTCGCAACGACTGGGAGTAGTGGATAAAGATTTTGCCGTTGTAACTTTGCACCGGCCGTCCAATGTGGACACACAAACAGTGTTGACCGATATCGTAAATCAATTAGTGTCTGTTTCAAATGATTGCGGTTTGGTATTCCCGGTTCATCCGCGCACAAAACAAAAATTACTTGAATTTGATTTGTTGTCTGGTTTGGAGCAGGCGGACAATATTCAGGTAATCGACCCCTTGGGTTATATTCAGTTCATGAACCTGGTCACACAGGCCAGGCTGGTGATTACCGATTCAGGCGGGATTCAGGAAGAAACGACTTACCTGAATATCCCTTGTCTCACATTGCGTGAAAATACAGAGCGTCCGATCACCATCACCCACGGTACCAATCAGTTAGTAAAACCAGCGGAATTGGGATCAGCAATTCAAAATGTGCTGGCGGGGAACTGGAAACAAGGTCAATGTCCGCCGCTATGGGATGGAGCAACGGCAAAACGCGTCGTGGAAAGCTTGTATAAAAGAATATAAGAAGGAATCGCTTCGCGATACTTGATTTGCGGGGAATATGCCAGGTCACGCCCGCTGCTATTGTTGATTCCTCGGAGTAACGCGTGACCTATGACTCGGTTTTGGTAAAGAGAAATTTAATTAGGAATCGCTTCGCGACGATTGATCTGCGACTACTACCCAGGTTGCGTCCACGATTGATAAAACTGCCTAAA
>JANQOT010000126.1 GCA_028285655.1 Gammaproteobacteria bacterium
TTCTTGCGTACGCACCCCCACCGCCGGAATGGTCGTCAATACTGAAAATGATCGAGTGCTTCACTCGCAACGCATGGTATTGGAACTGCTGCAGTCCGACATGGCCGAAAGCAAATACACACTCAACAGCGAACTGGATCACTGGTCGCAGAAACTGGACATTGGTTTACCGCGTTTTGAATCACGCCACAATCCGGAACAGGACAATTCACATCCGGCTATTGCAGTAAATCTGGACGCATGCATTCAGTGCACACGCTGCTTGCGCGCCTGTCGTGAAGAACAAAACAATGATGTCATCGGCTATGCACATCGCGGATCGCATTCACTTATTGTATTTGATATTGACGATCCCATGGGCGACAGCTCCTGCGTTGCCTGCGGCGAGTGCGTACAAGCCTGTCCGACCGGTGCATTAATGCCTTCGAATCAATTGGGTATGCTGGAACCCGATCGCAAAGTGGATTCCACCTGCCCGTATTGCGGAGTCGGTTGCTTGCTGACCTACAATGTTAAAGATGAAAAAATAATTTTTGTAGAAGGTCGTGATGGTCCGGCAAATAACGGACGTTTGTGTGTAAAAGGACGTTACGGCTTCGATTACATTCACAACGATGCGCGCTTAACGAAACCATTAATCCGTAAACCGGATGCTGCCAAAGTTACCGATATCGAAAAACTCAGCGCAGAAGATATCTCAGCAATGTTCAGAGAAGCCAGCTGGGAAGAAGCGCTGGATTTTGCAGCTAATGGTTTGAATAAAATTCGCGACGAGCTTGGCGGCAATGCGTTGGCGGGATTTGGTTCTGCCAAAGGTTCTAACGAGGAAGCTTATTTATTTCAAAAACTGGTACGCACTGGTTTTCGAACCAACAATGTTGACCACTGCACACGTCTGTGCCATGCGTCGTCGGTTGTCGCATTACTGGAAGGTATAGGATCGGGCGCAGTTTCCAATCAGGTTGCTGAAGTAAGCGATGCCGAAGTCATCGTTATTATTGGTTCAAACCCGACAACTAATCATCCTGTCGCTGCCACTTTTATTAAAAATGCCGCCCGCGACGGCAAGACACTTATTGTAATGGACCCGCGCCGCAACGAGATTGCGCGCCACGCTGATTATTTTTTACAGTTCAAACCCGATACCGACGTCGCCATGCTAAACGCCATTATGCATTCGATTATCAAACAGGGATTGGTCGACGAGGAATTCATCAATGACAGAACCGATGGTTATGCCGAACTGGAAAAACATTTACAGGATTTTCCACCGGAAAAAATGGAAAATATTTGTGGAATTCCGGCAGAAACCTTGCACGAAGTCGCGCGCGTGTATGCATCTTCCAAAGCATCGATCATTTTCTGGGGAATGGGTGTCTCACAACATATCCATGGTACCGATAATGCGCGTTGCTTGATTGCGCTGTCTTTAATGACCGGCCAAATTGGTAAACCCGGTTCCGGATTGCATCCCTTACGCGGCCAGAACAATGTACAGGGGGCATCCGATGTGGGCCTGATTCCGATGGTTTACCCGGACTACCAGCGCGTGGATAATCCTGCCGCGCAAGCCCGCTTTGAAAAACTTTGGAATACTGACCTTGATCCGAACCCCGGCCTGACCGTGGTCGAAATCATGGACGAGATTACCGATGGAAAAATTCAGGGCATGTATATCGAGGGCGAAAACCCGGCAATGTCGGATCCGAACCTCAATCACGCACGCAAAGCGCTGGCGACGCTTAAACATCTAGTCGTGCAAGATATCTTTATGACCGAAACAGCATTGTTTGCGGATGTAATATTACCGGCTTCTGCATTCCCGGAAAAAGACGGCACTTTTACCAACACCGATCGGCGCGTGCAGTTGGGCCGCAAAGCCGTATCGCCGCCGGGCCAAGCTAAACAGGATTGGTGGATTATTCAGGAAATGGCACGGCGACTGGGCTTAGACTGGGATTACCAAAGCGTTGCCGATGTATTTGCCGAAATGCGGCTGGGCATGGACTCGATTAAAGGCATGAGCTGGAACCGACTCGAGCAGGAACACTCCATCACCTACCCCTGCGACACAGAAGACGATCCCGGCCAGGGCATAATTTTCGTCAATGATTTTCCGACCGAAAGTGGGTTAGCGAAGTTTGTACCGGCCAGTTTTACCAATGCCGACGAATTACCCGACGACGAATATCCATTTGTACTGATCACCGGGCGTCAATTGGAACACTGGCACACAGGCGCTATGACGCGCCGCGCTTCAATGCTGGATGCAATCGAA
>JANQOT010000134.1 GCA_028285655.1 Gammaproteobacteria bacterium
TACGTGTTTTTCCGCATAGGCAAGCAAGGTTTCACGAGACGATAAATCCCATTCACGCCAAGGCGCAATTATTTTGATTTCCGGATTTAATGCGTATGCACCCAACTCGAAACGCACCTGATCGTTTCCCTTGCCGGTTGCACCGTGAGAGATCGCATCGGCACCGGTCTCGGCAGCGATTTCAATTAATCTTTTCGCAATTAGAGGACGAGCTATAGACGTACCGAGTAAATATTCGCCTTCATAAATCGTGTTGGCTCGAAACATTGGAAATACATAGTCGCGTACAAATTCTTCGCGCAGATCCTCGATATAAATTTCTTTAACGCCCATTTGCTGGGCTTTCGCGCGTGCAGGCTCTACTTCTTCGCCTTGACCCAAGTCCGCGGTAAAAGTCACCACTTCACACTGATATTGTTCTTCCAGCCAGCGCAAGATCACGGAGGTATCCAAACCGCCGGAATAAGCAAGGACTACTTTTCGAATGTCTGTCATAATAGTTTTTTAATTTAAAGCTAAACAAGAGATTATATCGAATGCCTGTTCGATACGCCTACCACGAATAAGCAATCTACTCACCCCCAGCATGTCTATCCAGCAAAAAATGATCAACGACGACATTGAATATGTGCCGATGGGTAATCGATTTCGCGGATTTTGCCCAGTGGTAGTAGACGTAGAAACCGGCGGTTTTAACGCACAAACCGACGCTTTACTTGAAGTCGCGGCGATAATTGTAGGTATAGACAAAAACGGTGTTCTTTACTGCAAAGAATCTCACAATATCCACATACAACCGTTCGAGGGCGCCAATATCGAACCGGCTTCACTGGAAATCAACGGCATTGACCCCTACCATCCGTTGCGTCTGGCACTTCCCGAAAAAGAAGCTCTTAAAACAATATTCAAACCGATCCGCCATGCAGTAAAAGAAAATATGTGCAAGCGTGCCATCCTGGTCGGTCACAATGCATTTTTTGATCTGAATTTTATTAATATTGCGTCGACACGTGCTTCCGTGAAAAACAATCCGTTTCATCCGTTTAGCAATCTCGACACCGTTACACTGGGGGCTATGGCTTACGGGCAAACGGTATTATCCAGAATGGCCCGGGTTGCGGGACTGGAATGGGAAAATGATCAAGCTCACTCTGCGCTCTACGATGCGCGCGTTACTGCAGAGCTGTTTTGTAAAATTCTGAATACCTGGAACAACAAAGTAGAAACTATAATTCCGAAAACGAATCCTCTGGCGCTGGAAGACTAATCCTGTTTACTGTTAACGGCGCCATCCACCATTTTCTTCAATTCGCCGTTTTCCGCCAACTCCAGCGTGATGTCACAACCGCCAACTAGCTCGCCGTTAATGTAAAGTTGCGGAAACGTCGGCCAATCAGCGAAACGAGGTAAATTCTGAAAAATTTCCGGGTCCATTAATATATTTACATAAGCAAATTCCTGGCCACATTGTTTCAACGCTTCAGCGGCCCGCATGGAGAAACCGCATTGCGGCATTTGCGGTGTTCCTTTCATATAAATAATGACCGGATTGGATTCAACCTGTTCGCGAATTCTATCTAACACATCCATTTTCTTGCCTCTTTCTATCCGCGTCTAAATTAAGCCGCGGCCTGCTGTTCACCTGACAATAGTTTAACCACCCTAAAGCGGTAATTGATATCTATCCTGAGGGATACGCGACAGAGTCAACGTGCTGCTGCAACCACATTTCCAGCAATGCAAGATGCCATAATTTACTGCCTTGCAGGCGCGTATGGTGTTGATCCGGCTCATTAAGCAACTGATCGACATAAACCCGGGAAAATATTCCACGATTCCTGCATGCCGACGATTCAAGACAGTCGCGCACCATGTCGTAAAACGCACCACGCACATATTTTAGTGCCGGCATCGGAAAATAACCCTTCGGGCGGTCAATCACTTTGTCCGGCAACAAACCGCGTGCAATTTTTTTTAGAATTGCTTTTCCGCCGTCGTTCAGTTTAAGCTCCACCGGCATTTGCATGGCAAGTTCAACCAGTTCATGGTCCAGAAACGGCACTCGCGCTTCCAGGCCCCATGCCATCGTCATACTGTCGACGCGCTTGACAGGATCATCGACAATTAATGTCGTCACATCAAAATGAAAAACCGCATCGATAAATGTCTCGGCGCAACTCGTGTTCAAGGCTTTAGCCACCAGACTACCGGTAAAATCTTTGTCTATATAGTTCGGTGTAACTGTGCGCATATACTCGGCATAATCCCGGTCAAAATAATGTGATGCAAACCGCGGTAGTGGATCGCCAGCGGCTTCGGCCATTTTCGGATACCAGAAATAACCGCCAAAAACTTCGTCGGCACCCTGGCCCGACTGTACGACCTTGATATCCTGGCTGACCTGCTCGGCAAGCAGATAAAACGCTACTGCATCTTGCGCTACCATCGGTTCCGGCATTTGCTGGATTGCCTCCGGCAGCCGCTGCAGCACTTGTTCGTTGGGAATATGAAAGCGATGATGGCGAGTATCGAATGCATCCGCTACCGCATTCGAATATTCAAACTCATGCCCCCGCTCTTCGGGTTGATCTTCAAATCCCACTGAATAAGTATTCACTCTGCCGTGCTTTTGTGCCAGCAGCGCAACCAATAAACTTGAATCCAGCCCTCCGGACAACAGCACACCCACTGGCACATCGGCAATTTCCAGTCTGCGATCAACCGCCAATTGCAACGCTTGAGTGATCTCATCCACCCATTCCTGCTCATTGCGCTGATGACTACGTTTTGCTTCAAGTTGCCAATAGGGGACCGGAGTTCCGGCACCGTCGGCATCCACCCACATATAATGCGCCGGTGGTAATTTGCGTATCCCTTTTAAAATTGTGCGTGGCGCGGGTATCACTGCATGTAATGTAAACTGGTGTTGCAGACCCTGCATGTCAATTTCGGTATCAACGTCACCAGCCGCCAGCAATGCCTGCGTATTGGAAGCAAATAAAAACGAATTTTTTGTCTGACTGAAATAAAGCGGCTTAATTCCCAGGCGATCGCGCGCAATAAATAACTTTTGTTTTTTTGTATCCCAAATTGCAAAAGCAAACATGCCGATCAATCTTGAAACGCAGCGCTCGCCCCAGGCTTCATATGCTTTTAATATAACTTCTGTATCACTTTTAGACACAAACTCCGCACCCTGCTGCTGTAACTCCCTGCGCAGTTGCGGATAATTATAAATCGTGCCGTTAAAAACGATCGCCAATGTTTGCTGTTGATTTAACATCGGCTGCTTTCCCGCCGTCGACAAATCGATAATTGCTAATCGGCGATGAGCCAAACCGACTTGGTGCTGAGTATATACGTCTCCGTCATCAGGACCGCGACGTTCCAGCATCGGCAGCATTTTTTGCAACCGTTTTAAATCCGCCGCGCTGTTATCCAGCCGCAATTCACCACCCAGTCCGCACATAATTTATAATTTGTTGTTATTGATTGCCGTATCCGCCGCCACCTGGAGTTTCTATACGAATACGATCGCCGGCACATACGCTTAATGCGACTTTCCCATCGATTGGCTGATTGTTTAAATAATTGGCACCGCAAACTCCTGCCGCACCACCAAACAAACCCGCCGGCGCCAGTCTACGTCGCTCGCTTAGTATAGTTACTCTGGCTGCACGTAAAAATTCGAATTCACGCACAATCCCATCGCCACCACGATGTTTACCGATCCCTCCGGAATTTTTTCGAATTTGATAACGCGTTACTCTTACAGGATAGTTCATTTCGAGTACTTCCATGGGTGTGTTTTGCGTATTTGTCATATGGGATTGCACTGCATCCATTCCATCTCGCTGCGCACTGGCACCTGTGCCACCGCCGATCGTTTCATAATAACTCCACGCATCCGCCTGCGAACCCATGGCAATGTTATTCATCGTTCCCTGACTGCAAGCCGGTATTTGTTCGGGACAGGCTGCGGCCAGCGCAGCAAATAATACATCTACAATTCTGGAACTGGTTTCTACATTGCCGGCCGCTACTGCCGCGGGAAATTGCGCATTGACCAGGCTCCCCGGTTCCGAAATGATCGAAATCGGTGCAA
>JANQOT010000183.1 GCA_028285655.1 Gammaproteobacteria bacterium
CTTCTCTTTGCCATATTCGTAATTATCTTCGTACCTTGGAGGTCGACAAAATTTCGATCACCAACTGGTTAAAATCAATTCCTGTGGCACTCGCCGCCATCGGCACCAGACTATGGTCCGTCATTCCCGGCACGGTATTGACTTCCAAAAACCAACTCGTACCATTTTTATCCATCATCACATCCACGCGACCCCAGCCATAAGCGCCTGTTGCGTTAAATGCATGCAGCGCCTGTTGTTGTAATTCGGTTTCAACCGCATGCTCCAAACCACTTGGAATAATGTACTGAGTGCTTTCCGATTCGTACTTTGCTTCGTAATCATAAAATGTTCTCGGAGTTTCCAGCCGAATTACCGGTAAAGCCGCGTCGTGCAAAATCGCTACTGTATATTCGCTTCCGGCAATCCATTTTTCCGCCATCAGTGCACCGTTAAATTGTGCGGCATCTGCGACCGCACTTTGAAACTGTTCGGCACTTTCCACTTTATGAATACCAAGACTCGATCCCTCCAGCGACGGCTTGATAACAAAGGGAATATTCAATGCCGCATTTACATCCTCAAATGTAGTGTCGTCAGAAATTTCTACAAAGTCAGGTGATTTAATCCCTTCCGCTTTCCACACTCGCTTAGTCATTAGTTTGTCCATGCAAATACTGCATGCCATGACACCACTACCGGTATAAGGCATTTCGATTACTTCCAAACCACCCTGCAACGTTCCGTCTTCACCTCCGCATCCATGTAGCACGATAAATGCACGATCAAAACGCTGAGCGCGCAATGTTTCAAAAATACTGGCGTCGGCGTCTATCATGTGGGCATCAATATCGTTCTCGACTAAAGCCTGGTACACGGCACGTCCACTTTTTAACGAAATCTCTCTTTCACCTGATTTACCTCCCATTAAAACTGCCACTTTGCCGAAGGCGCGTACATCTACATTTGTCATATAGTCTTCGCATTCCCTAGTATTTTTACTTCCGGCATTAATTCAATTCCACAACGCTCCAAAACTGTATTCTTGGTATAGGAAATAAGTTTTTCTATATCCGCAGCACTCGCATCGGCATCATTAATTATAAAATTTGCATGCTTGCTAGAAATTCGCGCACCGCCAATGGCATGCCCTTTCAAGTGACATTGCTCGATTAACTTGGCCGCATGATGTCCCGGCGGGTTCTTGAATACTGAACCACAATTTTTTTTGCCAATCGGTTGTGTATCCGCACGTTGTTGCAGGAGCTCCTTAATGGATACGATTTTTCCAGTACGCTCCTGCAGTTTAAACTGCGCACTTACAAACCACTCAGGTTCGGGCGACGTCACTGTTCGGTAAGCGATTTGGTATTCGCTCGGTAAACGCGTTCGTATTTCTCCGGCACGGTTTATCGCTTGTACTGATGTCACGTAATCCCAGGTTTGGCCGCCGAACGCCCCTGCATTCATTGCCAGTGCACCACCGACAGTACCGGGAATTCCCGCCATAAATTCGATACCCGTTAGCTGCTTACCCGCTGTTGCACGCGCCAGTTTGGCGCAAGGAACACCCGCCTGCGCGCTGACGACTCCATGTTCCTTGAATTCAAATTGATTTAAGCAGCCCTGGGTAATGATCACGACGCCTGAAATACCGCCGTCGCGAATTAATACATTTGATCCCAGCCCCAGCCAGGTAACGGGAACTTGGCTGTCGATAGTGGCCAGAAATTGACTGAGATCCTCAATATCTATCGGGCGAAATACGCATTCAGCCTCACCGCCCACACCCCAGGTGTTATAACGCGCAAGAGAGACATTGAATTCCAGCTTGCCGCGTGTGTTCGGTGGTTGAAAATTGGCCATCACTTGTGCGCTACCTCGGCCGTTACTTGTTTGGGAAGTTCAGCCGCCAGACGACCGATGCTGCCGGCACCCAGCGTAAGCACGATATCATCGGGGATCACCAGGTTTGCCAAAACTGCAGCTAGCTGAGTCTCGTCTTCCAGCAAGATGGGTTCTAATTTTCCAAGCAAACGCAATGCACGCGCCAAAGCACGGCTGTCGGCATTGTTAATGGCCTGTTCACCCGCCGCATAGACGTCCAGCAGAATTAACATGTCCGCTTGATTTAACACCGTCACGAAATCGTCAAACAAATCTTTGGTGCGGGTGTAACGGTGCGGTTGAAACACGACGACCAAACGTTTGTTGGGCCACGCACAACGTACCGCATCTATGGTTGCCAAAATTTCACGTGGATGATGCCCATAATCATCGATAAACTCGACGTCTCCACCGTTGATCGATACGGTTCCCAGACGCTGCATTCTGCGTCCGATGCCGGCAAAATCACGCAAAGCCGCTGCAGTTTTGTTTCGTGGAATTTCAAATTCGTGGCCGATTGCAATGCTTGCCAGTGCATTTAATACATTGTGTTTACCCGGCAAATTTAATGTAACCGACATTGGCTCCTTATCCCATTTCGTACGAACTTCAAAATTTGTTTGTCCGTCCTGGTACGTAAGATTGGTTGCGACAATATCCGCCTCCTCGGAAAAACCGTAAGTGATATACGGCCGCGCCAATTCGGGAACAATGCTTTTTACTACATCATCATCGATACACATTATGGCCAAACCATAAAACGGTATATTGTGCAAAAACTCTATAAAGGCATTGCGAAGTTTTTCAAAATCATTTTCATAAGCCGATAAATGATCAGCATCGATATTGGTAACAACTGCGACTACCGGTTGTAAATGTAAAAATGAGGCATCGCTTTCATCTGCTTCCACTACCATGAATTCGCCGGCACCTAACCGCGAATTACTTTTTACGCTGTTGACCTGGCCACCGACTATAAAAGTGGGGTCCAGTCCCGCTTCGCCCATAACTGTTGCAATCAAACTCGTCGTCGTGGTTTTTCCATGCGTACCCGCAACTGCGATGCCGTGACGAAAACGCATCAGCTCCGCCAGCATTTCTGCACGACGAATCACGGGAATACGGTGCTCAAGTGCCGACACACGTTCGGCATTGTCCTGTGCGATCGCTGAAGAAGCGACCACAACATCCATGCCTTCTACATTAGCGGCATCATGCGATGAATAAATCGTAGCCCCAAGATCCGCCAGCCGCGCCGTCGTCACATTCGGATGTTGATCAGAACCAAATACTTGATAATTCATATTAAGCATCACTTCCGCAATCCCACTCATTCCTACACCGCCAATACCGATGAAAAACACTTTTTTTATTCGGCGCATCGGTAAAGATGGTGGTGTGTAATTCATACAACATATTCTCTTTTAAGCGCCTGCTGTTGCGTTGAGCCCACATAAATGCATACATTCATCTGCTACTCTTTTACTTGCATTGGCGCGGCCCAGCCGATGAGCCGCACATGCCATGCTTAGTAATTGTTTGGAGTCTCCCAGTATATTGACAAGCAAAGCCGATA
This sequence comes from Gammaproteobacteria bacterium, assembly GCA_028285655.1. Classification (GTDB taxonomy): domain Bacteria; phylum Pseudomonadota; class Gammaproteobacteria; order UBA4575; family UBA4575; genus JANQOT01. Next base: position 3,443 of record JANQOT010000183.1, read on the forward strand.
ATTTGCTGGCATCCAGCTCTGCCTCACTCATCAAGTACGCGGCCCCTTCGGAAACAAAGGTTCGAGCATTTGCCGTTTGATGATCATCGACTGCATATGGGTAGGGAACCAATACGGCGCCCAAACCAACAATTGCAATTTCTGCTAATGTAATTGCGCCGCTGCGACAAATAATTAAATCTGCCCACGCATAGGCCTGATCGACCTCATCAATGAATGCCTCAACTGTTCCATGAATCTGATAATTTGCATACTTGGTCTGCACAGTCGGCAATCCGTTCGTACCGGTTTGATGCCAAACTTCAATACTCATCGAATCAGGCAATTGATGTAAGGCATCGGGCACCAGATTATTCAATGCCGACGACCCCTGACTGCCACCTAACACTAAAACTCTTTTCACTGCACCGCGATGTGCAAACCGTTTTTCCGGACTGGCAATATCCAACAATGCTTTTCGCACCGGATTTCCGCTAAATTCCAATTTACGGTTTTTGTGTTTAATCGGAAAACCGGTAAACATCGTGTTACTGAACGGAGCCAGTATTCGATTGGTCAAGCCGACAACGGCATTTTGTTCGTGGATAATTAACGGCTTGCGCAGCAACACGCCAATAAGCGCACACGGGCCGGCCACAAAACCACCCATTCCCAGTAGCGCACAAGGTTTGTATTGCAATAAAATGCGCAAACTTTGATAAGCGGCCTGCAACAAAATAAAAGGAGCACGCAAATACTGTAGAAAACCTTTTCGACGCAAGCCCTGCACTCGCATGGTAGCCAGAGAAAAACCGGCCGCGGGCACCACCTTGGCTTCAATCCCTTTTTCCGTTCCCACCCATACTACAGATACGCCACGCTCGCGTAATTCGTGTGCGACGGCGAGCGCAGGGAACACATGTCCTCCGGTACCGCCTGCCAATATCATGACTGATTTCATTTGCTTACCTGGCTCGACGAACGACTTTTCGCCGCCTATTTGTTTTTCGTGCACCTTGTTGAGAAATTTCTGTATACACGCGCATCAATAATCCAAGCGCGATACAACTCACCAGCAAATTACTTCCGCCTACACTCAAAAAAGGCAAGCTGAGGCCCTTGGTCGGCAGCATGCCCATATTTACACTCAGACTGATTGCGGTTTGCAACGCAAACCAAATTCCACAACCATATGCTAAATTTTGCGCAAACATCATTTGCAGCTCTTGTGCACGCTTACCCAATACGAAACAACGCCAAATCAGCACGAAGTAGGCCGTGAGCAACATTATTACTCCGATCAATCCCATCTCTTCGGCTAATACTGCAAACACAAAGTCATTGTGCGCTTCCGGCAAATAAAACAGCTTCTGAATACTTTCTCCGACTCCTACGCCGAACACTCCGCCATTCCCGATCGCGATCAACGCTTGCGTTAACTGAAAGCCGGTATCGAAAGGGTCTGCCCATGGATCCAGAAAGCTGGAGATTCGCTCCAGGCGGTAAGGTGAACTGATCGCCAGCAATACCAGCAGCGCAATGGCTGCAGAAGTGAAAAGTAAAAACGGCGTAAACCGCACACCACCCAAATACAGCATGGCAAAAACCGTAATGACAAACACTACTGCCGACCCGAAGTCCGGCTCAAGAATCAACAACACAACCACCAGGCCAAGAATTACCAGAGGATTCAGGAATGCGCCGAATTTAGTTTGTACACGCAGACTGTGCCGAACCATATAACCCGACAGATAAATAATCATTGCAATTTTGGCAAACTCGGAGATTTGAATTCCTATCGGTCCCACCATCAGCCAACGACTACTGCCATTTACACTGCGACCCAGGCCCGGAATCAAAACCAACGTTAACAAAGCGATGGACACTACCAACAGTAAAGGCCCCAGACTTTCCCAGTACGCCAAGCGAATTTGACTGACGACAAACAAAGCCAACAGACCAATCAATAAAAATACTAATTGTTTTTTTACATAGAAAAATGAATCCGCATGATCTTTATGCGCCATTTCAACGGTCGTAGACGCTGCCATAATTATGCCGAAACCAAACAAAACCAGAATAGCGTAAAACATACGCACATCGACATACTGCGCAACAGAAAACTCCAATTCAGACCACTGCGTATTAGTTGACACGTTTACCCTTCTGCAAAACTCTTTTCACGGCTCGTTGAAACGCTTTGCCCCGCTCCTGGTAGTCGGCGAACATATCGAAACTCGCACAAGCAGGGGAAAACAAAACCACCTCACCGGGTTTTACGCGCTCAGCTGCGATCTGAACGACGTTTTCCAGCGATTCAGCTGTTTGCACTTCACTAAAGCGCTGCAATGCATTTACAAAAATCTCCTTATCCTGACCGTAGGCAATCACTACCCGGACTTTCTTATCCACTATCTGTTCAAGAGGTTTAAGTGATCCACCTTTATGAATACCTCCAACAATCAGGATTTGCGATTGATCAAAACTTTGCACCGCCGCCACTGTGGCGCCGATATTTGTACCCTTGCTATCATCGACCCATTGCACATTCTCATGCTCCACCACCAACTCACACCGGTGCGGCAACCCTTTAAAGTTACGTATTGCGCTCAAGGCAGCGGCCTGATCATGTATATAGTCCCGGCACAATGCAAAAGCCGCCAGTACATTCAGCTCACCGATCGTTCCCAGCAATGGCAGTTCACTGGATTTGATCAATTTTTTTCTGCCGCATACCAGCCAGCGTTCCGCTCCCATGTTCTGTATTCCATAATCATGCTTTGCAGGTTCGTCTAAACCAAAACTGATTCCGTCATGGTTACTATTTTGTGCGTTACGCAAAAATACTTTTCGTCCCGCGTTTTCGTAAATGGAATACTTGATACGCGCATATTGTTCAAAATTTTCGTGCCGGTCCAAGTGGTCTGCGCTTATATTCAACACCGTCGCCGCGACCGCTTGTAAAGAAGTGCTTGTCTCCAATTGAAAGCTTGAAAGTTCCAATACGAACATGTCTGAATCTTCATCGTCCAACAGACTTAACGCCGGTGTGCCGATATTGCCGCCCGCTTTTGCCACAATTCCCTGGCTATTGAGTATTGCAGTCACTAACATCGTGACGGTACTTTTACCGTTTGACCCGGTTATTGCGATATATGGTTTTTGTGTACGACGCGCAAACAACTCTACGTCACCGATAATTTCAACTCCATTCGCTCCGGCCGCTTTCAGTTCCGGTGTTTGCGGTGACACGCCCGGACTCAATACGATTACATCCGCCTTGTTCATCCATTCCTGATTCAAACGACCAAAACAAATATTTTGCTTAGCCAACATTTTTTTCAATTGGGCTGCATAAGGCGGAATATCACGCGTGTCCATTATGCGAAACGATTTATTTTGTGCATGCAAATACTGCGCAACGGACCAGCCGGTAATTCCTGCGCCAATGACAAGATAATTTGTTGCATCAGTATTCATAGCACTTCGCAATTTCATTTATGTGTTTACCGAATCTTCAAAGTAGCCAGACCGATCAAAACCAAAATCACGGTAATAATCCAAAAACGCACAATAACGCGGGGTTCGGGCCAACCGCGTAATTCAAAATGATGATGTAATGGCGCCATTCTAAAAATTCTTTTGCCTGTCAATTTATAAGACGTCACCTGCATCATCACCGATACTGTCTCGACCACAAACACACCGCCCATAATTAACAATACGATTTCCTGCCGCACTAATACCGCCACGATGCCCAGCGCCGCACCCAATGCCAGCGCACCGACATCGCCCATAAATACTTGTGCGGGATATGCGTTAAACCACAGAAATCCCAATCCAGCGCCTACCAGAGACGCACAAAAAACTACCAATTCGCCGGCCAGGGGAATGAATGGAATCGCCAGGTACTGTGCAAATGTTGAATGACCACTAACGTATGCAAATACACCCAAGGCTCCCGCCACCAATGCAGTCGGCATAATCGCCAATCCATCCAAACCATCGGTTAAGTTAACCGCATTGCTGGAACCTACAATCACCAGATACGCCAGAGGTAAAAACCAAATTCCAAGGTCAAACACAACGTTTTTGAAGAACGGAACGTATAGATTCGTTTCCACCGGAAGTTGTGCCGTCGACAACAACCACCAGCCTGCGATCACCCCCACTATTGATTGCAACAGGTATTTAAGCTTGGCCGACAGACCCGCACTGCCTCCCTGCACCAGCTTTTTAATGTCGTCAAATGCACCGATCGCACCAAACGAGAATGTAACGAAGCAAACTATCCATACATAGCGGTTACTCAAATCACTCCATAGCAATGTGCTCACCAAAATACTCAGTAGTAAAAATGCTCCTCCCATGGTCGGAGTTCCCGCCTTGTGTAAATGCGTTTGCGGACCATCGTCTCGAATATTTTGACCAACGCTATAATCGGTCAAGCGCCGAATCATAATCGGTCCGGCGATAAAACAGATTACCAATGCGGTAAGCACACCGAGAATTGCACGCAGGGTGAGATAGCTAAATACGTTAAAAAAGCTATCGAACTGTTGCAAATATTCAAATAAATAAAGTAACACGCTACACCCTCGGTTAATGCAGTGTGGTCGATTGTGCGACCAGCTTTACGACATCTTCCATATGCATTGCACGCGAACCCTTCACCAGCACACAACAGTCGCTATTCAATTGACCTAATAATTCTTTACTCAAGTCTTCATGTTTGCGGAAGTGCAAACCCTGATCGCCGAAAGCGGTTACCGCATGCGCCGCCAATTCACCTAAACCAAATAATCTTTTTACACCCGCGGCTCGCGCCATTTCACCCATTTGCGCATGGATCGAAGCGGCTTCCTCTCCCAGCTCACCCATATCGCCCAGCACCAGCCATGGCTCGCCGTGTTGTGCACATAAAACATCAATCGCCGCCTGCAGGGATGCCGGATTTGCATTGTAGGTGTCATCAATAATAGTTGCGCCTAATATGCCTTGTTTGATTTGCAGTCGACCACTGACTTCACGCGTGTTTTGCAAGCCGTCAGCAATTTTTTTCTGATCAATACCCATCGCATATGCAGCTGCAGTCGCCGCCAGAGCGTTATACATATTGTGTTTCCCCAATACGGGTAAATGAATTTTCAGTTCGTAGTCCGGCGTCGTAACAATCAGCTCGTTGTCAGACAGGGAACGCCCTCTTATTTGTGCGGACTCGCCAAATCCGAAAGTGACAACATTATGATTCTTGGCTTTTTGCAACCATACATTGATGTATTTATCGTCTGCATTTAACACAATTGCGCCTGTAACTGGCACTCCATCAATAATTTCGCCTTTTGCATTTGCAACCCCGGCTACCGAGCCGAATCCTTCCAGATGAGCCGGACCTGCATTGGTAATCACCGCCACGTCGGGTTCTGCCAAGGTACTTAAATGATGAATTTCGCCATGATGATTTGCGCCCATCTCGATTACCGCAAATTGGTCATCCGCGCGCATACTCAGCAAGGTAAGCGGGACACCGATGTGGTTATTTAAATTACCCTGGGTGGCACATACTTTTCCCGCCCGTTTAAAAATACTGTTCGTCATTTGCTTTACAGTTGTTTTACCATTACTCCCGGTGATTGCGATCAGCCCCGGATTCACTTTTTTTCTCCATGCGTGCGCCCAGCGAGTCATCCCGGCAAGCGTATCTTCCACTTTTACCAGGGGTAGCGAAGTATTTACCGACTTATGCACAAACACTCCATACACAATTTGTTCTATCGTTGCATCGATAAATTTATGTCCGTCGTAATTTTCCCCTTGTAACGCCACAAATAAATCGCCAAATTTCAGATTTCGAGTATCCGTGGAAACTCCGGAGACAAATACATCGTCACCTTGTAATTCTCCTTCCGCCATCGTCGCTATTTCGCTCAAACGTAACCAATTATCCATAAATCATTCGCAACGCTTCAGTGGCGACCTCGACATCATCAAATCGGATCTTTTGCATACCGATTTGTTGAAACTTTTCATGCCCCTTTCCAGCAATTAATACCGCATCTTTATGTTCTGCGCGCTCAACAGCGCGAGTGATCGCAACTTTTCGGTCCGCCTGGATTGCATAATCGGCACCGGGCTTACAACCGGTAACAATTTGTTTAATTATTTGATTCGGTTCTTCGGAACGCGGATTATCCGATGTGATAATCGTGTAATCGGCATTTTCGGTTGCCGCCGCGCCCATTTCCGCGCGTTTACCTGTATCCCGGTTTCCACCACAGCCGAATACACAGATTAAATTCCCCGAAACATGTTTTCTGGTGGCAGAAATCGCGGCCGACAAGGCAGCCGGCGTGTGAGCGTAATCAACGATTACAGTGGGACTGCGCGAATTTTTTATTAATTGCATACGCCCCGGTACCGCGTGAATTTTCTGTAATACGCGAAAAATTTGGGTAGCGCTTTTGCCGATACTTGATAACACAGCGGCCACCGCCAACACATTTGTTACGTTAAATTCGCCTAGCAGCGATAAATGTAAACGCTGACTGTGCCCATTTAAATGCAAATTCAGACGCATTCCGTCGTCAAGGTATTCGATATTCGAGGCATAAATATCCGCCGCCGGATCGTCTAATGAATAGGTAATAACGGTGTGTGTGTTGCGCAGCTCTTTTATCCACTTTCGGCCTGTGGCATCGTCATGGTTCAGCACAACGTTGCCGGGTTCCAGGGCAAAGAATAATTTGGCTTTGGCTTGTATATATTCTTCCATACTGCCGTGATAATCCAGATGATCTCTGGTTATGTTGGTTAAGACAGCCGTATGAATTTTTAAATTTTGCAGCCTGCCCTGTGTAATTCCATGAGAAGACGCTTCTAGAGCCACATAGTTGCACGCTTGCTGCGCAATGCGCGCAAATTCTTTTGCCATGCGGGTAACGGGCGGTGTGGTGTGAGTGGCTTCGGTCAGATCGGTTAAACGACCGTACCCGAGCGTACCTATCAGACCACATGGTTCCGATAATTGTTCCAGCGCCTGCGCAGTTAGATGCGCGACCGATGATTTGCCGTCGGTTCCGGTAATGGCGATTGTATTGATGT
>JANQOT010000191.1 GCA_028285655.1 Gammaproteobacteria bacterium
GGTGGCAAATCACATTCTATGCTGGACCATATTCCTGCATTAGCCGCGCAGAATAATGCCGGCGCCGGCGCCGGCGCGACTCCACCGGTTTTGTCTGCCACTTTTGCCGAATTTTGTGCACAGCAAGTAAATGGCGTGTGCGTGCTGGCAGAAGTCGAAATCGCATTTGATCAACCGTTCCAAGCTGCATTCGGTGCGCTTGCTACAGCGCAAGCGCTGGCAATTCTTAATATAGTGGACGGACACTATTTAAATGATCTTAATATATCGATCGATGCCATTACCGTGGCAATGCTGGCTAACGATTTATTCAATACCAGCGTCGCCGCCAGTCCCGTGCTGGACGCAGGAGTCCTGCTGGATGATATAGAAACCAAGAAAAATAATAATATGATTCCTTTTATTACCAATAATAGTGCGCTAACCCACGTTGTGACCGGACGTGACTTTGCCGGCAATACACTGGGTGTCGCGTATTTAGGGTCGGTGTGCGAGGCAAACGGGTTTAGTACCGGCACCTCAAGTATTTATTACGATGGGGCAGTACCCAATATTGCATTGACTGCGGTCGTTGTGGCGCACGAACTAGGTCACAATCTGGGTTCTGATCATGACGGTCCTGGAGCTAATGCAGCCTGTCCAATCAATACCTTTATAATGTCACCGGGTCTCGGTCCGGGTATTACTAATTTTTCTTCCTGCTCTGTTACAGATATTCAAAACAGATTGTCGATTCTGCCCGCTCCGGAGCAGTGTTTGGATTTTCCGGCCGATGTTGCAGTCAGCGAGGATGCCGGCAATAGTGGAACCCTGGATGCAAGTCAGCAGTTTACTTCAGCCTATACTGTCTCGATAAATAACGGATTTCTGCCGGTAAACCAGCTCACCATTGATGGCGCCATTAATCTCGCCGAAGGAAGTTTTGTCAGTGTTACGGCGAATGGTAATGCCTGCGCAGTGGCTGCGGGGAACGCAAACTATAATTGCGTGGTTGCAAATCCGGGAACGTCGGTGGCATTGCGTACACAAGTACAAGTAAATAACAATGTGGTAAATGTATCCATTACACAAACCGCCAATGAGCAAACCAATGACGTGCAAGATGTGAATATCGGGAATAATGCACTTACCAGCATGTTTGCAATCGTGGGTAACGATGTTGTGAGTAATGTACCAAATGCCCCGGCGCCGGCTCCTAACACGCCGAACAACAACATTACCGCAAGCGACAGTGATGATGATTCGGGCGGCGGTTCGGGCAGCCTGAACCTTTATTTGCTACTATTGGTATTTCTCTTGTATCTAGCGAATCGAAGAAGCTATTCATTCAATCTTAAATGAAAAAATACAGTTTGTTTTGCTTGGCAGCATGTCTTCTATCGAGTGCCTGCGCGGCATTTGCCTGCGAAGAGTCAGCGCATAAGTCACTGGAATCCAATTTGCTCAAATGGGAAAACACAGGCTGGAACCAGTATAGCTATGTATTGCAGCGGCAATGTTTTTGTGCGCCGGAGTACCGCAAGGCGACTCGCATTTTTGTTGAAAACGGCAAAGTAGTGCGCGCCAATTATGTAGAAGACGACGATCGTTCTCCGGTTTCGAGTAAAGTACTGGCCGACTTGACTACAATTGAAGACTGGTTTGAGGTGATTCGCAACGCGCATGAACGCAAAGCTGATCTGGTAAATGTCGTTTATGATCCGGAGCTGGGGTTTCCGAACAAAATCGAAATTGATATGCGCAAGCGCCGTGCCGATGATGAGCAAATCGTGATTATTTCAAAAGTCGTGCGCTAATGACTGCAAACTTTGCCGACCGTCAAAACTGATATAAATTCGGCAATAGCCAAGATAACACCAGCCACATCAGGATTGTGAGCGGTGTGCCTACTTTGACAAAATCCTTAAACTTGTAGCCGCCTGCATTCATCACTAATAAATTGGTTTTGTAGGCCATGGGAGTGATATAGCTCATATTGGCGCCGAACAAAACCGCTAATACAAATGGAATCGCAGGTAAATCAAGCTGTGTTGCCATGCTGATTGCAATCGGCGTACCGATTACCGCTGCAGCATTATTGGAAATTACATTTGTTAGCAAAGCCATGGTTAACATTAGTCCTGCAAGAATCACATGGCCGGATGCGCCATAGGTTAAATACAGGAATACATTTGCAATATAGTCTGCACCGCCGGTGGCGACCATCGCAGATCCTAATGCCAGACTCGCGACGACAATCAATATTACCGGTGTGCTTAATGCCTGCACCGCCGCTTTCCAGTCCAGGCAGCCGGTAATTAACATTGCCAATACACCACACAGGGCGCTAATGGAGATTGGTAATATTCCAAAGCCCGCGATCACGACAATTGCCAACATAATAACTAACGCTAGCGGTGCTTTACGTGAATGAGGCAGGTCTTCCGTTGAGTCCAGAACCAGTAATTCACCACTGCGCTTCAGCGTGCTTATATCGGAGTGTTCCCCCTGAACGAGCAGGACGTCTCCGGTGTGCAATTGAATATCATCCAGTTGACCTTTTAACTTGTTAACTTTTTTGCCTGCATGGTGAATTGCCAGTGGTATAAGTCGATAGTAAAACTGAAAATGAGCGCGTCGTAGCGTAGTGTTTTCAAGTGGAGATCCTTGCGATACCACAATTTCCGCAAGTTGTTGGTTGCTGGAATTTTCGTTGTCGATGTCACTGTCGGCCTGCAGTGAAAGATCGAGAACCTGCTCGTATTCTTTTAACTGTTTGGGTGTATCGCACACAGTTAATTTGTCGCCGGCTTTAATCGTAATATCAGGTAAGGTTGTGACGGTGGAGCCGTCTTGTCGTTGTAATTGCACTATTTTTATTGCGCCGTCGGTAGCAGTGATCAAGTCAGACAACGATTTGTTGATCGATTTGCTCTCGTCAGGCACGGAAAATTGTGCAAAAAACATGCGCGGCGATGTATCCGAGAGTGGTGTTTCCCTGGCTGGCAACATATGCGGGGCAATCAACCATAAGTACACAATACCGACTGCAGCGGCGATCGATCCGGGAACGATAAAATCAAACATACCAAATTTTTCCAGGCCTAGATCGGCCGCGACCGAAACAACAAGGAGATTGGTCGAAGTTCCTATAGTGGTACACATGCCTCCGATCAATGTGGCAAACCCCATCGGCATTAATATCGATGCAGGTGATCTGTTGGTCCGCAAAGTGGCGCTGATTAGAATCGGCATAAGCAGAATAACCACTGGTGTGTTATTCACAAAAGCGCTTAACACAGCGCCAATTAACAAGGTGATAATCAGCAAAAGCATCGGGCTGTGGCGGGACACTACCGATAAACGTCTGCCGACCGGTTCCAGTGCACCGGTGCGGACCAGTCCCTGTCCGGCAATCATTAACGCGCAGACAGAAATTAGCGCTTCATGCCCAAATCCGGAAAATAGATTAATTGCCTGCAGTTCCACTCCGTTGCTCTGATAAGGAAACAACTCCAGTGCGACAGCAAGACTGGTAATAATAAACAGGCTGGACGTTTCCAGTGGAATGCTTTCGCGTGTAAACAGAAACAACGCAAATACTGTCAATAACAGGATTGCGATTGCGTGTTCATTGGGAAGAGCGGGAAAGTGCATTGGTCAGGATCGTTGCCGCAGTTGCAAGCTTGAATACTACTCGCAATTGCTTTGTTTGCACAACAAAAAGCTATATTTTAATCAATTAATCTGCTTCGGTAGCGAAGGAGAGTATGGAATAATCGCCGTATAAAAAATCCAACCACGGAGTCGATACGAATGAGTAATAAAAATAGCAGTATGATCAGCTGCAGGAACCTTATGCTAAAGTGTTGTGTATTTGTGGTCTTTTCTTTTCCATGGAGTGCATGGTCGTCATTTTATCAGGCAACGACCTTGGCTGATTACTGCAAAGAATACGTAAAAATGATTGGTCTGGAAAAACCTGTAAATCAGCTAGAGGCAGGAATATGCGCAGGTTATACTGCGTCTAAAATTGAAGTGATGGATCTGTCCGGGCAGATTTGCGAACGAAAAAATGTAAATTTAGATGACGTGGTAAAGGCTTATATAGAGCAAATCGAGTCGAATGAAAGCCTGTCGCAAAAGTCCGCCACATACGTAATGGTGGATTTACTAGAACATAAATATGCGTGTAAAAATGATAGCTAGTGTGCAGAAACTTTAATCGGCCGCAGTAAATTCATTAACAGTGGGATGATCGTAAATGTTGCAAGCAAGGAAACTACCATTGCGATACTTGTAAACAAGCCGAAATATATCGAAGGCTTAAAACTTGAAGACACTAATATAATAAAGCCCAAGGTAATTGTAACAGAGGTATAGTAAAGTGCTTTGCCGACGGTAACTTGTACGGTTTTGATCGCTTCGAAGTAATCTCCGGAATTGTTGATTTCTTTTTTAAATCGATGAATGTAATGAATGGCGTAATCCACGCCAATGCCGATAGTGATAGCGGCAATCGTAATCGTCATAATATCCAACGGGATACCCAATAATCCCATTGCCCCCAAAATGAACAATGCAGTAAAGACATTCGGGAGTGTGCCGATGATTGCTAACGTAAAGTTTCTAAACAGTACGAGTAGCATTAGCAAGATGCATATAAAGACCGTGCCGAGAGTCAGTATCTGCGAACGATATAAACTTTGCAGCACATTGTTATACAAAACGCTAATACCGCTCAGGCGCATGGACTCACCCGCGGTGATATAATTGTCGTTTATTTCATCGTTAATTTTGTTTAACAAGTCATTACGTATTAGCGTGTGATCCGAGTCTTTGATGCGAGCAAGCAGTCTCGCCTGGCTGCCATCGCTGGATACATAAGGGCTTATCAATACATTTTTAATATTTTCCGGTATTTTCTTGTACACCACGGCCAGATGAAAATCTTCCAGCTCTTCACCTTTGTTCACCTGACGAAAAACCTTTTCGGTGCTTGAAATGGAAAGAACTTTTCCAACCTGATCCAGGCTTTCCAGGAACTCGTGTATTTTTCTAACTTTATGAATGCCGCGCCGATTGTACCAGTAACTTTGCTGGGTGAAATTGTCTTCCTCTGCTTCTTCCAGATAATCTGCGAATTCATCGTCTTCGTCGATCGATTCTTCTTCAACCAGTTCCGGCGCCTCCAGTAACACTTCAAGAGGAACAGTTCCTCCCAGTTTTTGATCGATCAAGACTAGTCCCTGGTAAATATCAGTGCTGGATTTAAAATAATCAATAAAGCGATTTTCGACGGTAATATTACTGATGCCGAAAATGCTCAGGGCGAATACACCAAGCAAGCTGACGGTAGAGATCGCTTTGTTACGCATAACAAGCTCTAAAATTCCGGCAAGGAACATAGAGGGTTTGCCTTCTTTTTCTGCATCAATCTCGGGATTAATCAGTTTTATCAATGCTGGCAATACTGTGAACGTAAGAAAAAAAGCGCAAAACAGGCCCATAATCATAATTAAGCCAAAGTTGATTACAGGTTGAATATCGCTGACGATTAACGAGAAAAATGCAATTGCAGAGGTGGCTACCATGTATGCACACGGTGTTACGATTTGTTTAATTGCCTCGACCAGATTTGGTTTATTGTTGCCGGGATTTTTGGCAGATACTTCCAGGTAGCGAATTATGACATGAATGGAAAGTGTGATAGAAAAAATAATTAATAATGCTACAAAATTAGCCGAAATTATGGTGAGCTGAACGCGGAACAGGCCAATCAATCCTGCCACCAAAAAGACATTTAAAAAGGCGCAGCTCAGCGCAAGTAATACCCACGAAATTTTCCGAAAGAAAATAAACAATACAACCAGCATTATGCCGATAATGGTCAAGCCAAAGATTTTGATGTCGCTGTTTACAAATGTTTTGATGTCGTGGGCCAGTAGCGGTGCGCCTGCCAGATAAAAATTTCCTCGTGCCTCATGTTGGGCAATAATGCTTCTTGTCGCCGTGAGTACATCTTTATAGCGATCATTAATTAATGCGCGTTGTATCGGAATTTCTTTATTTAACTTGTCAAGCGTGTCGACTAAAGAGCTTGCGGCCGAAGTTGTTGCTTCAATCTGGTCCAGGACTTCATATTTTTGCTGTAACAAAGAAACCAGAGTTTGATTTTTTTGAATGTCAACTTTAATAGCCGTGGTTTTGGAATCTGCGCTGATCAGGTTTTCGGCATACAGTGGGCTGGTAGAGAATTCTTTTTGCGCGCGTTCAATGTCTACATCCGGTGTCATCAAGTTTCTGAAACTTGTGATCCCCTTGTCCGCGTCTCGGTATGTTTGTTGCAGTAGCGGTACGTTCGCTGCGCTGGAGACCGATGAAACCCCCGGAATTTCCTGTAACTGAAGTGTTAATTCATTAATGAACGCAATCGTTTCAGGAGTATACAGGCTGTCATTTGGCTGATAGCCGACAATAATGTATTCGTCGGTGCCGTATTCACGGTGTACTTCCCGGTAGTATTCCAGATCCGGATCACTTTCAAGGAGTAATGAATCGGGCGATGCGTCTATATTTATGTACTGGATGTACGTGGATAATCCAGCCACAATAGCAACAATGACGGCCAATGTGATTATTGGCTTCTTAATAATCGCTTCGATCATCGTTCAACAAGATGGCGGTCGGAATTAATGGAAATGCGTAAATATATGCGTGGCTGAATTGTACCGCTTTGTCGCTTAACAATCCATGTTGTAAATAATTGCTAACTGGGTCTTTTTGCTTTTTCCAGGCGCGTTAGCCATATGTCCAACCCTTGTGCATTCAGCTCGATATCTGTTTCAAGTAATGCTAAAAGTTCCTTTTCGGTTTGCTCATTTCCGGCGCTTCGCAAATCATTCAAGGTAAATTCGAAAAGTTCCCGTTTTATTGTTTCCGTGCGATTTTCATCCGTGGCATGCGTTAACGCCAGTTTCGTATAGGAATTGATATCTTTCAGTAATTTGTTTGCCAATTCCGCAACATTTTCCACCATGCCGAAATGAGTAAGATACATTTTTTTCGGATCAACATTGAGTAAACGCTGCAAAGTTATTTCCCATGCATCCGGTTCGAACTGTACCGGTGTTGTAGTGGGTAGAATATAGTGCGCCGAATCGCATTTTATATCCGGGTATGAAAGACCAAAAGTATCCCCGGTAAACCAGCCATTACTCAGTTGGTCGTAAATACAAAAATGATGGCGGGCGTGTCCCGGTGTATGAGCAAATTTAAGTTCCCTGCCGTTAAGATCCAGGCTGCTGTCGTCTTCGGGTGAGTAAACGCGCTCGGTATCGACCGGCACGATCTCACCATAAAGCGAAGTAAATTTTTCTTCTCCGTATACTTGTTTGGTACTTTCTACCAATCGCTGCGGATCGATTAAATGCTGTGCGCCTCGCGGATGTACCACCAGGGTAGCGTTGGAAAACTGTTGCATTAATGCACCGGCGCCACCGGCGTGATCCAGGTGAACGTGGGTAGGAATGACATACTGAATGTCGGCGGGTGTTAAACCGCATGAATCCAGAGTTGCGAGTAAATTCGGTACAGAATGACTGGTGCCGCAATCGATAAATGCAGCATTACCCTGATGTTCAATCAAATAACAGCAGGCAAGCCGTGGTCGAATATAGTCGACGTCGATACATGTAATGCCAAATGCCAGAGGATGGGCATATTTATTCAAGAGGAAGCAAACCTGAAGCTAGACTAATGCAGAAGGCGAGACAATAACGCCGTCTTCATCGGCGTACAAATAGTAGCCGGGAATAAAGTCTGTGTCGGCAAAGTGAACTTTAACATCGACCTCTCCCACGCCTTTTTTCACGCTTTTTAACGGCAGGGTTGCCAGCGCCTTTACGCCGATATCGATGTTGGCGATCACGCCGGAATCGCGAATACATCCATATACCAGAATGCCGCTCCAGCCATTGTCTGCCCCCATTTTTGCCAGTATGTCTCCGACCATTGCGCAGCGCATGGAGCCACCTCCGTCGACTACGAGCACTCGTCCATTGCCCGGTTTTTCCAGTTGCTCGCGTACCAGCGAGTTGTCTTCGAAGCATTTAACCGTTGTAATCGGACCGCCGAAGCTTATATTGCGCCCGAAATCGCGGAACATGGGGGCCGCCACCGAAAGCGAATCAGAATGCTCGTCACATAAATCTGCTGTCTTAAACATATCTTGTAAGTCCTTGAGCTATATACATTTTTAATTATTTAAACAAGAAATTGCTTGTGTGATTTCCAGCGATTGGCAAATTTGGAAGTGCGCATGATAGGCGGCAAGCGCGGGATCGGCAAGCGCCGTCCCGCTTATGTGAGCAACATTCACTTATATTACGAGACGCGTCTAAAAGTATTTGCTAATATACCGACCCTTTTTTGATCATCACGCGGGGCAGTGAAAATTCGGTGGGGCGAACGGAGAGAATTATCGAGTATTTGAGGAGACATTTAAGTGACTAGAGACGAACAAGTAAAACAACTGGAAAAAGATTGGGCTGAAAACCCGCGTTGGAAAAACGTCAAGCGGGGATACTCCGCTGAAGACGTAATTCGTTTGCGCGGCTCGATGACGCCCGAATATACCTATGCTCGCAGAGGCGCGGAAAAGCTTTGGGGCTTGGTCAATGGTGGTGCCAAGAAAGGTTATGTGAATTGCCTGGGAGCGCTGACAGGCGGGCAGGCGGTACAGCAGGTGAAGGCAGGAATTGAAGCCATTTATCTATCGGGTTGGCAAGTCGCGGCAGATGCAAATACGTCCGAGACCATGTATCCCGATCAGTCATTATATGCCTACGACTCTGTTCCTACAGTGGTTCGTCGAATCAACAACACCTTCAAACGCGCCGATGAAATCCAGTGGGCGCGAGGCATTAATCCCGGTGACAACGGCTATATTGATCATTTTGCACCGATCGTGGCCGATGCAGAAGCGGGATTCGGCGGTGTATTGAATGCGTTTGAATTGATGAAAAATATGATCGTCAACGGTGCCGCAGGTGCGCACTTTGAAGATCAACTGGCAGCGGTTAAGAAATGCGGCCATATGGGCGGTAAAGTGCTGGTACCGACGCAGGAAGCCGTTCAAAAATTGATCGCGGCACGCTTGGCGGCCGATGTTATGAATGTACCGACTATTGTATTAGCACGTACCGATGCCGAAGCGGCCAACCTGCTGACTTCTGATTTCGACGATAA
>JANQOT010000195.1 GCA_028285655.1 Gammaproteobacteria bacterium
CAAAAATTTCCATGTATATGTATAGATGTAAGTTTCTCTGAATAATTGCATTTTGGATACTAACACAGTCGAGTGAGTTCCCTAAAACATTCGCACAGAATTGGCCTTAAAACATGGAAGCTCTCCACAGATACATTAAAAAGTTTAAATAACCTATTGTATTGAGAATTCCGTGTATAAATGCCCAGCCGAATTCATGACGATAGTTGCTTGCCGGCGTAATTTTCCTGTACGTACTGGTCTACAATCGCTTTAAATTCGTCACTGATGGCATCTCCTCGCAGCGTGCATGCTTTTTCCCCGTCAATGTAAACCGGTGCTATTGGCGCTTCGCCGCTACCGGGCAAACTGATTCCGATATTGGCGTGTTTGCTCTCTCCCGGACCGTTAACCACGCAGCCCATTACCGCCACCGACATATTTTCCACGCCGGGGAAGCTGCTTTTCCACACCGGCATAGAGGTCCGCAAATAGCTTTGAATTTCGTCGGCCAGTTTCTGGAAATAATCGCTGGTGGTACGGCCGCAGCCCGGACATGAGGTTACAGCCGGGGTAAATGCACGAATATTCATCGACTGCAGTATTTCCTGTGCAACAATGACTTCTTCAGTACGCGCACCGCCTGGCTGCGGAGTCAATGAAATTCGAATCGTGTCGCCAATCCCTCGCTGCAGTAATACGGCAAGCGCGGCCGTAGAAGCGACGATGCCCTTAGCGCCCATGCCGGCTTCGGTAAGCCCGAGATGCAGTGGGTAGGAACATCGTTCCGCGAGCGCGGTATATACCTGAATCAGTTGTTGCACGTCACTTAGTTTGCAGGAAATAATAATTTTATTGTTCGGCAGGCCGAGTTGATGAGCATATTCCGCACTTTCCAGCGCCGAACTGATCAAGGCTTCGTGCATGACCGCTTCAGCGGACAACGGATTATCGCGTTGCTGGTTTAAATCCATTTGCCGCGCCAGCATTTCGGGGTCCAGGCTGCCCCAATTAACCCCGATGCGAACCGGTTTGCCGAATTCGCAGGCACGCTCGATCATGCTGGCAAATTGCGCATCGCGGTTATTGCCGCGTCCGACATTTCCCGGATTAATCCGGTATTTGTCGAGTAACTCCGCGCAGTCAGGAACAGAAGCTAAAAGTCTGTGGCCATTAAAATGAAAATCTCCTACCAGAGGGACATTCACATTCATTTTTGCCAATTGTTCTTTGATTTGGCTAACCGCCTGCGCCGCAGCTTTATTATTGACGGTTATACGGACCAGTTCGGATCCTGCCTGAGCCAGTTCCGCTATTTGCGCGGCCGTACGAATCGCGTCCACGGTATCGGTATTGGTCATCGACTGCACTGCAATAGGAGCATTCCCGCCGATCTGTACATTGCCGACCATAACGGGTTCGGATGCGCGTCTGGTAATCGATTGGGTCTCGTCCTGCATATCAAAATTAGCAATTTGTTACTATGTACGCGGCCTAGTTTAACCAAGAAACCTATACGAAACGAATTGCAATGAGTCCCGTGCCGGCAAACCCTGCAAATTATGCGCAGACGACGCTCAATTTCCGTACTGGTGGCAGGGGGACTATCGAGATTGGTGCCGAGCTGGCCTCAGCCGTTCGTTCCATGAAAATTGAAACCGGTTTATGTCATGTGTTTCTGCATCACACCAGCGCCTCGCTCATTTTATGCGAAAATGCCGACCCGGACGTGCGGGTCGATTTGGAAACCTTTATGGCGAAACTATCGCCTGACGGTAATGCGATGTTTGTGCACACCGCAGAAGGCCCGGACGATATGCCGGCCCACGTGCGTTCGGTATTGACTCAATCCGAACTGACGATACCTATTAGCCGGGGCCAACTGGCATTGGGTACCTGGCAGGGAATTTATCTTTGGGAGCATAGAATCGACGGCCATCATCGCCGTATCACTGTAACCGCACACGGGGCCGGGTCATAGAAAAAAATGAAATGTATAGACGGGATTGAATGCGTAACGTTTGATCTGGACGACACACTTTGGCCGGTTGAACCTGTTATTAATGCGGCCGAACAACAATTATATTTATGGTTGGCGACTCACTATCCGCGAATTACCGAAAACTTTTCATTACAAGAGTTAACCGAGCAAAGACTTGAGTTTAAAAATAAAAATCCCGCGATTGCACACGATGTCACTGCGTTGCGGTTTCAGTCTTTGTTACAGCTTGCGCGGGAGTTTGATTATTCGCCCAAACTCGCCGAAGACGGAATGCGCGAGTTTCGCTCGCACCGCAATTGTGTGGAGCCTTACGCCGAAAGTGAAGCCACTTTGTCCCTGCTGGCGGAAAGTTTTACTCTAGGCGCCATTACCAATGGTAATGCACAGCTTCAATATATTGAAATCGGCCGCTATTTTGATTTCATAGTTACTGCCGAGGAGGTTGGTGCCTGTAAACCGGATCCACGTGTGTTTGAGTACGCAGTGCAATTGGCAGGTGTGCCTGCGTCCAAAGTCGTGCATGTCGGAGATTGTGCGAATTCGGATGTGCTTGGCGCGCTGGGAGCTGGTTGCAAGTCGATCTGGCTGAATGCGCAACGTAAAGTCTGGCCCGGTGGCCAAAATCCACATGCGGTGATTCATTCGATTGGTGAACTACCGCAGTTATTGAAAAACAATTAATTTAAGTGATCAACCTTAGGAGTATGGTGTGGCGGAAAATGATTCAAGCGACTTAACAGAACGAATTAAAAAACTGGAAACATTGCAACGTAATACACGAATTGCAATTATTATACTGGTCGGCTACTCGATTTATGATGTGATCTCAAAAGATTCCGGGTCTGAAATCATATATGCGCACAAAATTAAAGCAAAGGAATTTGAGCTGGTTGATGGTGTGGGAACTATATATAGCAGCTGGAAAGTGCTGGACCAGGACAATCGTATAGCAGGCCTGGTAATAGAAAATCCAAAAGGCCAGCAAATACGCATGACCGCAGATAAAATAAATTTTTTACAGGGTCGAACGAATCCTGTTGTGAATTTAACGCTTGATGACCAGGGCGTACAATACGGACCCAAGCAAGTGCAACAATCGACTGAAAGCCAGTAGTGGCTAACCGTATTTTTCTTTGTGTAGCGACTGTGCTTTCTTCACCCATTCATCACGAGTGATTCTGTCTCTAAAACTTCCGAGCTGGCTGGCCATCTGATCAATATCCGCCTTATTCCATTGTGCGATTTGCGCAAACGTATGAATGCCTAACTTATTAAGCATTTTTTCGATTTTCGGTCCCACGCCTTTGATCAATTTTAAGTCATCACGACTTTCAACTTTTTGGGCTTTCGTAGACGATTTTTTTGCCTTCTTCTTTTCTACGGGAGCCGGTGCCGGTTCCGGCGCAGGCGATTGCAGGCGCTCGGTATAGAGCTGGTTGCGAGTTTCATCCAGCTTGCTGCGATATGAGTCAATCGTAAATTTATGTTCGCGCAGCTGGTTTTCAAGGTTCAGCGCATCGCGAACTTCGTTTTGTACGCGCGCCAGTTCTGCTTCGAGTTCTTTCACTTTCACGCTTTGATCAAGATCTGCTTCCGGTGCTTTTTGCGCGCGGTTTTCTGCTTTTCGTAATTGTTGCCGCAGGTCGTAAATAATTGCGTCTTTCTCTTCGCAGCTATCGGTTAACTTGCGTTCTTTTTGCACTGCATCCAGTCTAACTTCGCGCAATTGATTATTCATTCGGCCATAGACTTCGTTTTTATTGGTACCGAGCAATCGAATACGATCGACTAAGCGCAATACTTTGTTGTCTTTCACTTCTGCTTTTGGCGGAATAGCCGGCATCTGCGTGTCGCCGTATTGGCGAACATGCTGCAGTTCTCTGGTTACATGCGAAAGCCGGCTGTGCGCGCGAGCTAAGTTTTCGCGCTTGGCATCCAGCTCGGTCTGAATGTTGGTGGCGTAACTGCGCAACTGTCCGTAGTTTGTGCGGGTATGTTTAAGTTTGTCTTGAAATACGCGTATCCATGTACGCAGTGGTTGTTGCTTTCCGTCAATCTCGCTTAAACGACTATGTGCGCGAGTGAGGTTTTCGCGATTCGCTTTATCACTGGTATCAACCGCGGTTGCAAAATTGCGAAGTTGTTGATAATCGGTTTTGGTCTTGCGCAGCTTGTTTTGAAAAACCGATATCCAGGTTTTAAGTTCGGCATTTTTAGCATCGACAGCAGTGAGCCTGCTGTGTACGCGTTGTAAGTTTTCTTTTGTGTTGCTTGCTTCCGCGGCCATGGCTTCCGCGTATCCGCGATTTTGACTCAATTGCAATCTGGTGGCAGCCAGCTTTTGTTGCAGTGATTGAATCCATTTTAACTGGGATCTGGATTGACGCGCTTGTTTTAAGGTGCTTTGCCAGCGTGATTCCATTAGCGCTGCGTTTCCTTCTGCAATAGAAAGCGCGCTACGCAAATTTACGTTATCGTGATTCGCGGTTAATAACTGCTGTTCTTTGGTTTGCAAATCATTTTTGTATGAATTGATTTCCGAATCCAAATTACTTATTTTTGAATCCCGCTCAGCGATAGAATTGCGGCATCCGCAACGATTTAAAAGCCACCCTACTAATACTCCCAGTAGAGCCGCAACTAATAAATAGGC
>JANQOT010000199.1 GCA_028285655.1 Gammaproteobacteria bacterium
AGGCCTGGTGGGTATCGTGAATGCGTTTGGCGTACATTCGCAAAAACGCCAGAACAATATGGTTATCGCGCACGAATTTCTGCATACCGTCGGCGCAACTGATAAATACAACGCGGCCGGTTTACCCCAGGTGCCGTACGGTCTCGGCAATCCCGACCAGTCGCCGCTGTATCCGCAAAAGAAAGCGGAAATCATGGCCGGCAGAAGAGCACTGTCGGCAAGTCACGCCGAAATGCCCAACAGTTTTCGTAATGTAGTCGTCGGTAAAAAAACGGCCGAAGAAATTGGTTGGTGAGTACACGGACGTACGAATGAGAGCACACCCCAGGATGGGGTGTTCCTTAAAAATTCTTATAAACTACGTACGAATGAGAGCACACCCCAGGATGGGGTGTTCCTTAAACATTTTTATAAACTACGTACGAATGAAAGCACGCCCCATGGACGGGCGTTCCTTTGTTAATAGACTTATAATAAGTGCATGCGCTCTCGCTATGCAGAACTGAACAGTTACACCACCAAAGACGGCTCGACGATTCGCGAGCTGATGCACCCTGCCACTCACGGCAATCGACAGCAAAGCCTGGCCGAAGCCACCGTTCCGCCCGGGGTTACCACTGAACTGCACCTGCACAAACAATCAGAGGAAATTTATTACATCGTCGCCGGTGCAGGCGAAATGACCCTGGGAGAAAACACATTCAATGTCGCAGTTGGCGATACAATATGTATTGCGCCCAATACCCCGCATCGAATATTTAATTTTAAGGACACTGATTTAAAATTCCTGTGCGCCTGCAGTCCGGCCTATTCGCACGAGGATACGGTACTGCTTACACCCTGATTTTAGTCACAGCAGTGGCGTTTACGGAAAACACAAGGCAATATGGATAGCTTAATCAATCTCGATTCCATTTTCGATCACAGCGAACTTCGCGTCGGTGTGATTTCCGATACGCATAGTCGCGTGAATGAACAGGTAGTCGGCTCACTGGATAACTGCGATGTCATTCTGCATGCAGGCGATATCGGTAACGCAAGTGTGCTTGATCATTTAAACGAATTTACTCCGCATGTTTATTCAGTACGCGGCAATAACGATATCGAAGAAAAATGGCCGGCCAAAGATTTACCCGCATTAAACAAAATTCCCGACGCGCTTGAATTAACGTTCAAACAACAACGCATTGCGCTAATGCACGGGCATCAGTATCCCGCCGTCGATACCCGTCACCGGAAATTACGCCAACGCTTTCCGCAGGCGAACATTATTATTTACGGGCATAGTCATTTGCTGGTATGCGACCGGGAACAACTGCCCTGGGTGATAAATCCCGGACCGGGCGGCTACAATCGCACGTTCCGCGGCGCGTCCTGCCTCGTCATGCATTACAAAAAAGAGCAATGGAAAATTAAAGAAACGCGAATTCAAAAGTCGTGAACGGCAACTTCAGTTTAAATGTTCGATGATTTCTCCGTCCGGATGCAGCAACGATAAATACTCAATGCGGTTTTTAAATTCGACCGCCACGCCGTTGTAACGGTCGGTACCGTTGGTACTGAATTCAAATGCATAAAAGCGGCGCAGTCCGAGTTTGCCGTTGAGCCGCGCCGGAAACACTTTTCTGACATGGATGGATTGATCCAGTAACTGCACCTGGTTCTGGCTGCAAAACGTGCGACAGCGTTTTAATGCGAATTCGCGCGCGCGCAGACTGTCCAGCCAGAACCAGACTCCTGCGCCAATGATTGCCAGTGCGAGAAGTACATCCAATGCCGCCGCGACCCTAGCCTAGTGCGGCAAAGATCTGGTCGCGAATTTCGTCGACTTTACCGATACCGTCGATTTTTACGTACTTGGGTGCATCGCCGCCCTGCGCTGCCCAGGTGGAATAGTATTGAATTAAAGGTTCGGTTTGTTCGTGATAAACGCGCAAACGTTCGCGCACGGTTTCTTCCTGATCGTCTTCCCGCTGAATCAGGTCTTCACCGGTCTCATCGTCCTTGCCTTCGACTTTGGGCGGGTTATAAATCACATGATAGGTACGGCCCGATGCCAGATGCACCCGGCGCCCGCTCATGCGTTTGATAATTTCATTATCGTCGACGTCGATTTCGATTACGCAGTCAATGTCGACCCCGTCGGTTTTCAGCGCCTCGGCCTGTGCAAGCGTGCGCGGAAAGCCGTCAAACAAAAATCCATTGGCACAATCCGGCTGTTGAATGCGTTCCTTGACCAGGCCCAGTATGATTTCATCGGATACCAAACCCCCTGACTCCATGACCTTTTTAGCCTCCAATCCCAAAGGGGTTCCCTCTTTTACCGCCGCCCGCAACATGTCGCCAGTTGAAATTTGCGGAATGCCGTATCGTTCCTTGATGTAATTGGCCTGTGTTCCCTTGCCGGCACCGGGACCGCCTAATAAGATCGCGCGCATTCGTATATACTCCTTGCAATTGAAATAAATAATCCATCATTGTGACATATACTTCCGGATTAACCCAGATAAGCTTAAGTCATAAAAACGATTTAGCCAGTTAGAAATGCCTTCAATACCAAACGTACAACTCACCAGTGCAGGAACGATTTGAATGAGTAAGAAAAACGCCTTTTACGCGCAGTCCGGCGGAGTGACTGCAGTTATTAACGCGACCGCCTGCGGTGTGATCGAAACCGCGCGCAAAAACAAATCCAGAATCGGTAAAGTATACGCCGGACGCAACGGCATCATCGGTGCGTTGACCGAAGACCTGATCGACACCTCCAAAGAATCCGCGCGTTCCATTGCCGCTTTACGCCATACACCTTCTGGCGCCTTTGGTTCCTGCCGCTATAAATTAAAAACCATTGAAGAACACCGTGCGCAATACGAACGACTGGTAGAAGTTTTCAAAGCGCATAACATCGGCTACTTTTTTTACAACGGCGGCGGCGACTCGCAGGATACGTCGCACAAAGTTTCGCAACTGAGTAAAACAATGGGCTACCCGATTCAATGCATCGGCATTCCCAAAACCGTCGACAACGATTTACCCATTACCGACAACTGTCCCGGCTTTGGTTCGGTGGCCAAGTATGTAGCCGTCTCCATTCGCGAAGCGGGTTTTGACGTCGCCTCGATGGCCAAAACCTCGACCAAGGTATTTGTGATGGAAGTGATGGGACGCCATGCGGGCTGGATTGCCGCGGCAGGCGGACTGGCAGCGGAAAAAGAAGGCGATGCACCGCATATTATTTTATTGCCGGAAGTCCCGTTTCGAAAAAGTGCGTTCATGAAGCGCGTAAAAGAATGCGTTAAAAAATACGGGTACTGCGCGATTGTCGTCTCCGAAGGTGCGCGTTACGCCGA
>JANQOT010000235.1 GCA_028285655.1 Gammaproteobacteria bacterium
GGTGGACGCCGAGGTGCGCCATCAGAATCATTGTCCGATTCACTGCCGGTCCCACTCCTTTGTTGTTGCTCGGGTTTGGAGGTGTTGTCACTATCCGTCGGATCGGTGGTTTGATCATCGCCTTGCTCTTCGTTTTCGGCGTTTTCTACATCACCGTCTTCCTTATCCTGTAAGCAGCGATAAATTTCTTCTGCCGTCATTCCCGCAAAACTGTCTTCAATCAATGTTCCCGGCGGCGGCGTAAACCCTTCTTCCACCAATAGCGGATTCACTGCATAGTCGCATGCCAGTTCCCATCGGTGTTTGATTCGATGCGACCGGCGAGCGAAATGCGACAAGGCACAATGCAAAGCTTGCTTGGCTAATACAAACTGAGTTTCCGACGCATGCAGTTCGTTAATATATTCGTAGTTATAGTAAATTTTTTTGGCGTCGGTCGCGGCGGTTGTACACCAGGCAGGATCCGCCATTTCCAGCGGCATGCGCAGCACCAGTGCTCCCAGAAAAGGTTTATCCAGAATCAAGCGCGTACGTGCAGCAGCCAGTTTTTGTTGTATTTTATCTTGTTCCATCGAACGCTATCTGCATTACAGGTTCGAAAAAATCTTTCACTCGCGAGCGAAAGATCAAAATATTAATTCTCGAACAGCATTAAATCGGCTACTGAATCCGCCCACGAAGAAAATTCCGGCAGAGCAAACATTTTTTCCCCGATTGCGCGATGCATATCGGAAATCATCATGACACCCATCTCGCGTTGCGGAAACTTATTGGCATAACTCAGAATATTGCCGTGATAAACATTTTCCTGGTCTTGATTGTTTACACGAATCGCCTGACCGACCAATGCCGATGCAACCGCATACTGTAAATCGATTTCACCGGGAACCGGCACGTCTTCACCATTAACAATCGCTTCGATGCTTGGCATCTGGTCAAGGTTGGCGATAAATGCATTTAACTCTACGCCAGCGGCGGGACCTACACATGCCTGTAATGTTTCTAATAACAAATCGCCGTGATCGACAAACTTTTGCAATGCGCGATGAGCATACTCCCATGAACGTGGTGACGGAAACGCCATCGGATTCTGCGCCGCATCAAATTCAAACAATAAATCGGGGCGAAAACGCAGAAAAGCAATAATGCGATCGTCAATATCATTCGCATACGCCCAGGCAACCCAGTCATCCAGATTTACATCCACTTCATAATGCGAAAAGCGATTGGCGAGCGGTGCCGGCATGGTATAAGTAACACCGCGGTCACCCTGCCGGTTGCCGGCGGCCAAAATAGCCCAGCCGTTGGGAATTTCATACTGGCCCAAACGTCGATCCAGAATTAGTTGGTATGCGGCGGCGGATACACTAGGCGCCGCGGAAGTTATTTCATCCAAAAACAAAATGCCTTGCGGGCCGTGTCGCTGCTGGTTGGGTAGCATCGCCGGTACTGCCCATTCGACAGAATCGTCGACACGAAACGGGATACCGCGCAAATCACTGGGTTCCATTTGCGATAGCCTGATGTCGATCATTGGCACGTTATTGCGTTGTGCTACCTGCGCAACAATTTCCGACTTGCCGACTCCCGGAGGACCCCACAACATAACCGGAGTATGTTGTCCTTCGGCAGCGCCGTGAAATTCTTTGTCCAATACAGAAAATAAATGTGCAGGTCGCATGTAATACCTTTTACTAGTAGGTGTCCGATTTTTAATAGCCGCTAGATTTTACGCTGCTGAAAGGTGTTTTAAATACCTCTTACGGTGGTTTTCGCGTAATTACGCAACTGCTTCAAACTTTCTGGTGGGCATTTAGTCTATTAATAATGTGTCAGCACATTCGCTAATCGAATAAATAAGGCATAAGATTGAACTTTCGACTCGACTATTTTTTTGAGCCCTGGATGCATCGAACCGTTCGAAGCCCCGGCGTATGGGTATTTGCGCTGTGCTGCACCTTATCAGCGGCCTGTGCTTCAAACCCCACAAATACTCAGGAATCTAGCACCAATCGATCTTCGGTAACGGTTGCGGATGCCAGCAAAGAAGCCGAAGCGGCCTACGCGGGCAGCGGCGGCAGCGAGCAGGAACTGGAGCGCAGTCTGCAGGAATTTGACGAAAAGATTCTGCGCGAACTGGAGGAAACACAACAGCAAAGACAAGAGAATGCGCGCCAAAAAGCGGCGTTGCGCAGCGATGCTGAGCTCGACGCGGAAGGAGAAGATAATGGAGACGGAGAAGGCGAAGGAC
Source organism: Gammaproteobacteria bacterium (assembly GCA_028285655.1). Lineage (GTDB taxonomy): Bacteria > Pseudomonadota > Gammaproteobacteria > UBA4575 > UBA4575 > JANQOT01. The sequence goes on from JANQOT010000235.1 coordinate 2,252, forward strand.
AATCCGAGCAAAGCGCCGAGGGTGAAGGCGAAGCAGGTAGTGAAAGCGGTAATGAAACCGCCAGTTCGACCGGTCAACAGGGTAGCGAAGCAGAAGATGAGTTAGAGTCCGCACAGCAATCCGGTACTGCTGCCGGCGCCACACAGTCAGCCGGCAACGCAGGCGAAGAAGCCAGCAGCACTACTCAAACTGCGGAAATTCCAAGCGGCGACGATGACGACGTAGTAGCACGTCAGTTACGCGAAGCCGCTGAAGCGGAAACAGATCCGGAAGTTAAAGAAAAGCTATGGGAAGAATATCGCAAATACAAAAATCAGCAGAGCACTGGCTCGACACCAACAGTACCGTAGCCTTTAATTACAGTCTGTCGCTACTCGTATTAATTTTATGCGGCTGCGCGCCTGCAAACACGATAAAAGTCGACAACCAGGAGCAAATTGAAGTCGAGCAAACCCAGTTGCAAGAAAGCAACCTGCTTGACGTCGGCATTGTTATTCTGGATAGCGGCGAAATCAGCGAGGAACAAAAAGAAGACGACGGTATTACTAAAGAAATTCGCGAAGCTGAAGCACGTTATATTTCTTATCATTTGCGCGAAACCATGCAAAAAACCAGTGGCTGGGGATCTATAAATGTTCTGCCTGCGGAATCGGAGATTGCCGATGTCATCGTACACGGCGAAATCATTGAGTCGACTGGAGAAGAATTAAAACTCAAAATATCCGCCAAAGACTCTACCGGTACGCAATGGTTTGAAAATACCTATCGCACCCAGGTAACCCGCCGAGACTATACTCGATTAGAAGATCAAAGCGATTTGGCGGAAATTTATCAGGGCATGTACAACCGGATTGCCAACGATATATATCGCTATCGTAAAAAAATCGACGATAAACAATTAACGACTATTCGCAATACCAGCGAACTTAAATATGCTGCCGCTTTATCGCCGGAAATTTATAGCAGCTACGTCACCGGGAATGCGGCAGGCGAATACACCATTATACGTTTGCCCGCGGTCGACGACCCTTCGTTACTGCGCATACGTAAAATTCGCGAGCGGGAATTTTTACTGGTGGATACTATTAATGAACACTACGGAAGTTATTACGACCAGGTACACGATACTTACGGCAACTGGCGCAAATACTATTTGCTTGAAACATTGCAAAGAAGAAAAGTGGAACGCGAAGCAAAGCTGAAAAAAACACTGGGAGCCGCCGCAGTTGTGGGTAGTATTTTAATGGCAGTACTGGGCGAAGGCGGATCTCCCGGTCTGGTCGTTGCAGGAGTTGCACTTTACCAGGACGGCGCCAATGCAGCAGAGGAAGCGGTTATCCACAAAGAAGCGATCGTCGAGCTTAGTGAATCGCTGCAAGCAGATGTAGAACCCCTGGTAGTCGAAGTAGATGGTGAAGCTTTAGAACTTACCGGCACGCTGGACGAACAGTATATTCAGTGGCGCACACTGCTAATAGAAATTTACGAACAAGACATCGGATTACCTGCTGAAGCGGATGACGAACCCTTCAGCGACGCATAAACTATTGTCTAAATCGACGATTTTACATTCGTTACTCTTTAGCCCATGCCTGACTCGGAATCTTCCAGCCATAAAGATGTTATTGAGGCGGTCGAAGTCAGTACCGCGTCGCAACCGAAAAAAGCAACTGCCACATCCGACGCGCGACGCTTAAACGCATCGACCTGGTTATGGTCGGGATTTTTTATTTTACTTGCGCTGGCGCTGTATGTAATTTTTTTCCTGCCGAAAACCATTGAACCGGAACCCTCAGACACATCGGTAGAGAGTACTGTTGCCACCCCGCCTGTATCAAAGCCGGATAACAAGGAACAAGCCAGCGCACCGAAGCCCATCGAACCGATCGAACCGGCACCACCACCCATAGACGATGCCGCACAACAGCAGGCAAAAATCCAAGCCGAACAATTATTAACGCGCATTATTGAACTTGAATCTGTACTGGAAAAACACGCGATAAAAAAATGGGCAGCCGAAGAATATGCTCAGGCGTCCGAGCAAGGCCGCATCGGCGACGAATATTTTCGCCGCAAACAATTTCAGCAGGCGGTCGCAGCGTTTCAAACTGCAATTGACCAATTACAGGAGTTACAAGACCGCATTCAACCGACACTGGAACAGGCAATTTCTCGCGGAGAACAGGCATTAACCCAGGGCGATCAACTTACGGCGATACAGCAGTTCGAACTGGCCGGCGCTATTGCGCCCAACGATATCCGGGTTAAAAACGGCTTACAGCGCGCACAAACCATTGAGCAACTTTTCACATTATTACAACGTGGCAGCAGCTTTGAATCCCATGGACAATTGCAACAGGCCAAAACCACCTATCAGGAAGCGGTTCAGCTCGACCCGCTTTCGGATCAAGCCAAATCGGCATTGCAGCGTGTAAACACTAAACTCATTCGGCAGGAATTTGATCAATTGATTGCCAGCGGATATCGCGCCCTGCAAAACGGCCAATATGCAGATGCTCGCGCGGCCTTTAATGCCGCCAAAGAAATTTTACCTAAAGCGAAAGAAGCGACTATCGGATTAAACAAAGTCGCGATTGCAGTTCGAAATGAAAAAATTGAAAATCTGTTGTTCGAGGCTGCGCATTTCGAGCAACTGGAACAATGGCAGCAGGCCGCCACCAGCTACGAAAAAATCATACAGCTCGACGGCTCGCATAGTATTGCAAAACAAAAATTACGCGAAAATACCAGTAAAGCCGAAATTCTTAAACAATTACAACAATCGCTCGAAGCCGCGCAGCGGCTGCACCAGAAGAAGGTACTTGCACAAGCCGAACAGGTACTGGCCGATGCTGCGAAACTAAATGCACCGGGAGTCATGATTGAACAACGCGCAGAACAATTACAGCAACTGGTGCGAGTCGCGACCACACCCATCCCGATTATTCTGGAATCCGACAACCAAACCGAAGTTATTGTGTATAAAGTCGCACGACTCGGAACTTTTAGCCGCAGGGAGCTGCAACTGCGTCCGGGACCCTATACGATTGTCGGTTCGCGCGTTGGATACCGCGACGTTCGAACAACCATTCAGGTGACACCTGAAAGCAAAAATACAGTTTTAACCATCCGCTGCGAAGAACCAATTTAAACATGGATAAAAACACACCGCCTTCGCACGAGTCACGGCACAGAGAAATTGTCGAGCCCATCGATATCGAGATCGATCAAACGGAGAATACTTCCGCAATTAGCAAAAAACAGATCATTCGAGGCTTTCTGATTCTGCTGACCGTTTCTTTAATAATAGTTTTATGGTTTGTCGTCAGCGCTAAAACTATTGTCGTCGAAATATCCCCTACTCCTGATACGCTTGAACTTCAACAGGGATCGATTGCCGTGAAATTGCGCGACCGCTTTCTTGCGCAACCCGGAGAGTATCAACTAGTCGCCGAAAAAGAGGGTTACTATCCGCTGCAGGAGACGCTACGTATCGGTATGCTGTCGTCTTACAACGTGAAACGCACCTTGCGAAAAAAACCGGGACTGGTTTCGGTGACGGTCGATCCGCCCGCACGTGCACGCGTATACATTAATCGACGTTATGTCGGTGTCACGCCATTGTCCGATATAGCGCTGGACGCAGGCACCCATACTATTGAATTACAACGCTACCGCTACCAGCCGCTATGGTCCGAGTTGCAGGTCGCGGGAGCAGGACAACAGCAGGAATTTTCATTTGCAATGGTTCCCGGCTGGGCAACGGTTTCATTGAATTCAAAACCCGGCAAGGCAAAAGTCTGGTTCAACGGAGAGTTATACGGCGCCACTCCGTTAAAGGCGGAACTGGATGCCGGCACGCATCATATGGAGCTTGTTCATCCCGACTTTGCCGCGCACATTGCCGATTTTGTGGTATTACCGAATCAAGCGCTGGATCTGGGCATCATTGAACTGGATCGAGAGCCCAGTTATTTAATTGTCAAATCGCAACCCAGCGGCGCTGTTGTATATATTGATGAGCAGCAACGCGGCACCACGCCGCTTACAGTCGCCGCGCTACCCAATGTCGACTATCGAATTCGATTAAGCAAACCCGGCTACCGTGATCTGTCGCGATCCGCGCGATTGGCGACCGGCGAAAGTAAAACTATTACAACCGGGTTGAAACCGATTCTGGCCAGCGTTCACCTGGAAGTCATTCCCAATACCGCGACGGTGTGGTTGAACGGCAAAGTATTTGGGCGGGGAGATCAAACGCTGTCCTTAACCACGACAAACCATACCATCGAAGTTAAAGACAGCGGTTACCAGCCGCATGTACTAAACATTACGCCGCAAGCCGGACAGCCGATCCACAAAAAAATAACACTGGCATTAAGAAAAAGCTTACCTGCCAATTTAGCAAGCAGCATTACCAACAGCCAGGGTCAACAGCTACGGTTGATTGAACCGATTACATTTACCATGGGCGCTTCGCGTCGCGAACAAGGTCGCAGAGCCAACGAAGTACTGCGCGACATTAAACTGCAACGCAGGTTTTACATCGGAACCCATGAGGTCAGTAATGAAGAATATGCACGCTTTGATCCAGAACACAGTTCCGGAAGCTTTAGCGGAATCGATTTAACAGCCGCCAGGCAGCCGGTAAGCAACATCAGCTGGGAACAGGCCGCACGTTACTGCAACTGGTTAAGTAAACAGGAAGATTTACCCTTAAGCTACCGCGAAGCCGATGGGGGACTGATTGCAAACACACCATTGTTGACAGGGTATCGGCTGGTAACCGAAGCCGAATGGGCTCGCGTTGCCCGCGTACAAGCCGATGGTTCTTTATTACGATATGCCTGGGGAGACCGATACCCGCCCGTTTCAGTAAACGGCAATTACGCAGATGAGCAGGCCAAGCAGATTGTCGGATTAACCATCCCTAATGTAGACGACGGTTTTGCCGGGCCGGCTCCGGTCGGCAGCTACGGCAGCAATAAATTCGGGCTTTACGATATCGGCGGAAACGTGGCAGAGTGGATGCATGACTATTACACGATTTACTCCACTCCGAGGTCGCAAGTTTCTGTGGATCCCACCGGTCCTACATCAGGCAAGCACCATGTTGTACGCGGAGCATCCTGGTTACGCGGCACGTTGAGCAACACGCGCCTCGCTTACCGCGATTATCGTGAAAAACCGCGCGTGGATGTCGGTTTTCGAATCGCGCGCTACGCAGAGTAACAATAAGAAGTACCTGTATGAAAAGAAATATTATTAAATCAGCCGTGTTTATACTTTTAGCTGTATGGCTCTGCGTTGTTTTGGCCGAACCGGAATCCGAAACCGCAGATTCTGCCGAACAAACT
>JANQOT010000236.1 GCA_028285655.1 Gammaproteobacteria bacterium
AGATACACTCAAACAACTACTGGCGATTATTCAACGCGTCACCCTTCTAGTGTCTCCGGATTCGGGACCTGCGCATATTGCCACCTGCGTGAATACTCCGGTCATCGGCCTGCATGCCGCCAGCAACAGTAAACGTAGTGGCCCTTATTTAAGCCAAAAGCATTGTGTAGACAAGTACGCTGAAGCCGCTCAATTAGCGTTTGGAAAAACACTGGATGAGCTGAAATGGGGAACTAAAATTGAGCGAGCAGGAATTATGGATTTAATTACTGCAAATGACGTTATAATCAAGCTCGATCAATTCATGCAAAATCAAAACGGCTAAGGAGATTCTTTTGCAGCAACCACTAGTTCCCACATCGGTTGGCGAGTTACTCGATAAAATCAGCATCCTCAAAATCAAGCAGGAAAAAATTACCGAACCGCAAAAACTGAAAAATATAAATCGTGAGCTGACGGAACTGGAATCTATCTGGACAAGCACACGGAATCCAGCCACGGATCTGGAGGACTTGTGCGAAAAATTAAAGACCGTTAATTCCGCACTGTGGGACATTGAAGATAAAATTCGCGAAAAAGAGTCCGCCGATTCCTTTGACCAGGAATTTATCGATCTCGCGAGATCAGTTTATAAACAAAACGATTTGCGCGCGGCGTTAAAAAAAGAAATTAATGTACGCTCCGGCTCCGCTTTGGTAGAGGAAAAATCGTACCAGCAATATTAGCAACCTCTACAATGTCATCCCCGTGGAGACGGGGATCCAGTAGAAATCTATCGCGCAGCGATACATATTGACTGGCATGCCCAATACGCAACTTATCTACTGGATTCCCGCCTGCGCGGGAATGACGATGAGTATTATAAGCACGCGGTGTTTAGCGCTTGAACGAAGATGACAAGCGCTTGTTAAAAGAAGCAATATACATAAACAAAAACATCGCCAACAAACACTCTTTGGTTTCCCCTGCGCGAATATCCAGCAAAAATGGTACTGTGGTATCGAATAATTTGTACGCTTTTTCATGCAGGCTGACCGCTATCGCCAAAAAACAGGTCGGAATGTTTACATACGTCGGCCATAGCCAATAAAAGAAGCCGTTCTGTTGCAATACTCGTTTTCGCAATATTAAAAACAACGGCACCAGAATTCCGCCCACTACCGCGGCAATCGTTAGCAAGTTTCGCGGCACTTGATCCAGCAAGGCACTGGTATTATGTAAATTGGTTTCGCCCTGGTCGTTTACACTTTGCCAGCTTTCCGGAGTTCCCCAGCCAAACCAGTGTTGCCCCCAACTGATTTCTTCGCCCGCATAATAAATGCAACCCAGCACCAGTAACGCCATCCAGAAACGAAAGAACGGAAACCGAAAGGACTGCATGCGCAAAATGGTACGAATCCCCAGCACGATCGCAATAAACAAAACCACAAAAGTGTAGTTTTCGATAATACCCTGCTCGCCAAATACAAATCGGTCGGTGTCGGGATTTATAATACGCGCAACATATGGAAACAACGCCACTGCCAGCGGCAACCATAGCCATAACCACTTGGGTAAATCGTTAG
>JANQOT010000188.1 GCA_028285655.1 Gammaproteobacteria bacterium
TATTACAACTAATCGAAGTGCTGGAAGAACTCTGCGGCTGGAAAGCAGAAAAGAAATTTGATCCGCCAAGAGAAGGGGATATTGTACATTCGGCTGCGGCGGTGGATTGTTTGAATAGTGAGTTGGGGTTTAGGGCTGAGGTGGATTTGCATTTGGGGTTGAGGTCTTTGTTGGAGGAGTAGTCTTCTCGTAATTCCCGTGGAGACGGGCGAGTACATGGATGTACGAATTAGAGAACGCCTCATGGATGAGGCGTACATGTTTCATTAATAATATTTTTCTCAACATGTACCAATTCGTCTCTTTAACTTTCGGAAATCAATGGGGTCAGACTCGATTGATTTTCGTATAACAGGTAGGTTTTTGCGTACAAGCCGAAGGGTATGAGGAGTTGCGCTTACGTATAATTATAGAGTTAATACTTTATACGGGGTCAGGGATGAAAGTTTTTATTGGGTTTTTTCTGTTTGTTTCTCTTTCAATTAATGTCGCCCACTCCGGTCCATACACGGATGAGTTGGCGAAGTGTCTGGTGGAATCTACTACGGTCGAGGATCGTACTGAACTAGTGAAGTGGTTGTTTGCGGCAGCGACGCGTCATCCTGCGGTCAGTGAAATGGTGGTGGTATCAGACGAAGCGCTGGAAGAGGAAAACAGAATTATTGGTGCGCTGGTGATGAGATTGCTTGGAGAATCCTGCAAAGAACAAGCTGAAAAGGCGTACAACTACGAAGGCGACAGAGTCATTGAGAATAGTTTTGAAGTGCTGGGGAGCGTCGCCGGCCAGGAGTTGTTTTCCAGCCCTAAAGTAGCCGCAGCATTTGCTAATCTTGCTAATTATTTAGAACCGGAAAAACTAAAGCATCTGGGTGTTAAGCAATAAAAGTTAATTTTGAAAAAGCATGTGCAAATTTATTTTGATTGGTGTTTTTACTCTTCCTGACTTTTCAGTTTATATAGCCATTCCAGTGCCTGTTTTGGTGTGAGTTCATCCGGATCAATTGTCGCAAGCATTTCGATTGCAGGATGATCGGGTTCAATTTCGACGATTAAGGGCATTTCGGTTTGCATAGCGTCTGTTTTATGCGCATGTTGTTCCAGTAACGATAACCGCTTTTTTGCGGTTTTGATAACTGCGCGTGGTACCCCCGCAAGTTGGGCAACTTGCAGGCCGTAACTTTGGTTGGCAGGCCCTGGTTTTACATTGTGCAGGAATATTATTTCGTCGTCATGTTCCACTGCATCGATGTGAACATTGGTAGCGCCTTCCAGTTCATCCGCCAGCGTTGTAAGTTCGAAATAATGCGTAGCAAAAGTCGTTAGTGCTTTATTGCACGTCGCCAAATGTTTTGCGCACGCCCAGGCCAGCGACAAGCCGTCAAAAGTACTGGTGCCGCGACCGATTTCATCCATTAATACCAAGCTGCGCTCAGTCGCGTTATTTAAAATATTGGCGGCTTCGGTCATTTCCACCATAAATGTCGAACGACCGGTGCTTAAATCATCCGAGGCGCCGACACGGGTAAAAATTCGATCGACCGGGCCCAGTGTCGCAGCGCGTGCCGGTACAAAACAACCGGCAAATGCGAGGATGGTTATCAACGCAGTTTGACGCATATAGGTGGATTTGCCGCCCATATTGGGTCCTGTAATCAGCAATAGTCTGGAATCCGGAGACAAATCGATGTCATTGGGAACAAACGGGTTGGGTTGAATGCGTTCCACCACCGGATGACGGCCCTGTTCGACGTGAATGCCGATTTCTTCGCTTAAGGTGGGCTTTACGTAATCATGGTCCAGTGCGACTTGGGCGAAACAAACCAGCACATCCAGTTCGGCGACGGCATTGGCAATGGTTTGCAGTGCGTCGAGATGATCCAGTAGCGATTGTAAAAGTTGTTCGTATAAAAATTTTTCACGATTTAATGCGCGTTCTTTGGCGCTTAGAATTTTATCTTCAAATTCTTTCAGCTCCGCGGTGATGTAGCGTTCTGCATTCTTGAGCGTTTGTCGGCGTGTGTAATGTTGCGGAACGTGTTCCGCCTGTGCTTTGCTGACTTCGATGTAATAACCATGCACGCGGTTGTAGGCTACTTTTAATGTTTGAATGCCCGACTGTTGTTGTTCGCGTTGTTCCATCTGCATCAAAAAATCGTCTGCATTACTGTGTAGTGTGCGTAGTTCATCCAGCTCTGCATCAAATCCTTGCGCGATGACGCCGCCGTCCTTGAGCGAAACAGAAGGTTCTTCTGCAATTGTTTTGTCAAGCAGGTCCGTCAGCTCGAAAGGTGTATTTAATTGTTCGCATAATGCATTGATGCGCGAACTGGCATGTTCGCAAATGATTTGCTGTATAGCGGGTAATTGATGAAGCGAATCGCGACAGGCACTCAGGTCGCGCGGTCGCGCGGTCAAAATTGCAATACGAGCACGTATGCGTTCGATATCGGCAATCGATTTTAACAATGGCTGTAATTCGGTAAAAGATTTGTTGTGAATTAATTCATCCACCGCCTGGTAGCGAAAATTCAGTTCTGCAAAATTTAAACTGGGTTGTCCAATCCAGCGGCGCAGACAACGTGCCCCCATGGCGGTTTTGGTCTGATCGATTACTCCGGTCAAGCAATGCTGCGGATTGCCGTCGATAGACTGATCGATTTCAAGATTTTTGCGGCTGACTGCATCGATTATGATTGTGTCGTCGTTGTGTTGAACGCGCAGTCCGGTGATGTGCGGCAGTGCTTTGCGCTGTGTATCTTTTATATACTGCAGTAGTGCGCCTGCGGCACAAACAGCCAGTGGCATTTCTTCGCAACCAAAGCCGCTTAAATCTTTGGTATGAAATTGCTCGACTAACAGGCGGTTTGCACTTTCCTGTTCAAACAACCAGGGTTGCAGGGGCTGCAACAATCGGTCGGGAATTGTTATTTCTTCACCGTCCTGCATGATAATTTCGGCCGGGTGTAAACGTTCGATTTCACCCA
>JANQOT010000247.1 GCA_028285655.1 Gammaproteobacteria bacterium
CCACCGGCCGCATCATCAGTTGCTAATTGCGGCATATTCAAAAAGTTTGTGGTCGTGCCAGGATCCGCTACCGGTAATACACCGTCACCAGAACCTTTGGAAGATTTTAATACCAAAATCTCTTGACCAGCAGTTCCGATAGAAGACCCGTTACTGGTACAAAAGTACGCACGGTTGTCGGTTCCGGCTACGTCACCTTCATAAACGTCTAAAGTACCGTCTACGCAAGGACCGCCAGCAGCAGCAGGGTTGGTGAAAAATCCAAAAATAAACTCGTCAGGAGCAGTTGCACCTGAAAAGCGAAGTTCAATGTCGGAACCATCAAGAATATCTGACAATGGTAACGCCATCGATTGAGATGCGTACATTGTAGCAGCCAGAGTTGAAACACCCAGGGTCGCCGCACGCAAAATTTTGCTTACGTTTTTCATTTTTAATTTACCTTAATTTAATCGAATTAAACTGAGTTTAAGCAGCCACAGCTTGACGCCGTCTAGATACGACACCCAGACTTGCCAACGCAGACAAGAACAGCCATACAGCGGCAGGAACCGGCACTGCGGTAACAGACCAATTACCCAAAGCATCTACGCTTGCAGTGATCGGTAAAGATAGTGCTGTGATCAACACGCCAGCCGTATCAGAAAATTCCATCTCACCTGTACGTGGGTTAGTGATCGTACCCGGCTCAATCAATACGAGATTTGCAAGCATGCCCAGCATATTGGTATTTGAAAAAGGCATTTGACCACCGAAGTCGTCACCGTATCCCGGGAAAGGTGCAACACGTCCAGCATAAAACGCGGAACTTGTATCAGCGGCAAAACATTCTGCAGCGCCGGCACAACCGGGGTTAGTCACCAAAGTTTCGATGAACGCATTTAGATTTGAATTAGCGTCTCTTAATCCTTGGTTGGTCATTGCGCCCGGGACAGATGCACCATTGGTCACAGAAGTCAGCAATCGATAGCCTTCATTCCCGTTACCGGTAATGTCGGTATCGCCTGCACCTAAGTTAAACACTGTGTTGGCTGTATTCAGGCTCCCAATGCCTGCGACCGTACCGCTGGCAGATGTACCGCCAAGTACTTGGTCTAAGGTAAGGCCGGTATCGATCGATATTGAACTCTCGGCACCGCTGGTTTGATCCCAAAGAGTTAATACCAATGTACTGCTACCCGTATTACCGTCTACATACACAGCTTGCGCGTTTGCAGATATAAGAAGCAATCCTAAAATCGCTGCAGCGCCAAAAAGCTTACTAAGCTTCATGTAAAGCCTCCAATTATTTAAATATTTAAATTTTGTTTTTGAGGAAACTATGTTTGTACAGCTGGTTCATTTTCGGCATGTAAAAATGCCCAGTTGCGCATAATCCTTGACTACTATTTACCTACCGACAGTAATTCCATTGCGCAGTAGATATTCCTTAGTACGTATTTCGCTTAAGCTCTCTCCCTATCCTTGCTCGTAATTTCCCCGTTACGAAAACGAAGCCTATTTAAGGAAAGATGAATGTATTTTTGATGAATGGCGTATGAAGTTTTTATTAAACTTAAATGTCATCACAATGAATAAATTGAATAACATTCAACTGTTTACAGACACGCAATTTGGCAGGTACGCGTGAGTTAATTTTAAAACTGTAGGAACTAGTTTAACTTGCGTTATTAAGTTTCCATTTAATTGATATGGTGATAGGTCTATATTACGAATTATTGCCGGTTGTTTTGGCTTTTTCTTAATAGATTGTTTGCTTCACCTGTATATCAACTAACTTATTATCGTTACCGTATGAGACAATAAAATACGCGTATACCGGCTGATCCAAATTTTCCGTAATTTCTTGGGCATCAAACTTGGATAATATGCAGTAACCCTTATTCATTTTCACTCTGGGTGTTACCCACTTTTTATCGCCAAAAGTGCAGAATTGATCGCTATGCAACCTGAACTCCACCCCTTCAGACATAAGCGATTCAGAAATCGACGGCCATGGCGTATCTAGAGGATACCTTTCAATCAACGCTTGTTCGTATAGCGCAAAATTTGAATTATTCACAACTTCATTATTGCTTGTAGGCGAAGAGCATGCGCTTGAAATTATTAAAGTTACTATAATACCTGTGCTTCTAATCAATCCGTTAAACATTATATTCACTCTATCTATCTTTGGTTTTAAAAGTTCGAACCTCTAGCGGCTTTTGCAGAGTTTCTTGCGGAAGTATACTGCGCAAAAGAGCTATACTCAGTAGATGCGTATACACCGTAGACAGGACCGGAATAATTTACACTCCCTTTATTTATATTTAATCCACTATCTGTACTACTCTGAGATGTAGGCGGCACAAAATTACTAACGCCATTGTCTTCTCCGACAAAGCGATTGATGTTATTGGATTGAGATGAACTGGTGTTGGAAGATACAGACGCCACCGTATTTCTTACTGACAAATTGTCATTAGCTCTAGAAGAATTCGCTGCATGTTTGACAGTAGCGCTTCTTTTTACTGAAATATCGTTATTTTTGGCACGGGAGATAGATTCCGTATTTCTATATAAGCGCTCATTGCCACTAAACAGATTGCCACTGTTTCTGCTTTTATCAATCAGCGATTCTTCGTTTCGAAATTCCAGGCGCGCGGACTGTCGTGATTCATTATCTTTGCTATAAGACTTCTCTCTGCTCGCAACAACAGTCTTTATCTCATTCAAAGATGTGATTTTATCTTCTACTAATATTTTTATCGAAATGGGATCAACTTTTTTATTTATTATCATCTCTGAGGTAGATACTGGATTTTGATTTTCTGTTGCAGCTAAAATATTCACCTCATTTGGCCGCATTACTAACAAGCTGACAACAAAACTAAAAATAAACAGGGTTCCAAGAATTACATACTCCCGTGTGTATTTATTTTCTTTATCAATACTTTCGCTTTTATCTGTCTTAATTGGCCTTATTTTTCTGTTTAGCAGTTTCATACTCTTAAAGTTCGGTACATTGAATAAATAAAATAGCCAACACATTAAATGTTATCAATCAAAAATGCTTTATGTAAATGAACAATAAACCATTTAATAAATATTTCATATAGTTGTAATTGAAAACCTTATTTTCTATCCAATCGATATGGGCAATTAATCGACTACTGCAAGTTTTTATACGGTTTCCGATTCTCGTGACACTCTCGAAGCATGATATATTGATATTACAATTTAATGATTAAAGGCCTAATCACCTACTAAACGCGGCTAATTTAACGATTGTGTAACATTTAACTGTAATAGTTATAGCAGAAGCTACAAATAATAAATATTACAGTTCTATGTATTCTGTACTAGTTGTTGAATCCGACCGGCATTCTAGATCAAGTACTGTGTCCGCTTTGCAATC